>JANMXV010000008.1:0-17888 GCA_031381325.1 Betaproteobacteria bacterium | reverse complement strand
TGCAGGAACTCATGCCGGTTGCGCTGGCGGTATCCGGCGGCAGCGTGCTGGTAGTGCATCCGTCGGTGCCGGTAAAGTCGGTGCAGGATTTGCTTGCGTTGGCGCGGGCCAGGCCGGGCGTGCTTGCTTACGGTTCTTCCGGCGTCGGCGGCGCGGGACATCTCGCTGCTGCGCTGATGCAGTCGATGACGAAAATCAGTCTGCTGCATGTGCCGTATAAAGGCGGCGGGCCGGCGATTGTCGATCTCATCGCAGGACAGGTGCAGCTTTCGTTTGCCTCATTGCCGAGCGCGGCGACCAGCATCAACGCCGGTCGCCTGCGTGCGCTTGCCGTCACCACAACTCGCCGTTCGCGATTATTTCCGCAGTTGCCCACCGTTGCCGAGGCTGGCGTGCCCGGCAGCGCATAGCTGGTACGGCTTTGTCGTAGCGGCGAAAACGCCGCAAAATATAGTCGCGCGGCTGAACAAGGAAATCGTGCAAATCCTCAATCGCCCCGACGCGAGTGAAGCCGTGCTCAAGCAGGGGTTGGAGGTATGGACCAGCACGCCGGAGGCGTTCGGCGCATACATTAAATCCGAAATTGAAAAATGGGGCCGTATCATTCGGGAGATTGGGATTACAGCGAACTAAGCGGCAACATCCGCCGCAGCCGGTGAAGATGTCGTTTACCGGATCGACGTAACGGATGTTGATTCTCCTTTATTGTGTTTGCAAAATAATCTGAAAACGCTCGAGTTGTTAGGATGTCATGCCTTGCCATTAATTGACATACGCCGGCGCTTTGGGAATTTGGTCACTCTGCGCCTTGTCGTGGTTGATCCACAACTGCGCGCCGGTTCCTTTCATCAGCGCGGCAATTTTTTCCATCGACTGCAGACTTTGCTCGCGGTTGAAATTGAATGCGGGCACGCGGCGGTGCGTCCAGTTGTCCTGCAAATGCACCATATCGCCCGACAATATCACCGGCCCGCGCTTGGGCAGGCGCACCAGCAGCGACTGGTGGCCGGGCGTGTGTCCCGGCGTGGCAATGAGCGTCACCGTGCCGTCGCCGAAAATATCGTGGTCGCCGTTAAGATGCACGATAGGGTTTGCGCGCAGCTTGTCGTAGCTGGTTACTTCGAAATTCCATTTCGACACCGCTTCGGGCCCGAATGCGATGTTGTATTCGGCTTGCTGGATGTGCAGCGTCGCGTTGCTGAAAAGATTCCCGTTGCCCACATGATCGCCGTGCGTGTGCGAAAACGCCACATGCGTCACCTGTTTGGGATCGACGCCAATCCCGGCAAGCTGCACGCGCAGCGGCGTGCGCAGAATGTAGCGCGGCGCTTCCTTGCCGCGCTGAAAGCCCTTGGGCATGGTGGCCACGTTGTCGTTGATGCCGGAGTCGAACATCATCCACCCGCGTGAGTGCTGGATCAGGTAGCAGTTGGCGCTGAATTCGCCGGGTCTGCCGACATTGACGCCGGGCGTCCAGCGCGAGACATCGCTGACGGTGGATTCGCCGCAGTTGAAAACATACATGCGTTGCACGCCGGATTGTTGCGTGGATGTATTCGCGCAACTGCCAAGGCAGGCCGCGATGGCAACGGCGACCGCAAACTTGGCGAGTGTTCGGGTGAGCAGTGTGTGCATGGAGACTCCTTATTTATGGCGCAGTTTTCGCGCACAGTGGCGCGTGAGCGCAGCATCAACAGCGGCGATGCTACACCAACACTCTCTCCCTACCGCGTGAAGCGTGCAAAGAGCGTGAGTTGAATACCTATAACCATTTGTTTTGATCAGCGGACGCTAGAACTACTTGTTTTTATTGAATATTCACGGGGAGAACCGCAGGCCGCCCCGCAAGTTTTTCTAGTTCCGCCAATTCCTGATTGGTGTGATTGATAAACGGCGCATCCACGATCGAACGCCCCGACAGCACTCGTGCGAACACGTAGTTGGGCGTGTGATCGCGCGCGTCGATTTTTTTGGTCGAGCGGTAAGTGACACATTCAAGATCCACCGCGCCGTAGCATGTGCATACGTAAGTGAGCACGGGATTGGCCTCAATGTACACCGCCGTGCCGCGTATGCCGATGGTCGCCGTCGCCGTGCGTAACATGCGCGGCTCGCCCTTACGAAACGCGCCCAGCAGCGCGCCGGTAAGTACGCGCAGGCCGCCGACCAGCCGCGATTCCGGCGCGCCTTCAAACACTACGGAGGTCAGAGACCGCAGACGAAATGTATCCTCGCCGATAGCCACCACCAATGAGCTGTCAGGACCGGTAAGCACACGGTCGCCGGGACGCAGTGCGGTGTTCATGGCCGCGCGCTGGCCGTTGATGTAGACCTCGCCCATGGTTGCGACGGTCTGGGCATGTGCGCCGCGTGCGCTACATAACGTAGCTGCGGTTGCGGTGGCAGCGCCGATCAGGTTGCGGCGTGCCGGCGAGAAATCGGACTTTGACATGGGCTGACAACTTTCAATTAAATGCGGACGGCTTGCCGCTGCGGATTGGTCGATGCATGGTCGCGCAACTTACATCATGGTGAGCACGCCCGGCAGCATGCGCAGGGCGGCAAGGGGCCAGTCCAATCAAATCCAGCACTGAGATCACACCTTCCGCACCCCATCCCCATAATTTGCCACAGATTTATCTGCGGTCAGCAGCAGCAAGCCCTCTACGCGCGCTTGCGCGATGAGGATGCGGTCGAAAGGGTCTTTGTGCAGGGGCGGCAGATCGTTCACGGCAACGGCGTGTTCGCTGGTGACGGGCAGTTCACGATAGCCGTTGACCAGCAACATGCGCCACAGGCGGCGCGAGTCAACATTGAAATCAGAGCGTTCGAGGCCATTTTTGATGGTGACCTCCCACAGACTGGCGGAACTGAAGAGGAGTTGATTACCTGAGTCGAGCAACAAGGTGCGGGCTTTGGCCGACAGGCGTTCCGGCGTACTCGCTGCCCACAGCAGCAGGTGGGTGTCGAGCAGCAGGTTCACTTCGTGCGCGCAGCGAACAGGCCTTCGATCTCGCTGCCGCCCATCCGGTCAAAATCGTCAGGCACGGAAAATTCACCCGCCATGAACCCCAGGCGGCCGGCTGTTCCCGCTTCTGCCGGCCTCAGCGGAATCACTTTGACCATCGGCTTGCCTGCTTTGGCGATAATGAACGCTTCGCCTTGTGCGGCCTGCTCGACCAATCGCGAAAGCTGCGTTTTTGCATCGTGGATGTTGACAGTACGCAAGATGACTCCGAGGTGTGAACTAACAAAGGTTAGTTTACAGCAAGCGAACGGTTATGCAAAGTCTGTCTGTCTGATCCAACGCCCTGTCTTACCAGAGAATAAGCTTGTCACGCGTACAGGGAGTAGACCTGGCCTGTCAATCACGATGATGTACGTAACTATTTGTTTTTATTGAATATTCACGACGTAGCTTGGTAATACAGGTTCTGCGGATGATTCGCTTGCGCGAAGAAAAACCAGCGCTCCGCAAGTAATCCGACGTACTGAATGGCGAAGGCAAAGCCAGCGACGGGGAGCATGCGCTCTGTACTGCCAAAAGCGAGCAGCAGGATAGGCGCCACGAAAACCAGCAACAAAAAAGCCCATTTTACGCATTGCACCACGGACCGCGTTTTGCCGTGGAAGAACTCGCGCGTGTTGAATGAACTTCCCATGAAGCCTTGCGCCTTCTGCACGATGTGCGGATGCCGAATGCCGATGGCGCTTTGCAGTGTCGATTTGGGCCGGATGCGCGCATTGCGTATCAGCGAGGCAATACGCGCTGCACCTGCAGCGATGGTCAATATTAGCGCCCACCTCGCAAGTGATGACGCCAATGGAGGCTCGAATGCCGCAGCCAGTGCTGTTGCGAGGGTGAAACCGGATGTACAGCCCAGCAGCGTGTAATTGACGATGGTCAGCGGTGTCGCCCATTCCTGCAGAAACTTGATGCAGACGTAGTTCATGGCGGTGATGTAGAACAGCGCAAAGCAAAGCGCAGCGCCCACCGCACCGAGCACGACTGTGTGATGGCTGCCGGTGTAATAGCTCAAACCATGGAGCGCGACCACCAGCATGAACAGCGGCAGCGCGATTACTTCGCGCGACAGCCACGAGGTGCGCCACATGGCGACCGCACGCCATGCGCGTTCGGGATGCCCGAGATGAAAAAACGAAGCCACGAGCCCGGCGACGAGCAAGGCCAGTGCGATAGCGTCGCTCCGGACAAAGAACGCCGGCCCAGCAGCGTACCCGGCACCCACGAGACCTGCTTCTACGGCAAACAACGCCAGGAACAGACCCTGCCCTGCGCCGATCAAGGTGGTGAGAAAAATAACGGAAAACGCAGGATTCACGGTTTCGACGGTGCGTCGGTTGCCTTGAGTTCGTTCGGGCGCTGCTGTTCCACCGTGCGGCTGAGTTCGTTGTCCACTGCAGAGGCGTTGCGGCGCGGCAGATAGTGATTGGCCGGTTTAGTGCCCCATTCGGGCATGAGCTGATAGCCGCCGTTTTCGCGTATTGCCTTGGATACGATGGATTCGGGATCATGTATGTCGCCATAGAGCCGAGCGTTGGTCGGGCAAGCCAGCACGCACGCCGGTTTGCGCTGCGTCTCCGCCAGGCTGGTGTCGTTGATGCGATCAACGCACAGGGTGCATTTCTTCATCACCTTTTGATTCTCATCCAACTCGCGCACACCGTACGGGCAAGCCCACGAGCAATAATTGCAGCCAATGCATTTATCGTAATCGATCAGCACCAGCCCATCACTTTTTCGTTTGTAGCTGGCGCCGGTCGGACACACCGGCACGCACGGCGGGTCTTCGCAATGCAGGCAGGATTTCGGAAAATGTACCGTCTGCGTATCGGGAAACTCGCCCACTTCAAACGTCTGCACGCGGTTGAAAAATGTACCGCTGGGGTCGGCGCCGTAGGGGTTTTCGTCGGACAGCGATCCGGCTACGCCTGAGGTATTCCATTCCTTGCAACTGGTGACGCAGGCATGACAGCCCACGCATACGTTGAGATCTATGACGAGCGCGAGTTGCGTCATCGTTTTTCTCCTGCGCCTGCGACAAAGGCCTGCCACAGGCGCTGCAGTTTGCTCGTTCCCGGCAGCGGCTTCATGGCATCGAACTGCGGCCAGCTCTCTTTGGCCTCATCGGCGCCAGCCGGATAGATGCGCACCCTCACGTCATACCACCCTGCCTGTCCGGTCAACGGATCCGAATTCGACATGCGGCCGCCAGTACCATTGCCGTCAGGCAGTTCGTCCGTAATGAGGTGGTTCAGCAAAAATCCGCGCTGCGACTCATTGGCATCGGGCGTCAGATGCCAGGCCCCGCGTGCTTTGCCGATGGCGTTCCATGTCCACACGGTGCCCGGCTCTACCGCTTCGCTGTAACGACACAGACAGCGTACCTTGCCATGCATGGATTCGACCCACATCCAGCCTCCATCGGCGATGCCTGCCTGCTGCGCTGTCTTTGTGTTTACGAACAAATAGTTATGGGTGTGAATCTGGCGCAGCCATGCGTTCTGCGAATCCCACGAGTGATACATCGCCATCGGGCGCTGGGTAATCGCGGCCAGTGGATATTTTTGTTTATCGGAGACCGACACTTCCAGCGGCTCGTAATAAAAGGGCAGCGGATCGAAGTATCGCTCGATGCGATCCTTGAGATGCGCCGGCGGCTGACGCTTGCCGTGACCGCGCGCCGCCAGACGAAAACGTTGCAGCACTTCGGCGTAAAGCTGAATCATCACGGGGTCGCCGAAACGGCGCATCTTGGCCGCGACGGCCCAATCGTTATAGCCCTGATTCCAGTTACGCATGTACGTATGTTCCAGCGGCAGGTGATGCTGATACACACAATTGTTCTTGGCGTACATTTCCCATTGCTTCGGGTTCGGTTCTCCTATCATGGACTTGTCGCCGGCAGCACCGCGCCAGCCAATCAAAAAGCCCTGACCGGAGTTCGGCTCTGTCTGGAAGTTGACGATGAAATCCGGGTAGTCGCGATACTTGCGTGAGCCATCCGCATGGGTAAACGCAGGGAATTTAAGCCGGCTCGCCAGTTCAATCAACACTTCCTGGAACGGCTTGCACTCGCCTGTGGGCGGCAGGATGGGCACGCGTACCGCATCGGCCGGGCCGTCGAATTCCGAAATCGGGCGATCCAGCATCGACATCACGTCGTGACGCTCAAGGTAAGTCGTATCGGGCAATACCAGATCGGCGAAAGCCGTCATTTCCGATTCGAACGCGTCGCACACGATGATGAACGGAATCTTGTATTCGCCGCCTTCGCTATCCGGGTCGCGGTCGTTGAGCATGCGCCGCGTTTCCATCGTATTCATCGACGAGTTCCACGCCATGTTCGCCATGAAGATGAGCAGCGTGTCGATGCGATACGGATCGCCGCGCCAGGCGTTGGCAATCACATTGTGCATCATGCCGTGTATGGCCAACGGATATTCCCACGAGAACGCCTTGTCGATGCGTATCGGGCCACCGGCTTCATCCACAAACAATTCGTCGGGGCTGGAGGGAAAACCCAGGGGTGCGCCGCCGAGCGGCATATCAGGCATCACCGCTTCCAGGCTGACGGGATTACGCGCATACACCGGTGGCGTGCCGCGAGGATAAGGCGCCTTGTGACGGAAACCGCCGGGGCGGTCTATGGTGCCGAGCAGCGACATCAGTATCGACAAGGTGCGTATGGTGTGAAACCCGTTCGAGTGAGCGGCGAGCCCGCGCATGGCATGGAACGCGACGGGGTTGCCGGTCAAGGTTTCGTGGGTGCGCCCCCAACTGTCGGTCCAGCGTATAGGCAGTGTGATCTTTTGATCACGGGCAACTTCGCCCATTTCGCGCGCGAGCTTGCGTATGCGCCCGGCTGATATACCCGTGATCTGCGCTGCCCATTCGGGCGAGTACTGATCAAGGCGCTCGCTGAGCAACGCAAATGCCGGCCGCACCGGCGTGCCATCGGGCAGTGTGTATCTGCCGCTTAACGCGGGTTTGCAGCCCGGCGCATGATTCGACACCGCGGCGTTGATGCTCGCGTCCCACCACAACTGACTGTGACTGCGATGCGGATTGTTTGCAGGCGCAACCCCATTGGTGACCACCAGACCGTAGTCAGGGGATTGCGGGTCGTCGTTCACCAGATAGCCTGCGTTGGTGTACTCGCTGACGAATTCATCGTCGTATAAACGCTCGCGTACCAGCTCGCTGCACAGCGCGAGCAGCAGCGCGCCGTCGGCGCCGGGCTTGATCGGAATCCATTCGTCGGCAATCGCCGAATAACCGGTGCGCACCGGATTGATGGATATGAAGCGCCCGCCACTGCGCTTGAACTTGGAGATCGCGATCTTGAGCGGATTGGAGTGATGATCCTCGGCGGTACCGATCATCACGAACAGCTTTGCTTTATCGAGATCGGGACCGCCAAATTCCCAGAACGAACCGCCTATGGTGTAGATCATGCCGGCAGCCATATTCACCGAGCAAAAGCCGCCGTGCGCAGCATAGTTGGGCGTGCCGAACTGGCGCGCGAACAGGCCGCTCAGGGCCTGCATCTGGTCGCGTCCGGTAAACAGCGCAAACTGCTTCGGGTCAGTGGCGCGAATATGGGCGAGCCGTTCCTCCATGATGCGAAACGCTTCATCCCAGCTAATCGTCTCAAACTCGGCAGCCCCGCGCTCGGCGCCGGGTTTGCGCCGCAACGGCTGTGTAAGGCGCGCGGGCGAATACTGCTTCATAATGCCCGATGCGCCTTTGGCGCAAATTACCCCTTGATTGAGCGGGTGCTCGGGATTACCTTCGATGTAGCGAACTTCCCCGTTACGCAGCGTGACACTGATGCCACAGCGGCACGCGCACATATAGCACGTCGTGTTCTTGACCTCGGTGTGCGGGTTTTCTTGCGTGTCTTGCGTTGTAGCGGTCATTATTCGTGTAAACGCTGTGGGTTAAGCGTGAGAATTCTACAGAAGTTGCGTATGTCCTCGTACAATTATATTGATGCCGCGCCGGCGGCGGGCGTCAATGTAAACTCGTGATGCAGGTAAACTCGTGATTCGGCGCGAGTATGCGTCACATTACAACTCACCCAAATCCCTATGGCCCTTAAACGCCCCCAAGGCCCCGCCGGCACGCTGGTCGTGCTGGAGCGCAGCTCGAAAATTCTCAAAGGCAATCCGCTTGGCGATCCGCACGTGCGCAAGCTCGGCGTATGGCTGCCGCCGCAGTATGACACCGCTGACAAGCGCCGCTATCCCGTGCTCTACGATCTGGCAGGTTTCACCGGCACCGGACTCTCGCATGCGAACTGGAAGCCCTTCGGCGACAACGTGCCGGAGCGTGCTGCCAGGCTCATTCACGAAAAGAAAATGGGCCCGGCGATCATTGTTTTTCCCGATTGCTTCACGGCGCTGGGCGGCAACCAATACATCAATTCTTCCGCCATTGGCAACTACGCCGATTACCTCACGCGCGAGATTATTCCCTTTGTCGATCACGAGTTCCGCACACTGGCGAGTCGTGAGCATCGCGGCTGCTTCGGTAAATCATCCGGCGGCTATGGCTCGATTATTCACGGCATGAAATACGCGCAACACTGGGGGGCGATTGCGAATCACTCGGGTGATGCGTATTTCGATTTCGTCTACTGGCACGATTGGCCGAATACGATTAACGAGCTGGCCAAACATCGTGAGCCCAAGCGCAAAGCCGGCGCTCAGAATGTACGGAGCGTTTTGCGTGAAGCTGGCCGCAAGAACATTGCGCAAGGGCTGGACGACGGGCGCATCAAACGCTTTCTCGCGCAGGCTTGGAAAAAAGAAAAACTCTCGTCTGCGGAAGGCCACTGCATGATGAATCTTTGCATGGCGGCTACTTACGATCCGGATCCGCAAGCACCCTTGGGTTTTCGTGTGCCGTTCAATCTCGAATCGGGCGAACTGATAGCGCGTCGCTGGCGCAACTGGCGCGCGCATGATCCGATCAATCTGGTGACGAAATACCGCGCGAATCTCAAATCATTGCGCGGCATCTATATCGACTGCGGCTGGCGCGATCAATACCACATTCATTACGGCTCACGCATTTTATCCAAGCGCCTTGCGGCGGCGGGCGTGCGCCACACCTATGAGGAATTCGACGACAACCATTCCGATGTTGATTACCGGATGGATGTGAGCCTGCCGTTTCTGTATCACGCATTGAAACCGTGACAATGCCGTGAGCGCGTAGTGGCGAGTCCGCAATACGCGGCGTATTACCCTGCTGCCGCGCAGCACTCCTCAATATTTTATGCGATATATGGACTCGTGGAATGAATGCGCGAATATAATGTAAGTATTTGTTTTAATTAAATTTTTCATAAATTATTGTGTTCCGGTAAAGCTCTGGCGCGCGGAATCTAGTGCCACTTTTTTAGGCAGAAGCGCTGTATTGCTGTATCATCGGCCCCCCAACGCAACGGCGACCACGCCCGAGCTCAAACGACTGACTTTAATAAGACACTCGACATGCAAGCCATTCTGGATTATCTGAAAAATAGCGGCGAGCGCCTCGATTCCGAGATCGCCGCGGCAACCGGCCTTTCGCTGGCGCACGTGCGCACCGGTGTGAACGACCTTAAAGCCCGTGGCGCCATTATGGTGTGCCGTTCGATTCGCTATAAAGACGGCAAGGAGATCGACGGCATACTCTGCCGCATTTCCGGCTATATTCCGCAAGCCGCGCCCGGCCGCAAGCCTAAGTCGCATGCGCCGGCCAAAACCGAGTCGCACCACGACTAGCACAGCACGGCCGCGCAGCGCTCCCTGCTAGCACTCCCGCCGCGCGCCGACCTCGCGTAGACTCCGGGTTTTAACCGAACCCGGAGGACTACATGTTGCGCATTTATGGTTCCGCCAAATCCCGTGCCCTGCGCACGTTATGGATGGCGGGTGAGCTGGGCCTAACCTACGACCACAAAGACTGGCTGCCTCGCGCGCCCGAAACGCGCACGCCGGAGTATCGTGCGCTCAACGGCAACGGTCGCGTGCCGACCATCGACGACGACGGCTTCATATTGTCCGAATCGATGGCGATCAATTTTTATCTCGCCAAAAAACACCAAAGCCTGCTCATTCCCGCAGACCCGAAGCAGGAAGCGCTGGCGATGCAGTGGAGCCTGTGGGAGACCGACCGCCTCGACCGCCAGATCGTCAATCACGCGCGCCACACCAAAGACCTGCCCGAAGCCGAGCGTAAGCCCGAAATCGCCAAGGCCGCGTGGGATGAAATTGTCGCGTCGTTCGACGTGATGGAAACTACTTTGTCGAAATCAGAGTGGCTCGCCGGACCGGCGTTTTCGGTGGGCGATCTTAACGTGGCGGCGGCGCTGTTTCGCGCACTGTCGCTCGACATCAGCCGCTGGCCGAAAGTGCAGGCTTGGCTTAACCGCTGCTGGGATCGTCCTGCGGCGAAAAAAGCGCGCGCGATGCGTGCGTAGTACTGGGTATATTCGGCGTCGAAAGGTACGACCAGACGATACGCTCAGCACATCGCAAGACCCATCGAAGGAGACGCTTCAATGAATGATATGACAGCAGGCAACCCGATGTATCCGCTCGCGCAAGCAAGCCTTGCGCAACTGGGCTTTTACGAACCCGCGCTCGTGCGGCTGAGCGGCGTGATCGGGCGCCACATTGCCGAAGGCCGCTACCCCGGCGCGCAAATTGCCCTGGCGCGGCATGGGCAACTTGCGTTGTTTGAAACGTTTGGGCAGTCTTCCATCGAAAACAAAAAAGCGGCAAGTGCCGACACCTTGTGGCTGCTGTTCTCCAACACCAAAGTCATCACCGCAATGGGTATCTGGGCACTGGTTGAAGACGGCTTGCTAAGTTTCAATGATCGCATCGCCGATCACATGCCGGAGTTCGCGCAACACGGCAAGGGCGACATCACGCTCGCGCAAGTGTTAAGCCATCGCGCGGGATTCCCCAGCCAAAACGTCACGCCGGCGGTATGGACTGACCACGGTGAATTGCGCCGGCAAGTGTGTAACTTTACGCTCGAATGGACACCCGGCTCGCGCCTGCACTATCACCCGCGCGCTGCGCTGTGGGTGGCCGCTGCGTTAATCGAGACAGTAAGCGGCATCGACTATCGCGATTTTCTGCGGCAACGCATCATCGAGCCGCTGGGCCTTGCACGCGATATCTTCGTCGGCATGCCCGATGCCGAGCATGCCCGTGCCGCTTCAATTTATGAGCCTGCCGCCGAGGGCAATCAGCAAGCATTAAAAGACGAAAACACTGCGCCGTTCCGCCGCGCTGGTGTGCCGAGCAGCGGCGGTTACGCCACCGCGCGCGGCATGGCTGCGCTGTACCAAATGATGGCGAACTTCGGCAAGCTCAATGGCGCGCGTATCTTCTCACGGCGGCTGGTGGAGTTTGTGACGCGCAATCACACCGGCGACATGGTCGACGGCGGCATGGGGATGGCGATGCACCGCGGCCTCGGTGTACACGTACGCGGTATGTCCGAAAAAATACGCGGACTCGGCGCGCTGGCGTCGCCACGTACGTTCGGGCATGGCGGCGTGGGCACATCGTATTGCTGGGCTGATCCTGATTCCGGCGTGTCGTTCGCCTACATCACCAACAGCCGCATACCTGACCCGTGGCACAGCCGCAGGCTGGATATTGTCGCCAATCTGGTGCATTCGGCGATCGATTGAACGCAGTGTGGGCGCGTTGTTACAGCCCCGCCTGCGTGACGAACTTCGACACCAGGTACGGCTCAATCGCTTCGCTGCCGCCTTCCGAGCCATAACCGGAGTCTTTCACGCCGCCGAACGGCACTTCGGGCAGCGCGAGTCCGAGATGGTTGATGGTGATCATGCCGGTTTCGACTTGCGCGGCAATGGCGTTGGCGGTTTTCGCCGAGCGTGTCCACGCGTAAGCGGCAAGACCGTACGGCAGGCGATTGGCTTCGGTCACCGCATCGTCAAAAGTTTTGAACGGGTTGATGATCGCGAGCGGGCCGAACGGCTCGGTGTTCATGGCTGCGGCGTCCTTCGACAGTTCGGTGATGACCGTGGGCTCGAAGAAATTGCCTTTTTCGCCGATGGGATAACCGCCGGTTTGCACTTTGCCGCCGTGCTTCTTTGCGTCTGCGACGTTGGTAACCATCGCGCTTTGGCGGCGCGGGTTGGCGAGCGTCGCCATTCGGGTGTCTTTGTCAAAGCCGTCGCCCACCTTGACCGCCTTCGCGCCTTCAACGAATTTCTCGACGAATTGTTTGTAGACGCCTTCCTGCACCAGAAAGCGCGTGGGCGACACGCATACTTGTCCTGCGTTGCGGTATTTCATGAAAGACATGGTCTTTGCCGCGATATCGATGTCGGCGTCGTCGAAAATAATCACTGGCGCGTGGCCGCCGAGCTCCATCGTCGCGCGTTTCATGTGTTGCCCGGCCATGCCTGCCAGCAATTTGCCCACCGGCGTGGAGCCGGTAAATGTGATCTTGCGTATTACCGGATGCGGAATCAGGTAGCTCGAAATTTCCGACGGGCTGCCGTAAACCAGATTGATCACGCCTGCCGGCACGCCGGCATCGGCGAATGCGCGTACCAATTCCGATGGCGAAGCAGGGGTTTCTTCGGGGGCTTTAAGAATGATCGAACAACCGGTTGAGAGTGCCGCTGAAAGTTTGCGCACCGCTTGATTGATGGGGAAGTTCCACGGCGTAAACGCCGCCACCGGCCCTACCGGTTCTTTGACCACGAGTTGGTACACCCCTTCGGTGCGCGCCGGAATCACGCGCCCGTAGGCGCGGCGGCCTTCCTCGGCGAACCAGTCGATGATATCCGCGCCGGCCATCACTTCCATCCGGGCTTCGCCGATGGGTTTGCCCTGCTCCAGCGTCATCAGCGGCGCGATCTTGTCGGCGCGCTCACGAAAAATATCCGCAGCCTTGCGCATGATTTTGCAGCGCTCGAAGGCCGACACCTTGCGCCAGACTTTGAAGCCCTTTTCCGCAGCTTCGAGTGCGCGGTCGAGGTCGGCCTTCTCGGCGTACGCGACCGTGCCGATCTGGCCGTGGGTGGCGGGATTGACAACAGGCAGCGTACGACCCGAGGCAGCGGGACCCCACACGCCGTTGATGAAAAGTTGAGTGTCCTGATAGGTAGGCATGGAACTAGTCTCTGATGGTGTTGAAAACGGGTTGGAAAATAAGCGCGAAGGATAACCGAGAACTGCAAAGGGTGCGCGGTTCGGGAGAGACGCCACGGCGCGCGCGTCGCGAATTGCGACCGTGAACATGGCGTCTCTTCCCTCATCCCCGGCCCTTCTCCCGGGGGGAGAAGGGAGCGTCGAGTCCCCGCCCGAGCGGGGAGGTTCATGGGTAGGGCGATTATTGCGCGCTCTCCACCGTGATTCCCGCAGCCTTGATTACTTTACGCCAGCGCTCCGTTTCGACAACGATCAACTGACGAAACGCGGCGGGCGTTCCAGGCGTGGCCTCGACGCCCTGATCGAGCAGGCGCTGAATCACGCCGGGGTCGGCGAGCACGCGATTCAACTCGGTGTTGATTTTTCCGGTGATGGCCGGCGGCGTGCCCGCAGGCGCAAGCAGACCGTACCAGGTGTTGCAATCAAATCCAGGATAGGTTTCCGCGATGGTTGGAACGTCCGGCGCGACGCGTGTAGGCTTGGGCGTGGCAGCGGCGATGATGCGCAGACGGCCTGCCTTGACGAACGACGATACCTGCGGCGTGCCTGAAAAAATAGCCTGTACCTGGCCTGCGACAAGGTCTGTTATCGCAGGCGCGCCGCCCTTATAGGGCACATGCACGAACTTCACGCCGGCATAGGCATTGAGCATCTCGATACCCAGATGGTTCGAGGTGCCGACGCCCGGTGAGGCGAAATTGAGTTTGCCGGGTTGTGTTTTCGCGAGATCGATGAACTCCTTGAGGTTGCGCACTGGCAGCGACGGGTTCACTACCAACAGGTAAGGCACGTACACCATGAGGCCTATGGGCACGAAGTCGCGGTTCGGATCAAACGGCATCTTTGTGCCGAGCGCCGGAATGACCGCGAGTCCCGCCGAGGTGCCGAAGGTGATGGTGTAGCCGTCGGGCGCGGCGCGCGCGCCCTGCGTCAGTCCGATCAGCGTACCCGCGCCCGGCCGGTTGTCGATCACGACCTGTTGCCCGAACGCGTCGCTGAGTTTGGCGCCGACTTCGCGCGCAACAAAATCGGTGGTGCCGGCCGGCGGATACGGCACAATCAGACGCACGGGCTTCACCGGAAACGCCGATTGCGCCTGTGCCTGCGCGACAGCGGCCAACAACAGAACCGGCAGAATTATCGACAGGCGATGAAGTCGGGTTCGCATGGTGTGCCTTTCGCCGCAAAAGTGGGGGATGGCTAATCTACCAGTACAGTATCCCTTGTCCAGTGTCCCGGTATACTGGCGGTTTCTGTCGGCGTCACAACCGTAAACCAAGGGAGATTCAAAATGCATCTGAAAGGAAAAGCAGCAGTAGTTACCGGAGCGGGCCGTGGCATTGGACGGGCCGTCGCCTTATTGCTCGCGCAAGAAGGCGCCAGCGTAATCGTGGTGGATCCGGGCGTGGGCCGCGGCGGTGAAAAAACCGAGGAGCGGCCAGCCGACGACGTGGTTGCTGAAATCATCAAGGCGGGCGGCAAGGCGCAAGCCAATTACGACTCGGTGGCCGAGTATCTCAAAGCCGGGCTGATGATCAAGCAGTGCGTCGACAGCTACGGCAAGATCGACATACTGGTCAACGTCGCCGGCAATCTGCGCGAGCGCATGATCTGGAACATGTCGGAAGACGATTTCGATTCCGTGATTGCAGTGCATCTGAAAGGCAACTGGAATACCTGCCATCACGCGGTGAAATACATGCGGCAGGCGGGACACGGGCGCATTATCAATTTTTCGTCGGACGCGTTCAAAGGTTCAGTGGGGCAATGCAACTACAGCGCGGCCAAAGCCGGCATCATCGGTTTGACGCGCTCGATAGCGAAAGAAACCTACAAGAACGGCATCACGGCCAACGCCATCTGCCCCTCGGCAGATACGCGCATGACGCTGACCCCGGAAGTGAAAGAAAACCGCCGCCGCAAATTCGAGGCGGGCCTGATGACCAAGGAGCAGTACGATCTTACTTTGGTGAATCGCGGCCCGGAATACGTCGCGCCGATGGTGGCGTATCTCGCTACGGATCACGCCGACAGCATTAACGGCCAGGTGTTTCACGTAGAGCGTGGACGTATCAATACCGAAATTTTCGGTGACGACTTCAAGTTCCTGCACAAGGGCGGCGACGGCATGTTCACTATTGATGAACTGATGGAGACCGTGCAGGGTTCGCTGATGAGCGGCATCGTGCCGGTAGTGCCGCCGGTGAAAATGGCCGATGCAGTTAGCGCTAATGCGGCGAAGAAAGAGAAGGTGGGTTGAACCCGGCCGCCCTCTTCCGCTTGCGGAAGAGGGCAAGGCGAACATTAAAATTCAATAAAAACAAATAGTTATACTCCGTCCGCGTGCGCAGCCCGAATCCATTTGAACGGAAGCATCTATGGAAAGCATTTCCAGCGACAGAGTCAGGCTAAGCGCCAGCGAGGCGCAAACGCTTGCTGAAGCAGTGCTCTGCAGAATCGGTTACGACGCCGAGGAAGCCCGCATCATCGCCGATCACGTGGTCGATGCCGCGTTGTGCGGTTACGAATACTCGGGGCTGCCGAAAATACTCAATGTCGCCGAGCATCGCCAGTTGCGCCAGCCGCGCCGGCCCATGCGCGCGCTGCGCGAGACGTCGAACTCGGCACTGTTCGACGGCGGCAACAACAACGGCATGGTCGCTATGTATCGTGCCACGCAAGTTGCGATCGCGAAGGCGCGCGAACACGGCATGGCGGTTGTCGGTGTGAATAATTCATGGGTGAGCGGCCGCAGCGCGCATTACGTTGAAATGGTTGCGCGCGCCGGCATGGTGGGCATACACAGCGTGAGCAGCCGCGCGCACGTGGCAGCGCCCGGCTCGATTGGTGCGGCGACTGGCACCAACCCGATTGCGTTTGGGTTTCCCACGTTGCACGAGCCGTTTGTAATTGATATGGGCGCCTCCGCGTTCATGGGCACTGACCTGATTTTTCAGGAGCGCCGTGGCGCGGCGTTGCCCGAAGGTGTGGCAATGGATGCCCAGGGCCAGCTCACGCGCGACCCGGCGAAAGTAGCGACCATACTGCCCTTCGGCGGCTACAAGGGTTTTGCGCTGGCGCTGGCGATGCAGGCGCTCGGCGTGCTGGCGGGTTCCGGACTCGGCGACGATAAAACCTACGGCTATCTCATCATGGCAATCAATCCGGAGCGTATGCTCGCAGGGGAAGATTTCCGGCGCGGCATGAGCGAGATGCTGGCAAAAATCAAAGCCGTTCCGCGTCAGCCAGGTGTGGATGAAATCCGTTTGCCGGGTGAGCGCTCGTCGCGTGAACGCGCGCGTCACCTGCGCGATGGCATTGAGATTGATCGTAAAATTTACGGCGCGCTGTTGGCGGTGCCGCAGGGAAAATTGCCGGAACTTTGATGGGCTTGCGGGTGGCACGTTAGTGTTGCATTCTTAATCACTACATTAGCTATTACGTCAGCACCCTCACCTTCAGTCCGCTCACGCGCTTGAATGCACTGTCCCCGCTCAGAAAAACGTGCTCGGCCCCAAGCTGCAAACAACTCGCCGCTTGCAGAGCATCTCGCGTCCTGAGACCATGCTTCGCCCGGATTGCCGCAGCCAACTCAACGACATCTCTTGTCAGTTCTATCCATGCCAAATCCGGGCGGGCGAAGAAGCCATCGAACGAGGCCAATGTTGCACTGTCGTTGGCCTTCATCGGCCCCACCCTGCACTCCAACCATGTCAGCCGGCTTACTGCCGTCCCCAAATCGGGGTGCCGCTTTGCCACTGCCGCCAGTTCTTTGCGCATTTTGCCGGCAAACGGTTCTTTGCCCTCAATCAGGTAGATCAAGGCGCTGGCGTCGAAGAAAGCAATCACCAGTCGCGCTCGGCCTTGAGATCAGCGTCGATCTTCGCCTTGCTACGCTTGCCGGTAGTGGGCTGTGACAACAGCCATTGCATGGCAGTCAAGCCGCCGGGCGCCGCCACCTTGCCATGCGCGAGCCGCTGATAGTCGTCCTCGGACAGCACCACTGCCGCAGAACGGTTGCGTTTAACAATATGCACCGGGCCACGGCGCAGACTGTCCTCAATCGCGGCCATGCCGCGGCGCTTCAATTCGGCAACGGAAAGCGTGTTCATGGCGAAATCCTTAAAGTACTCGTTACGGTACAAATTATAGCAGTTTTGGTACCGCACCGCCAGAAGTAAGAACACGCCCTGTTTAAACGGCCTGTTGGACGAACACCTGCGCAGCGAAACCGTGAAATGGGCGGGCGTTATCAAGGCGGCCGGCATCAAGCCGCAGTGATCAAGGGTGCGCACCGCGCACGGGGTTACGACGGTAAACGGTGCGCGATGCGCACAGCCACTTAAACGATGCAATGACGCAGTTACCGGCTATCCAGCCCCTTAGCATTCAAAAACCGCGACAACTGATCCGCAACGTCCGCATTGTTCAGATCAGAAAACATGAAGTGCGAGTTCCCGAATAACCCCACGTCGGGAAGATGCAGCACACTCGCTTGACCGCCCTGCTTGTTGAGGGCCTCTGCAAACATTACTGAAGTAACCACCTGTGCGCGCCGCCCATCGGCCACCAGGTCGGGTATCGGCTGTTTAGGTATGTTGTCGCCATACACCACTTGCAGTGGAATCTGCGTGAGCCTGGCAAACTCCGCCGGCGTCACCGGC
>JANMXV010000863.1:0-1556 GCA_031381325.1 Betaproteobacteria bacterium | reverse complement strand
AACCGCGCCACCGCGCCCGGATAATCATAGGGCAGGTAACAGCACAACAGGTTCGCCGCGTCCGCGCCGAAGAGCGATTCACCGGTTTCGCGCCCCGTCGGCGTCATGTGCGTAAGCAGGATACGGTGGCTGGGATATTTTGCGCGTAAGGCACGTAGCAACGGTTCAGCGGCGCGCGTTTCGCCCACGGAAACCGCGTGCAGCCAGATGAGCGGCTTCGCACCCGGCGTGGCGGCTTGAAAAGCGCCGTAGTAGCCAAATCGCTCGCCGACATGCTTGAGATACGCCGGCTGGCGCCGCGCGCGCCACCACAAGCGTACGGCGATGAAAGGCAGCGCCAGCACAATCAGCAGGCTATAGACTTTTCGCATAGAAATCTCCTTGCCCCGGGCACACGGTGTTTTCGATTGCCGCGATGACATCTTGCACCGCAGGTGACATGCCCACCCCGCCCAAACTGACCGAGCGCGGACACGCATGGATGCCTGTTGCCGCAGTATCGGTGGCGCAATAAATGCCGACCGTCGACACTTTGAGTGCGGCAGCCAGATGCGTGAGGCCAGTATCCACGCCCACCACCACCTGCGCCTGCGCCAACAGCGCCGCCATCTCGTCCAAAGCGAGCGCGGGCGGCACAACGGCGTTGGTCATGGACGCTGCGAGACATTCGCTGCGCACATGCTCAGTCGCACTACCCCAAGGCAGCACAGAAATAATATTTTTTAAAAACAAATAGCTAGATACATCCCGCCAATGGCTCTCCGGCCACAGCTTGGGCGCTGCGCTGGTGGCGTGCAAGAGCACGGCGTAACGCGCGGCCCGCAGCCACGGCAACGCGCGCATCGGCGCATTTGCACCGTAGGTTGCTGACGTGCTCAGCGGATAACCCAACGCCTGCGCAGCGAGGCTGCGATTGCGCTCCACCGCATGCTGGCCCCATGGCACTCGATACGTGCGGTCATAAAAAATCCGCAGCGGCTCACGCGAACTTTTCCAATCCAGGCCATGGCGCAAGCCGCGCGCGGCGCATGTTAACAGCGCGCTCTTTAACAGCCCCTGCGTGTCTACGATGGCGTCGTACTCGTGCTCGCGCAAACGCTTGAGAAACGCGCAGCACTCGCCACGCGTGTCGGTACGCAGCAGGTCACGCCGCCAGCGGCGAATCGCCACCGGTATGACCTGGCCTACGCCCGCGTGCATACGCGGAATCGCCGCAAACGTTTCTTCAACCACCCAATCAATTTCGACGTCGGGAAAGCGGGCACGGAGGTCGCTGACAACCGGCAGGTTATGCACCACATCGCCCAACGAAGAAGTTTTGACCAGCAGAATACGTGGCATTTTATGCTGCATCTATTTGTTATAATTGACTTTTCAGCCGATGCGCCCGGATGGCTAGAGTAGCATCGGCGGCGCGGATTGCCTACTTCTACGCACATAACCTCTTTCCATAAAATGATACTTGTCACCGGTGGCGCCGGGTTTATCGGCGCGAATTTTGTACTGGATTGGATTGCCACTGAAAGTTCGCCCGCGGTCAATCTGGATAAACTCAC
>JANMXV010000830.1:0-3468 GCA_031381325.1 Betaproteobacteria bacterium | reverse complement strand
GACCGCGCCCGTCGCGAAAGGCCGCGCGACGCGCAGCATGTCATCAACCTTGCCGGGCTATCGACCGGCGCCCGTAACAATTGGCATTGGGATTCCTATCGGTCGTTCGTTGAACTGGCGCTGGAATATGACGTGCCGCTGATCGCCGCTAACCTGTCGAATGCAGATATCAGTAAAGTGGTGCGTGGCGGATTTCCCGCCGTATTCGATGCCGAATCGATGCAGGCGCTGGGATTCAGTGTACCCATTCCCCCGGCATTGCAAGCCGCTCAGGAGCGCGGCATCGACATCGGCCATTGCAGCGCCCTGCCGCCGCATAGGCTGCCGGCCATGGCGCTCGGGCAGCTTGCGCGCGATGCCGTGATGGCGTCGATTGCGGCCAAGCACGCTGCGCAGGGCCTTGTGCTGCTGGCGGGCAACGGTCATGTCCGGCGCGACATCGGCATGCCACGTTGGTTAAGCAGCGCGCAACAGGCACGGACGCTGGCGGTGGGCTTTCTTGAACACGACAATGCTGCCGCCGCGGAAACATCGTTTGATGCCGTGGTGCCAACAGCCGCAGCCGAACGTTCTGATCCGTGCGTCGAATTCAGGAAACATTTGAAGCCTCCATGAATCGCCAACATCAGCGCCGGTGACTAAAAACCAGGCATCCCTTACCAGTAAAGTTTTCAGAAAGTCATCGAGGTCTGATGAAAATTCACGAGATTGACTGTTCGCGCGCCGGGGGATAGATTGCCCGTTCGCGTGCTCACGCCTTATTCCGCTTAGATTCACAAGGGAGGTACCTTGGACTTACGCTACACACCCGAAGAAACAAAATTTCGCGACGAGGTCAGGGCTTTTTTTCGCACAGCGCAGCCTGCATCCATCCGCCGCAAGATGGAATTGGGCCAACGTCTGGCGAAAGAAGATATCGTCACCTGGCAGCGCATACTCAATGCCAAGGGCTGGGCGGTACCGCAATGGTCCCGCGAATGGGGCGGCACTGACTGGGGCCCGGTCAAGACATACATTTTCAAGGAAGAGATGCAGCTAGCCCCTGCGCCGGATCCGTTGGGATTTAATGTCAGCATGGTAGGTCCGGTGCTGATCGCCTTTGGTTCCGAGGCACAGAAGCGCCACTTCCTGCCGCGCGTTGCCAACCTGGATTACTGGTTTTGTCAGGGTTTCTCCGAGCCGGGCGCGGGTTCCGATCTCGCCTCGCTGAGGACCTCGGCGCGGCTCGATGGCAACGAGTACGTCGTCAACGGCCAGAAGATCTGGACATCCCGCGCGCACCACGCCGACTGGATGTTCTGTCTGGTGCGCACGGGCGCCAATGAAAAACAGCAACGGGGTATTTCGTATCTGCTGATCGACACCAAAACGCCGGGCCTCACCATCCGCCCGATTCCCACCATCGATGGCGAGCATCACTTTAATGAAGTATTTTTCGACAATGTGCGTGTGCCTGCCGAGAATATCGTGGGCGAAGAAAACAAAGGCTGGACCTACGCCAAATACCTGCTCGGGCACGAGCGTGTGGGCATCGCCCGTGTCGGTGCGTCAAAATTCCGCCTGCAGCGGGCCAAAGCGCTGGCCGCCAGTGTTTTTGTCGGCGACACCCCACTCGCTCAAACCGAGCGCTTCCGCGAGAAAGTCGCGTCTATTGAAGTTGAACTCAAGGCGCTGGAGATCACGCAGATGCGCGTCGTCGCCAACGCGCGCAACCTGCCGCCGGGCGCGCCCGATCCCGCGTCGTCCATCCTCAAGCTCAAAGGCACCGAATTACAGCAGGCCACCACCGAAATCCTGATGGAAGTGGCGGGCGCATACGCGATGATTCGCCAGCAGGAACATCTGTGGGGCGTAGCCACCGAGCCGCCGATAGGGCCGGAATGGGCGACCACGACCGCGGCAGACTATTTCTATACCCGCGCCGCGTCGATCTACGGCGGGTCAAACGAAATCCAGAAGAACGTCATCGCCAAACGCATACTCGGACTGTAGACCGCACAGCGCTCACTCATCCGAAAAACAGAAGGTTTACATATCTATGGACTTTGATTTCACCGACGAACAACGCATGCTCAAAGACAGCGTAGAGCAACTGATTACCGATCGCTACGATTTTGAGCAACGCAAAAAATACATGAAAGAGGAAGCCGGCTATAGCCGCTCGCAATGGGCGCAGTATGCCGAAATGGGTTTGCTGGGATTGCCGTTTGAAGAACGCCATGGCGGTGTTGGCGGCGGCCCGGTCGAAACCATGATCGTGATGGAGGCTTTCGGACGCGGGCTGGTGCTTGAACCCTACCTTGCCACCGTGGTGCTGGGCGGCGGCCTCGTTAATCTGGGCGGCAACGACGCGCAACGCGCGGCGATACTGCCCAGAATCGCCGACGGCAGCTTGCTGTTGGCTTTTGCGCATAGCGAAGCGCAGTCGCGCTATGACCTTGGCGATGTTGCTACTACCGCGAAGCGCGATGCTGATGGCTGGATACTCGACGGCGAAAAAAGCTTCGTCGCGCACGGCAACTGTGCCGACAAACTTATCGTTTCCGCTCGCATCTCGGGCGATCGCGGCAGCCGCGAGGGCATCGGTCTGTTTCTCGTGGATGCGCACGCACAGGGCGTGTCGCGCAAAAGCTATGAAACCCAGGATGGGCTGCGCGCCGCCCAGATCACGCTAGCGGGCGTCAAAGTCAGCTCCAATGACGCAATAGGTAACCCGGGCGATCCCGGCAAGGCACTGCCGCTGATCGAGAAGGTAGCTGACAACGCACTCGCGGCGGTGGCGGCGGAAGCGGTCGGGGCAATGGCCGCAGCCCATGAAATCACCATGGAATACCTGCGTACCCGCAAGCAATTCGGCGTGGCCATCGGTAGTTTCCAGGCGTTGCAGCACCGCGCCGTGGACATCCTGGTCAGTCTGGAGCAGGCACGCAGCATGGCGCTGTTTGCAACCATGATGGTAAACGACCCCGATCCGGCGGAGCGCAGCAAGGCCATTTCCGCGGCCACGGTACAGATACGCCGTTCCGGAAAATTCGTCGGACAACAAGTGGTGCAATTGCATGGCGGCATCGGCATGACGCTCGAATACAAGATCGGCCACTATTTCAAACGGCTCACGGCAATGGAATCGCTGCTCGGCGATACTGACCATCATCTTGCCGCGCTTGCCCGCGCGGGTGGGCTGATTGCGGCGAGCGCCTGAAATATGAAACCAAGCGAGTCCGTCTTTCTCCGCGTTCGCGGTCTTAACTACCACTGCCGCACCTGGGGGCAGCAAGGCGCACCCAAGCTGTTCATGCTGCACGGCTTTCAGGATGTCTCCGCTTCCTGGCAATTCACCGTGGATGCGCTCTCCAACGACTGGCACGTCATCGCACCCGACTGGCGCGGTTACGGTCTCACGGACTGGGCCGGACAGGACACCTACTGGTTTCCCGACTTCCTGGCGGACCTCGATGCCCTACTTGA
>JANMXV010000823.1:0-7610 GCA_031381325.1 Betaproteobacteria bacterium | reverse complement strand
GTCATAGAGCGCGGACGCCAGCGGACGAATGCCGGTATCCTGGTCGGCCAAGGCGAAACGGGCCTCGCGCTCGTTAGGGGTGATCAGATCGAACCCCTTGAACTCGGTGATATTGCCCCTGCGGCTTGCCACCTGGCTGTCCGCTACCTTGTAGGCGCCCTCCGGTATGGCGTCGATCAGTCTGGATATCGTCCGCCGGTTGAAAATGCCGTGCCGGAAATCGCTGAATACCACCGCATCGCTGGACGTTGCGGATATGGCGTTTGCCAACTTCTGCACGACATCGTCGGAAATCGAGCGGTTGTCGAGCGTGTCAATTTTCAGCAGGCGGTAGCCGCCTGCGACGATCGCGTTTTTATGGGTAGTGGGACGCGTGGTGTCGATGATCGACTTGCAATCCACGCCCGACTTGGCCAGCCCCTCGAGCACAAAATCCTTAAGCTTGTCTTCCCCGAGCACCGTGGAGAAAATGACTTCAGCGCCAGCGGCGCGCAAATGTTGGGCAACGACAGCGGCGCCGCCGATGAAGTCATCGCGCCTTTCGTAGAGCACGCTCATCGTCGGTGTCTTGGTCTGCCCGCCGATCATCGCGGTCTGGGTGTAGCTATCGACAATCGTATCGCCGATCACATGCACCCGCTTGCCTTTGAGTTGCAAAAGACTGTTGCGCAAAGAATCAAACGTCAGCTTCTCGGCCTCCATGAAGGTGAGCAGCTTTTCCGTGCGAATCGCGGGTGGCGCCAGATTGATCAGACTGGACGAGGAGTAAACAATGTCGCCCGGTGTAAAAATGACTTCTCCACCATATTTGCGCAGAACCTCGGCTTCTTCCTGAGTTTTCGGCGCGACGCCGGTCGCGGTGTACTCATAGCCCTTGGCAAAAAAATCCGGCTGCAGACTCTCAATATTTTGGAGCGGTGTGGCATTCTGGTCGATCACCACGTAATCGACCAGTTCGAATGCAGCCAGATTGAGCGCGCGAAGGTCCTGCGGAACGTGGGGCCGGTACTCGCCTTTGCTGATATGCATATCGGCGGTAATGCTCGTGACCAGAATATCTGCTTTGCTCTTGGCGTAAATCAGATGGCGCAAGTGCCCCGGATGCACGACATCAAACACCCCGTGGCACATGATGACTTTTTTCTCGCGCGGGCGCGGCCCAATTATCTCGTTAAGCTCATCAACTGTCTTGATCTTGTGGCGATATTTTTCGCTTAGTGATGCGAGCATTTACTGTGCCTTGCCAAGATACTGAAACCAGGTTTTAGTGGCATGCTCAATAGATTTCGGATCCCACAGCGGGGCATCGCGCCAGACGTCAATTTCTTTCATCATTCGAGCAACGCCCTCCTCGAACGGCACTTTCTGCTTCCAGCCCAAGTCGCGGGAGATTTTTGAAATGTCGGCCCAGGTGCAATCGGGCTCGCCGGGACGTTTGGGTATGTACACCCGCTCGCCACCCAGCAACTCTATGAGGTGGTTCACTGTCTGCGGATTCCCGGCGCCGAGATTCCAGATTTCCCCGGTCTTTTCGCTCTCAGATGCAAGACGGAACGCCTCTGCCACGTCAGTCACGTAGAGGAAATCCCGTTTTTGCGAGCCATCTCCAACCACGGTATACGGCGTACCCGCTAGCTTCTGCTTGAAAAACACACCGAATACCGCCCCGTAGGCACCAGTGGTGCGCACCCGCGTACCGTACGCGTTGAAAATACGAATTGAGTTGACTGGCAGTCCGTACACCCTGTGCCAATGAAAGCACGCTTGCTCGCCCATGTACTTGCTGAGCGCGTACGGATGCTCAGGCATCAACGGGTGATCTTCGCGGGTAGGTACCGCCGCCAGGCCGTAGCATGACGATGAAGCCGCGTAGACCAGCTTTTGCACCTTGGCATGCCGCGCGCATTCCAGCACATGCACCGTTCCCTGGACATTCGCCGACAGGTATTCCATTGGCCGTTCGATGGAAGGCACGATATCCCCGATGCCGGCGAAATGAATAACCTGGCGCGCGTTCTTGAACAAGGCGTGTTCGGGATTGATATCGCGTATATCCGCCTTCTCGAAACTGAAGTCAGTGTTTGCTGAAAGGTGTGCAATATTACTTTCCCTTCCCGACACCAGATTGTCGACTGCGCGGACCCGGTAGCCGTGTGCAAGGAGGTTGTCGACCATGTGGCTTCCAATGAAGCCCGCTCCTCCCGTTACGACGGCTACGGGTTTACCGCTCATTTGATGCCGAGACGCTTCATGCGCTTGACGTTGAAATAGATGTCGTCATCAAAGCTGTTCGGCAGCTTGTTGGCCTTGAACGCCTTGCACAAATCGCGGGCGGCATCCTCAATGCTGTACTTCGGTTTGAAGCCGATCACGCGCGCAATCTTGTCGGAATTGATGTGATAGGAACGGAGGTCGTCGCTCGGCGTCGTTACAATATCGATTTCGCCTTTTTCTGGAAACTCCTCCTTCACTACCTTGCGCACGGCCTTGGCAATATCCATGATGCTTTGATTCTGGTAGCCGGCATTGAACGTTTGTCCAGAAATTTTTTCCGCTGGCAGTTCAAGCAGCAATTGATACAGATCGCACATGTCCTGGATGTGCAGATTGGGCCGCAGTTGGCTGCCCCCGAACACGGTGATTTTATTGTTGTTGATTGCGTGGTTGGTAAGAATATTCACCGACAAATCCAGGCGCGTGCGCGGACTGTAGCCGCAAACCGTCGCCGGACGAATGGCCACACAGGTAAACTCGGGCGCTTGATGCTTCCACAGCAGCGGCTCGCACATACCCTTGTACTTGTTATAAAGCGATACCGGAAGCAGCGGATGATCCTCGGTCACTTCGGGTTTGTCCGATATGCCATACACCGAACTCGAGGAGCAATACACGAAGCGCTTGACCCCGGCTTTCTTGGCGGCGATGACCATCGGCTCGAACGCATCGAGATTGACGCTGGTGCTGAGTTTTTCGTCGAGTTCGAAGCTGGCATCGTTGGAAATGCAGGCAAGCGAAATAACGTCATCAATCCCCTTAAACGCTTCTGCCAGTTTTGCGATATCCCGAATGTCGCCTTCGACCAGCTTGAGGTTCGGGTGCTCATTTTGGTGCTTGGGAAGATGATTGCCGTACCAAAACGTATCGTAAATCGTTACGTTATAGCCCGCTTTGAGAAGTTGCGGCGTCAGTACGCAACCGACATAGCCCGCCCCTCCCGTGATTAGGATGTTCTTCATGCTTCCTCAAATTTGATTGAACGTGGAAAAAATCAAGCTTAGCTGGTCGCGCGCTTCTACCGCGCGGCCAAACTGCCTGTTTTGATCGAAAATGCCGCGGCAGTTGCATCGCGGTAAAACATCTCCACGGTTTCCAGCGAATAGTCATCCTGGTCTTTTCCGACCAGCGCCAGCTTGCCGATGATGTCGTTGGTGACCGTAATGATGTGGCAGCCAATGGCATCTGCCTGAAAAATATTCAGCAATTCGCGCGGACTCGCCCAAATCAACTCGGCCCCCGCCTTTGCCTTCAAAATCTCCACCGCTTCCGCCATCAGCGGCACCGGGTCGATGCCCGTATCGGCTACGCGGCCAGCAAAGACTGAAACAATAGCGGGCGTTCCATCAGCGAGACATTCTGTGACGCGCCGAACCTGATCAAGCGTAAACACCGCAGTAACATTGAGTGCAACACCTGCTGCCGAAAGTTTACGGATCAGAGGGCCGGCGAACTCGCGCTTGCTGTTGGTGACGGGGATTTTAACGTTGACGTTCATGCCCCATGAGGCAATAGCAAGCGCCTGACGCTCCATCTCGTCAAATTCATCCGCAAAAACCTCCAGAGATACCGGGCGGTCGGGCACCGCCGCAAGCAGCTTGCGCGCAAATGCCTCGTAATCCGTTACGCCAGCCTTGCGCATCAGCGTAGGATTTGTAGTGAATCCTTTAATCAGCGGATTCGCGTACATTTTCATGATGCCGTCGAAATCAGCGCCATCCGCAAAGATTTTTACACGCAATTTGTCAACGGCGGTCATGTAGGGGGAATCCAGAATCTAGATTTGGGATAGGATAATGCGCGTAGCCGAGACCAGCGATTTTGCAGTGCTATCAGGCGTGGCAAGCCGGGGCTCTTTATAGCCGCGATTAATAAAAAGAGTATAGCAGCCCGCCGCTTGTCCGGCAACGACATCACCCCAACGATCACCGACCATAAAGCTTTTTTTGAGGTCGATTTTCCAGGCCTTTGCTGCATTCAAAAGCATACCCGGCTTGGGCTTGCGGCAACTGCATCCTTCATCCTGACGATGCGGACACATCATCACGCAGTCAATAGGCATCGCTCGCCTGAGTTTGTCGTGCATCGCCTCAACAGTGGCTGGGCCAGTCAAACCATTGCCGATATCCGGCTGATTGGTAACGACAATTACCAGCAGTCCGGCACTTTTCAAATCGCGAACTGCAGCAGCGGCCCCCGGCAGCAGACGGAAATCCCTCAAATAGCGCGGCGCGTAAGGCTTGCCGTCGCGCACCTCGCAGCGATTAAGCACCCCGTCGCGATCAAGAAAGGCGGCCCGGCGCAATGGCATTGATCTTAGTTGAAGCCGCGCACGCCAGGCAAATCACAACGGCGAGAATTCAAAACCCGGCAAAAGGTTGCCGTAGCTACCACTTGGTCGCATTCTGCTGTAGCTTGGGATGCGACACCAGACAATGCCAAACCACCGCATGAAAGGCCTCTGTGTGCGGCGTGACCAACGCCGGATCGACAGTCGGGATTACGATCACGTGATCGCCCACTTTTTTGGTAAAGCCGCCATCACGGCCAACCACACCAAAAATCTTCGCACCACGTTTCCTGGCAAGCTCCAACGCGCGCACGATGTTGGGGCTTACATTGCGTTCCAGATCACCACCACCGACCGAAAACACGAATATGCCGTCCCTGTCTGATAGCTTGCTCGTCACCAGCCATGCTGCAAAAACCGTTTCCCAGCCTTCGTCGTTTGTGCGAGCCGTTAATTCCGATACATTGTCCGTCGGCGCGTAAGATTCTATGCCGCACAACTTGCGAAAATCATTTACCGCGTGCCCGCAATTGCCGGCACTGCCTCCGGCACCTATAAAGAATAGCCTGCCGCCGGCCTCGCGCAGCACCACTAGTGCATTAGCCATCGACTCTACTGCGCCTTGGTCGATAGCTGCGGCAACGGTCTTAACTTGATCGAAATATTTGGCAACGTGCAACATCGGAAATAGCCTGTAAAATCACTCGTTTGTTTGTGGGCTGACGCTGTAAATGAGTTTAGTGGATTCCATGCGCCACTGCAATTCTACGCACTTGAACTTAACCGATCTACAGGCATAGGATAGCCTTGTAATCCAAGCAGATTCCTATTCATAGAGTACATCACCGTGCCTGCAAACACCCTTTGTGCCATTTACGATTTCGAGTTAATGCCGTATGCGCTGGGCGATGTACTGACCTGGAACGTTCAAACGGCTATCCAATGCGAGGAAGCGGGTTGTGAGAGCGTGGACATCTATATCTGCCACGACGCGCGATATCCTGCCTGCATCTTCGAGCGTGATTTGGTGACCGCGGAGAACTGTGGACTGTTTTTCAGTGAGTTATTTGGCGCGTTTGGAACCCATCCAAAATTGGGAAATCTACTGGTGTACCGCTCGCGTGATGAATTGCTGACGCGGCTGCAAGCAGAAGTAAAGAGCAATGCGGCCAGCGCTAACGCCTTGAACGCGTATTTAAAAGCCCTGGCGAACCGGCATGACGAAGTAGCTGCCATCGAATACTTTACGCGAACAATTCAAACGCACGAGCGGATTAATGCCTTTGCGGCGAGATTTGGCAGGATTCCCCTGTTGCGCCCAAGCATCGGATGTGAACCGGATATCAAAGGATTGGTTGCCGCCCGGTTTGCCGGCAGGCGGATCGTTGCGGTACACGCACGGCTCCGGCGTCTGGATGCAACAGGCTATAGCGGAAGGCGTTCCTACGCGCGAGACTCCGACGTTCTTGACTGGTATGAATTTCTGCGCGACGCGGAACGAAAGCATCCGCATGTGATGTTTATATTGTTGGGGCGACTGCAGGAAAAACCCATCGAACTATTGCGCTTACCCAACGTCCTGAGTTTGAGAACACTGGGGCTGGGACTGGGGCATGAACTCACGTTGCTTACGAAATGTGATCTGTTCATAGGCACGTCGAGCGGATTCGCGGCCATGGTCAATTTTTCAGAAACACCTTATTTCATTACCAGGATGACGCCGGCTTCCTGCAAGGCTTACCAGATTCCACTCGGCGCCGAACGCCTGCCGTTTGCGGCGCCACGACAGGTGCTTGTCTACGAGCCTGAAAGCCCCGCCATGCTGATGCGTCTTCTGGAGGAGGGTTTAGCGGGACCCACATCACAACACGGCGGCCCCGGAGCCGGAATTGATGCGGTCATTGATATACGCAGTTGGGAGTGGGAGCGCGCGCAGTGGTTAGCCCCGGATGCTACTACCTATCGGTTTTACGTTGATGATCGCTATTCCGATAAGGAAATGGCGTTTCTTTTGGAGCCAAAAATCCGCGAGGCGCGTGACGCCTTGCGCCTGGGCCAAAAGGGCATCGCGGACCAGATACTACAGCGTATTGAAACCTGTTTCCCTCGATTGTCGACGAGATTTGGGGAATTTCTTCGGCTAAAAGAAAGGCGAGCGCGCGAAGTGAACGATATTGATACGGTAAATGCCTGTCGTGCCAACCTCGGGTGCCTATCCTCGTCGGAGAAAGGGCTGCGGCGTATGTACTTTTCAATGCAACGCTACCTAAGATGGGCTTATCCCAATGCGATGAAACTTAAAGATATTTGGAAAAGCAAACACAGGATCCCACGCAAGCTTATGCACTTTTTGAAGCAAGCAGTTGCACGGGGCGATCCCGTGTAAATATTCGTTCACGTATGAATATTAAGTCGGTGAAAGCTATATTTTTGCGATAGTCCCGCTACAGCTAATCCAGGTAGAAACACAGCTCTTTATAGGCGTCCTGAAACAACCTATTGCCCGCCATCCATACTAGATGCTTAGGCAGGCAACATCGCCACGAGCGGTGCCCGGAGGCGCCGCTGGGTGTATTCATCTGCAGCAAAGTGAAGTAGCCTTTAGCCGATTGACCGAGGAATCGTAACCCCCCAAGAATGCCTGTCTGAGACCAAGTATTCCAAGCTGCCCCTAAGCGAACATGGTCGAGAGTATCAATAGCCTGCCGGTGACTGGGCCATAGATGCCGCTTTAAGTGTAGTAGCCTCCTGGCCTCCGGCAAAGTGTCGAGTCGGCCAATACGTGAGTATTGATCGTTTGGCCAAAGATTCCGAAGCTGCGAATAAAAATACTCTGGGGAGCAGCCTGCGGAAAAATAAATGGCGTGAGCGAGGTCAACTACCTTAAGAAAATCGTGCTGATTGAGAGCCGGATTGGGAGTGCCTGTATGGTAAAACTTCCAGAGCAAAGAGCGATAGGACGTGTAATTTTCAAGCACCTCAGTAGGACTGTCTGCAAACCAATAAAAAGTCTGCCATTTGTCTAAATCAGCTTGGGCTGGGGGGC
>JANMXV010000815.1:0-1248 GCA_031381325.1 Betaproteobacteria bacterium | reverse complement strand
GCCTGCGATTACACGACCGGCTATAACGGCGCCTACGGCGTGCTACTCGCGCTGGCGCGACGCGCACGCGAAGGCGGCTCCTACCACGTGCGGGTCTCGCTTTGCCGCTCCGGCATGTATATCTACAAGCAGGGCCACGTGAATTATGCAGAAGCCGATATGGGATTAAGCGACGCCGAATTGGACGCGATCATGATCGAATCCACAGGCGGCCACGGCGCGTTGAAGCATCTCGGCCCGGTGCTGAAAATGTCCGAAACAAAGCCGTATTGGGACAAGGCTTCGCCGACGCTGGGTTCGAGCCAGCCGGAGTGGCATTCTTAGAGGAGCAGAGCGCACGGGTCGCGGCGCAGTACACCGCGCCAAGTTCCAGGCCGTGTTTCCTCTATGCGTCACCGTCAGATTTTGGTACGCTCCTGCCGATCCCCGCTGGGCGCCACGAAAGGAACTATCGGATGTGCCGATGACGATTGCTGCCAAACTCTTAGTCTATTCAGTGCTGGCGGCGGCGGTTTCTGCTCCGGTGCTGTCGCAGGCTTTCCCATCGAAACCGGTGAGGCTCGTCGTAGGCTCCGCGGCAGGCGGACCGATCGATCTCGTCGCGCGCATCACCGCGCAGAAACTGACGCAAGTACTCGATCAGCAGATCGTTGTCGAAAACCGCGTCGGCGCGGGTGGCACGATCGCGGGTGACTATGTTGCAAGGTCGCCCCGCGACGGCTACACGCTCAGCATGGGCAGCGCGGCAACGCTGTGCATCGCCCCCGCCTTGTATCCGAAATTGCCTTACGACCCGATCCGGGATTTTTCGCCGATCAGCGTCGTCGCTTCGACGTCGTTCGTGTTCGTCGTGCATCCTTCGATCCCCGCGTCTTCGGTAAAGCAGTTCATTGCCCTCGCCCAAGCGAGGCCGGCCCAGTTGCGATTTGGATCAGGCGGCAGCGGCTCGGTGACACACCTGTCCGTCGAACTCTTCAGGAGCATGGCGAAAATCGCAGTCCTGCACGTGCCTTACCGGGGCGGCTCGCTGGCGATCATAGACTTGCTGAGCGGACAAATCGATTTCATGTTCGACTCGATACCCAATTCGCAGCAGCACGTGAAAGGCGGGAAATTACGCGCGCTCGGCGTAACCAGCGCCGGGCGCTCACGCCTGATCCCGCAGGTACCGACCATCGCTGAAGCCGGCGTGCCGGGTTACGAGGCCACGACTTGGTTCGGTGTGCTTGCCCCGGCTGGAACAGCGCC
>JANMXV010000801.1:0-4461 GCA_031381325.1 Betaproteobacteria bacterium | reverse complement strand
GTCCGGTTCGCGGCGCGGGCTGTAAGGCCGGATTTCCCTTAGCTTTTCTATCGGTATGAAAAGTACCGAATTCGATTTGTTTTCAGTTCAAGAAGCAATGATGCCTGGTGAATAAGAAATCGACTCCGGTAACCTTTGGTTCACGTGCCGCCGGTCGCGGCCGAGCTGCCGTGGGAAGACATCGATACCGTCGCGCGTCGTTTCGCTGCACGTCAGATGACCGGACAGAAAGTCGTGCTTCGAATCGGCTGAATTCCGGTTCCTGCTCTTGTAATCAATCGACGGTGAGCTTGATTTCCTTCGCAAGCTGCAGCCATCTGCAGCGCGCACTCTTCAGGAACTCAGCGACTGGTGCTACCGTAATTTCTATTTTTCCGACTCGACATCGGATGTTGGTTTTTCCGGCAGCGGCACACGCATCGACTTAAAGGGGACAGGCGCAGGGGTTTGCTCAGGGACGGCAACAGAGGCCGCTGCTGTCTCGCCGCGCGCCTTCCGAAGGCAATCGAGCATGTGCTGTTTCCGCTCATCACCCCGCAGACTGCTGGCGCTGTTGTTGCACGAGGTCATCCGTTCAACCTGTGCATTGCGCCGCGCCGCACGTTCCTCGGGCGTCTCGCGCGCAATCGGATCGTCCCATTTCAAACCGGATACGTTGAACACCAGCATCTGAGCGCCGTTGCGATAAAAGTCCGCTTCGATGCGCAGCGCTTTGGCGTCGTATAACTGGCGCGTGAGATTCCCGTAGGCATTGATAAACAATTGAGTCGTCGTGCCGTCCGTCGGCCTTGTCGCTTTGTAGCGCACAGGCTCGCCCTCATCTACTCGTAGCAGCACCGAACAACCCTCAATGCTGCACAAGAACTGGCCGCGCTCCACGCTCAATATGACGTCGCGCCCGTACTCCGGATGAATGCGTAATCTCAGCGTGCCGCGCTGCGGCCCTCCATACGGCGTGGCGAGAGTGATCGTGTTTGAACTGGCACTATCGGCCCATCGAATGCCGCCGCGACCCATCGGGTCTTTTTGCTGCCCGTAAGTCCAGGCCCACGATGCCGCAGAGCAAAGGGCCACGGCAAAACCAATGATCAGCATCAATCCACGCATAAATCCTCCCCAAGTTATCGCATCACATATAAACGTAAGTATTTGTTTTTATTGAATTTTTAATTCTAGAATTCGCGGTGAACAGACGCGAGGGGTCTTTCATTATCGAGTCGCAACCGTGACATCCCTCTTTTTTTAGCTGCTAATGCAATACGGGGTCTAGCAATCACGCTACTGAAAAAACGGGCAGGCTCGCTTTCCCTTCAACAATTTCCGCCCAACTATTTCGGGCTCAGCTTCTTTGCTTTTAGCGGAAGGGCTTCCTGTTCTAACGGCAGCGCATTAAATTCGGGGTCTTTGTGAATTAACATAGCACTTTGCTCATGGGCGCAAGCAGCAATCCAGGCATCCGCGAGCGACAAGGAATAAAGCGCCTTCATCTCGGCAGCCTTGAGCAGCAAAGCATCACTGTCGCGTACCCACTCCACGGGCAATGCCAGACATTGCTGATAGGCCAATCGTCCGCTGGCTTCATTCTCGTCGCGCCAAACCCGGTACAGCACTTCCATCAGCGATATAAAGCAACCGTAGCAACGTGCCTTGCCCTTGGCTGCCTGCTGCAAGACTTCGGACACACGCTCTGCTCCGGGTTCGTCGTCGCGCAGTGTGAGCAAGGCAGATGTGTCGAGCAAATAGCGCTTCATTCGTTCGCCAGCTCTTCGCGGCGGGCGGCAAGCAAACGTCTGGTAGAGCCGCCTTTACCTTGCCCTCGAAAGGCTTCCACCGGATTGGCGCGGACTGGCACCACGCGGATAGTGCCATTGTCCAATACCCATTCAAGACGGTCAGCTGGACTCAAATGAAATTGGCGGCGAATTGCAGCAGGAATGACGGTCTGCCCGCGTTCGGTAATTGTGCTTCTCATAGCGATCCTCTTCGATGAATTACAAATGTTTGATAATTGTAATTCGATTACAGTCTCTTCGCAACGCGAAAAAAATTCGCGAAATAATCGAGCTGGATTGCTCGTTCTTGAAAAGGAGAGAGTGGTAAATGTCTTATACCCTTGGCCTTCGCAGAGTACTTATGATTTCGCCCGTCTCCGGGTATCGGTGTTCGCGGTGCTTGGAAAAGATTATGGCGCCATCGACCGAGATGTCGAAGATGCCGTTACTGCCCTTGCGAAGTTCGGGTTTCACGCCCAGCGCTTCGGATATCTCGGCTGCCAACCTGGCGGCTCGCGGCAGATATTTTCACTGAACGCAATAAGTGATGGTGATGTTCATGGCTCTGTCCTTGCCATTCAATTCGGTGTAAATTAAATTTCATTGTAAATCATTGTCTCAAGTGTAAAGTTTCCTATAAAGGAGTGAAAACGGATGGATCTCATAATCCGCAATGCCCGGCTTGCCGATGGTTCGCACGACCATCAGCCTGTGGATATCGGCATTGAGCACGGCCGTATCACCGCGATAGCGCCGCGGCTGAACGCAGTTGCCGAGGTGTACGATGCCAAGGGCTGCCTGGCGTGCCCCGGCCTGATCGAGACCCACATCCATCTCGACAAATCGCGCATTATCGACCGCTGCGCTCCGCAGGATCATCGCGCGCTGAGTCCCGTAGTAGGCGTCACGCCGCTGAAGCAAAGCATGTCGGTCGAAGACGTGCGCGCGCGCGCGCAGCGTACGCTCGAAGAATGTGTCCTGCACGGAACCACGCGCATGCGCACCCAGGTCGAGGTCGATCCCGGCATCGGCATGCGCGGATTCGAAGGGGTGCAGTCGCTGATCGCCGACTATAAGTGGGCGATTGACATCGAGATATGCGTCTTTCCGCAGGAAGGACTCACAAACTATCCCGGAACGGACGAACTGCTGGTCGAAGGATTGAAGCGTGGCGCCAAGGTGATCGGCGGCGCGCCGCGCTACGACACTAACGGCGCCGCGCAGGTCGAACGTATCTTCGAGCTTGCGCGTGAATTCGACGTCGATATCGACATGCATCTGGATGTCGGTCACACGCCCGATGGCATGTTTATCCACCAGGTTCGCGATCTTACCGAGAAATACAGGCGCGGCGGACGCGTGGTGGTTGGCCACATGGCCAAACTTTCGCTGCTGCCGCCGGGCGAGTTGGCCACGCTTGCACGCCGTCTGGCCGATGCAGGCATTGCGGTTACAGTGTTGCCGGCGACCGACCTTTTTCTAATGGGGCGCGATCAGGATCACAACGTGCGGCGCGGCGTCGCGAACGCTAACGTGCTGATCGGTCATGGTGTGAATTGCTCGTTGTCGTCCAACAACATACTGAATCCCGCGACGCCCTATGGCGACTGTTCGCTCATCCGCATGGCGAATCTCTATGCGAATGTAGTTCAGCTCGACCGTCCGGCACAGCTTCAGGAGTGCTTCAACATGCTGACCGAACGATCAGCAAGAGTGCTCAACCTCAGGGATTACGGATTTGCGCCCGGTAACCCGGCCGACGTCGTCATTCTCAACGCGCAAACACCCGAACAGGCCATCGCCGAAATAGCGCGACCGATCGCGGCATTCAAGAATGGCAGGCAGACCGTGAGATGGCACGCACCCGAACTGTTACGGCCAGCGGTCTGGGGTCATTTGTAGAAATCGTGACTTGATCTGACATCTAGGTCAGATTTGGTGACCACATGGTTTTGGGGCAACGCCGGGAGCCTCGCAGAACGGGCATGAGCCGCCGGCCGAGGACACCCATACGAACGACTACTCCTCGGCCATAGCGGTAATTGGTGTACCGAGCCACCAACGGCGGCAATGCGCACGGAAGCAGCCCGTCAAACGTCCCTAATCTGAAATTCAGAATTTCTACCGCAGGTGGCTGGTTTCAAAAATCTGAGCGCGAACTTGCGACCCATGATAGTTACTCGATCTAGCTTTGAGTTACTAATCACAGCTGGCAGGTATCTGCCGGTCAAACTGGACCACGCCTGGCCAAGACCACGCGGTGATCGCCAGCGCGGCGATTGCGGTGCGCTTTGAGGCGCCATAACACTGACGCTGAAGCTCGCCTAACCGCTTGGCACTTGAGCGGCGGATTTGACGCTGCGACAAACGGGCGCTAGATTGGCATGGCGGCGATGCAGATGAAATCCCTGTACCGCGAATTCGCCGGGTGGAAACATTCCGCACGCAGTGAAACCACTGAGGAGAAGTGTCATGGCTGTTGTTCAAACAATCGCTGGTCCTGTCGATAGCGCTGCGCTGGGGCGCACGCTTGCGCACGAGCATATCTGTAGCGGCATGGAGGGAACCAAAATCCGCGCGGGCGTGCTCAAGATCGCCTGGGACTATGAATACCGTGTCGACGATGGCCCCTCGGCGCCGCGCGCCCAGCTCGAGAAATGCGCACGCGCCGCGGCTCTCGCCGCCAAGA
>JANMXV010000795.1:0-9399 GCA_031381325.1 Betaproteobacteria bacterium | reverse complement strand
ATGGTGGTGGCGATGGGGCCGGAACACGCAACAATCTGTTCGCGCGCGGGCATGAGCCGCGCGGATGTACACGCGTGGCTGATTGAGCACGCGGGCCGCAAAGTGCGTGATCTCAAAAACGGCGGCAACTGGCGGCCCGAGCGTGCGCGCGCCCTTGGCATCGATCCAGCGGATGATGAATGCTTCGTGCCGGTAATCAAGAATGCGTGCGACCTGCATCTGATCGTCGCCGGCGGCTGGGGGCCGCTCACCGCAATCTGCCACGGCTGGGGCGGCGGCAGCCGCGCGGCGCATGGCGCCTACGCGATAAAGTGATTCCTGGAACGTGAAATTAGCTGCAAACTAGCGCAGTCGTAGGGTGCGCATCGTGCACGCGTAAACGCTGGTAAACGGTGCGCGATGCGCACCCTACAACGACTAAACTTTCCGTGTGCGTTCCTGCGCGATGCGGATCGGTGGCGCCCCTGCGAGATCGGGCATCGCCCAAGGCACGCAGATCTAGCCGCCCGGCAGCGTCCCTTGCGGCAGGCCATAGCAGTAGTCGGCGACATCGGCCGGCTTGCACTTCCACACGCGATCCATGAATTTATTCGAGAAGCAGTGCTTGAGTGCATTTCTCAGCGGGCGCAGCCGGAACGGCTGGCCGAAGACGAAGGGGTGGATCGATATGTTGCACACCAGCGGATGCTGCGCGCACTGCTCGATCATTTCCTCGAACTGGTCCACCAGCATGTCGCAGAACTCGCGCGCGGTGTGCTGGCGGTGAATGATCTGCGGCGAATCGTTGATCTCCACGGGATACGGCACCAGCAGGATCGGCCCCGAGCGCGTGCGCATCCAGATCGGTTGATCGTCGCATGGCCAGTCCATGGAGTAGATGTATCCCGCCTCTTTCAGCAAATCGGGCGTCCACGAATTCTCGTAGGCGCCAGCCCCCATCCAGCCCTTGGGCGGCTTGCCTTCGTGGCGGGCGAAGGTGTCGGTCACCTCGCGGATCAGGCGCGCCTCGTCGTCTTCCCAGCGGAAGTCCTGAAGGTTCTCAGAATTGGTGCGGCCATGCCCCACGATCTCATCATTGCGGCTGCGGATGCGCTGCATGATCTGCGGCGCGTACTCGTAGAGCAGGCTGTTGGCGTTGTGCGCAAGCGGCATCTGCAGTTCTTCGGCGAGGTCAAACAGCCGCCAGATGCCGATACGGTTGCCGTAGTCGCGCCAGGAATAATTACGCTGCGTCTGCGGCTCGCCGTGCTTGGCGTTGTCGTGGCCGCGCCCTTTGCCGTACGCGTAGACCTCTACGTTGGTGGTGATGCAAAAAGCCATCCGCTTGCCGCCGGGCCAGTCGTAATCCTTGCGCTCGGTCAGCGGAACGTAGTCGTAACGCGAGTGCTGGGGAACGAGATTCGACGGGGACTGCATGGGCTGCCTCTCAATCAACGCGCGCGGCGGAAAGTTGGACCAGCTTGCCCAGTTTGACCATCTCCGACTGAAGGTGCGCGGCAAACGCGTCCGGCGTGTTGGTAACCGGCAATGCCCCGACCTTGGCATAAATACTCTGCACTTCGGGTGAGCGCACTGCCTTGCCGAACTCCGCGTTGAGTTTGTCGACGACGGAACGCGGCACGCCGCGCGGCGCGAGTATGCCGCTGTAGAGCACCAGCTCGAAGTCTTTCAGCCCGGCCTCTTTCATCGTCGGCAGGTGCGGCGCCGCGCCGGTGCGCTGCGGTGAGGTGACGCCCAGCGCGCGCAATTTGCCCGCCGCCACCATCGGCAATGCCGGCGGCATGGTCGCGAACAGCAGCGCGACTTCGCCGCCGAGCAGCCCGCTGATCGCCTGCGGGCTGCCCTTGTAGGGCACGTGAACCATGCGGATATCCGCCATCGCCTTCAGCATCTCGCCGGCGAGATGCACAATCGTGCCATTGCCCGATGATCCAAAGGAAATGTCGTCGGGACGTTTGCGGGCGAGCGCCGTGAGTTCCTTCACCGATGTCGCGGGCAGCGAGGGATGCACGACCAGTATCAGCGGCGTGGCGGCAATCAGCGTGACCGGCGTGAAATCGCGCACCGAGTCATAAGGCAGCCGCCGATAGAGGCTGGCGTTGATCGCATGCGTGGTGATGTCCTGGAGGAACAAGGTGTAGCCGTCTGCGGGCGACCTGGCGATCTGCTCCGATGCGATGGTCGTCCCGGCGCCGGGACGCGGATCAACCACCACCTGCTGGCCGAGGTTCGCCGTGAGCCGGGCGCCGAGAGCGCGCGCGAGCACGTCGGATATTCCTCCCGCGGTAAAACCATGCACCAGACGCACAGTCTTGGCAGGATAGTCCGATTGAGCCACAGCGTGCGGCGTGACCAGCGCGAGGCCGCCAATAACGACCGTCACGACACACGCTATGCGCAACCCGTGCGCGACTTGCGGAGGATAGAAATAGGAAATTCAAACGCCCCTTTTTGCTAAATGGAACTATATCGCCGCACGGACGGGCGGTCAAACACCCGCGCCGCGCATGGCGCTTACGTAAGTCTCAATAAGTGGTGAGTCATGCAGGCCTCCCAGTCTACTTCGAGCATTACCGTGATGCGCCCCGCGCGCCTTCCTCCGACGTTGTATGCAGGATACTGTGGCTCGTGGGCACGCTGCGCCCTTCGACAAGCTCAAGACAGGCTTTGCCCACGCTACGCTTGCTTGAACAACCTACTCCGGTATGCCCGCCTTTCTGGCAGCGGGTAGAAAGACCTGTTGGTAAAGCTCGCGGTAAGCTTCTGGAGAAAAAGGCCCCGACGCATCGAAAGCATCATCACTGATCTTGAAGTTAGGCGCAACACGCAGCAAACTGTCCGTTGTAAGCCGAGCTGCAGCATCGTCCCCCTTCTGTGCATATGCTGCGGCAAGATTCGCATAAACGCGAGGAATCCTTGGATTTGACGATTGCGCTTTGAGCAACCATTCGATCGCCAGATCGCTACGCCGTTGCAGGAAATATGCCCTGCCCATATTAGCTTGATGAATGTCAATTTGAGGACCCAATGGATCGAGGCGCATTGCTTGTTCGATCCACGGAATGGCCTTCTCTGGTTCTCCGACGTGAATCAAGGCTATTCCTACGCCGGCGTGTGCGATTGCCAAGTTACGATCAAGAGCAACAGCGGCCTCCATAGCTCGAGCACTTGCGGCATTATTACCGAGCACCCGGTAGAGCACTCCCTCGGCGAGATGCGCGCGGGCACTTTTTGAATCGAGTGCAATGGCCTTTTCTACAGCCTTACGGCCTTCTCGCAGTTTCTCGTCCTTTTGTTCGGATAATAAGATGCTGCCGAAATTAGTCCGCTGCATCAAGATCGCTCTTCCAAGTCGCGCCCACGCGTCGCTGTTGTTCGGGTCGAGCGCTAACGCTTTGCGAAACAACTCTTCTTGTTCAAGCAAGCCCTCCAAGGTGTGAGGTTTGTCTGCTAAAGCGATACCGCGGATCAGGAAGTCGGTCGCCTGTGGATTGGTCTTGCGCTTTTCTGCGTCCACCGCGGCCCTTACGTTGATCTCGCGCCCGATGGAATTCGCGATGCGCCCAGTGATCTGATCTTGCAGCGCAAATAAGTCCGCCTCTCCGCCATCGAAACGATCCGACCAGAGTTGCGCTCCGCTCGCCGCCTCAATCAACTGGGCATTCACGCGTAACCTGTCACTACCTCTTTGCACACTGCCCTGAAGCACATAGCGAACTCCTAGATCGCGACCGATCTGCCGTATGTCGATTACTCTTCCGGCTAAGGTCGCAGTGGTTGCGGAGGCAATTACGAATAAGCCTGAAATGCGTGATAAATCCGTTGTGAGGCTTGCGGTCAGCCCTTCCGTGAAGTAAGCCTGTTCCGGGTCATTGCTGAGATTGTTAAAGGGGAGTACTGCGATCGATTGCTTATCGGGCGAGGTGAACTGCTCAACGACAACAAGCTGTGTATCGATCAGGGCACTCGACGTTGTCGCAGGAACTTCAAGTCTCAAGCGCCGGCGATTGCGCAGAACCACGTCGGCTACGATCATCAAGACCCCGAGGCAAACAACTACCAGGCGATAGTCAATCCCTGACGGGAATGCCTGACGCCAGCCCGAGGGAATTGCGTGCAGAAGATGCGCCACCCAATGGTCCGGGGCGAAGCCGGTAGTCGTGACAATTGCGCCGGCGACGGCCCAATGGGTAACATACACGCGAAACGTTGTTCGCAGGTGCTGCAAAGGTTTCTGTTGGCTTTCGGTCATTTGGATTGCGTTGATTGTCTGCGGAGGAGCGGAAGTAAAATAAGCTAATCCGAACGGGCAAAAGTATCGTCGGCAGTGTCGCCGGTGTCAAATGCGCCATTCAGGCTCCTGGAAGTGAGCGTGGGCGTCATCCCCCCCAATCTACACGCCCATTGTGCTCGCTCATTTCAAGGACAACGGACTGGCGATTTTTACTGGAGGGATTTATTACCGGTCGTCACAGAAAAGACTCACTCGAAGCAGCCGGGGTGCGTGAAAGAGCTTGCTTCGTTCTGGTACTTGCAATAGATTCCTCAGTAACTGACCACTGATCCTGCTCACGACCGGCTCGGATCGCGATTTTCTTCGGGAGCAGCAAGAGCAAGCATGAACATAAGGCCCGTATACGCACTCCGGATATGTTCCACGCCCACGACATGATTGCGCAGTTGGAACTGTCCGGGCTCGTACCGATGCGCATGGCCGGGCAATTACGGTGAGACACGACGTCGAGGTCGCCGGTCGTCCCGAGGACGCCGAGGGGCCGGTCACGGCGGTACGGCGACTGGACGCTGAGGCCCGGCGCTCCGCGTCACCGTGCGGCGACGGCAGCATGGTGTGGCGGAGCTGGGGTGACGGGCCCGCCCTCGTCTTGCTTCACGGCGGGGCCGGCTCCTGGCAGCACTGGGTGCGTACCGTGCCGGCCTTCAGCTCCACTCACCGCGTGCTGGCGCCGGATCTGCCGGGGCTCGGCGAGTCTGCGAATCCGCCCGCGCCGCCGGAGATGACGACGATCGCTGCGATCGTGGCGGCGGGAATCGACGGACTGCTCGGCCCGCAGGCGTCCTACGACCTGGTCGGCTTCTCCTTCGGCGCCTCGGTGGGCGGGCACGTCGCGCTCCTGCACACCGAGCGCGTGCGCTCCCTGACGCTCCTTGGTGCGGGCGGGCTGGTGCGGCCGCGCACGCCCATGACGCTCGAGCGGGTGCGCGACAAAACCGGCGAGGCGCTGATGCAGGCGCACCGCACCAACCTTCAGCGGAGCATGATCGCGGACCCGGCGCGGATCGATGCCCTCGCGCTCGCGATCCAGGACTGGAACGCGCGCCACTCGCGGCTGAACACTCCGGCCCTGATCGCGCTGCGGCCGCTCGCTGTGTCGCTGCCGCAGCTCCGCGTACCGGTGAACGCGATCTGGGGCGAGCGTGACCAGATTGCCTACTATACGTTGGAGGATCGGATCGCCGCGCTGCGCGTGCTGCGCCCGGCGGTGAAACCCCACATTATCCCCTTGGCCGGGCACTGGGCCGCCTACGAGTCGCCCGACGCGTTCAACGCCACGCTCGCCGGGTTGCTGCGCGCGGTGCCGCGGGCCGCATGACAATAGGCGAAACGCCGAAGCGCCCTATGTTGACCGAGCCGCAAGAAAATCTCTGGGACTACGACGCCGTGGAATCCGGCCAGGACGGCGCTCCCACGATCGTTGCGCTGACCGCCGAGCACATCGCCGCATACGCGCGTGTGGCGCAGAATCCCGATCCGCGGTTCCAGGGATCCGGGGCGAACGATGAGTATGGCGGCGCACTCGTCGCGATGCCGACGATGGTGCTCACTTACGCGCCTCTCCTGCGGGACGAGATCGCCGAACGCCAGCGGTTCGTCGCGCTGGAAGAGTCCAAGACTGCCCGCCGTCAGACCCCCTTCGCCAAGTGCGAGATACACTGGTTCCATCCCGTGCGCGCCGGCGACACCCTCACTGGCACCCGCCGGGTTCTGGAGAAGTACGAGCGGCGAGGCAGCCGCTTCGTCACCTTCCGGGTCGAGGCCAGCAACCAGCGTGGCGAGCACGTGGCCAGGTACGACTACACCTGCATCTTCTCCTACGCCCGGGGCCAGCGTGACGTGCCCCGCGAGCCGGGGACGGCCCAGCCGCTGGTGCCGGACGCCGGGGCGGCAGTGGCCACATCCATCCACGGGCGCAGGCTCGCGTTCAACGCCGTCGCCGTCGGCGACCCGCTGGCGCCGCTGGCCGTGTCCGAGAGCCAGGAGATCATGCTTCGCAAAAACGGCTTGCGCCTTGCGGGCAAACACAGGCCCAGCAACATCCACACCGACGAGGTGTTTGCCAGGCAAAATATCTTCGCCGGCATGGTCAACTCCGGTCCGGCCACCCTATCGTATGTCGACCAGATGCTGGAACGGTCCTTCCCCCTGCGCGCGTTTTACGACGGCGGCCGCTTGCTGATGCGGGCCATCACCCCCTTCCGCGCCGGCGACACGGTGACCTTTGGCGGAGAGGTGACTGGCAAGCGGCAAGAGAACGGGAAGGACGGGAAAAATATCGTGGAATGTCGGGTGCGGGGCATCAACCAGCGGGGCGAACTGGTCTGTCTCTGCGACGCCACGATGATGCTGCCGGCATGACTGCACGCGCGCATTCACTATCGCGGCGAAGTTCTCACGGTCAATGAACTACTCAAAGCACGCAAGTTGAAACAACGCGAAATCGCCATCCTGCTCGGCGTCCCGCAACCCAAAGTCTCGGCCCTGAAAAATTATCGGCTCGACCAATTTTCCGTCGAACGTCTGATGGAATTCCTCACTGCGCTCAATCAAGACGTGGAGATCATGATCCGGCCGCGCGCCAATACCAGCGAGGCCGGGCATATTTCGGTACTGGCGGTGCAGTAGCCTGTGGAAAACGAATTCGCAATCAGAAGACCCGAAGCACTCATGGCTCGTTTCTGCAAACCGTCTTCCATCTGAGATCGTTCGACAAGCATAAACGCGAGGAAGCTTGGGATTTGACGCCCGCGCTTTGAGCAACCAGTCGATGGTCAGATCGCTATGCCCTTGCAGGAAATACGCCCGGCCCATATTAGCTTGTATGATGGCAATTTGCGGGCCAAGTGGATCGAGACGCATTGCTTGTTCGATCCACAGAACGGTCTTCACTGGATCTCCGAGACAATGGCGCCGGCGACAGCCCAATGGGTGACGTATTCGTGAAAAGTCGTTCGCAGGTGGTGTAAAGGCCGCTGTTGGCTTTCGCTCATTTGGATTATGTTGATTCTCTGCGGAGGTGCGGAAGTACAATTAGCCAATCCGAACGAGCAAAAGTATCGTTGTCAGCGTCGCCCCTGTCAAATAGGCCTATCCAGTTCAAAATCGATTTAAACTACGATACCGTGAATAGTAATTCTCATTGTAGCTATTCAGCCCCAGTGAAAACCTTTCCCTCACCCTCGGTCCCTCTCCCGGTGGGAGAGGGATGAAAAAAAGCCCTTCTCCCGCCGGGACAAGGGAACACTTGAAGCGGAGCAGAAGGGTTGGGATGAGGGAAGAAGTTCTCCCGAACCTGAATAGTCACGATATAGGAGACTTTTATGACCGAAGAACTAGGCTTCATTGACCCCACCGCCGGCAGCGGCCGCAAACGAATTCCGTTAGCGCCGCGCCCCGCCGATCTCGCGGGCAAAGTAGTGGGCCTTCTCGACAACACCAAGGAACAGGGCAACCTGATTCTTGAAACGCTGGGCAATGCGCTGCGCGAGAAATACGGTGTGGCGCGCGTGGTCACGCGCCGCAAGGAACACTATTCCAAGCCCGCCACCGATGCATTGATCGACGAGATGGCAAAGGAGGTCGACGTCGCCATCGAGGCATTGGGCGGGTGAGGCTCCTGTACGTTGTGCAGTGTGCACGACGCCATCGAATTCGAAAAACGCGGCATTCCGGCAGCGGTGATTATCACGCAGGCTTTTCGCAACGCCGCTGTGTTTCAGTTCAAGAGCAAAGGAATGGAAGGCCACGCCTATGTCGAAATGCCGCACCCGGTGAGCAACCTTTCGGCTGACGACATGCGCGCGCTGACGTTGAAATTTGTCGATGACGTTGCTCGCCAATTGAAAGAGTAGCCGCCGATGCTGCCTGCGCTGGGCGAGTGGCTCTCCACGCAGGCAATGCACGCATCGTTTTGGGCGGTGATCACCGCGACTGTACTCTGGTTTGCATCTATTTATGCCTTGATTGCCGGCGGGGCGTATGTATTGGCGATTCGGCGCGTTCCAGAAAAAGTTGCTGCCGCCGTTGGACGCGCGCAGCGCCTGCGCCCCAGTCAGTTGCGTGAAGAATTGTTGCTCTCAGCGCTGTCGATTCTGATTTTCGCCGCGCAGGCTGCCGGCCTCGTGTGGCTGCTGCGCCACGGCTGGCTCGCCATCGATTGGCAACGTTCGGCGTGGCATCTGTTGTGGGAATTGCCCCTGCTGTATCTGTGGAACGACCTGCATTTTTTTGTGATTCATCGCGTACTGCACTGGAAACCACTGTACCGCAGCGTGCATATCTGGCATCATCGCTCGGTGATCACCACGCCGTTTTCAGCCTACAGCTTTCATCCGGTGGAGTCGTTTCTGCTGGGCAGCGTGATGCCGCTGGCGCTGGTGCTGCACACATTCAGCCCATGGGCGCTGCTGGGGCTCACCCTCATGAGCCTGTGGCTCAATGTCAGCGGCCATCTGCCGCATGAACAGATACGCGACGGGTTTGCTTTGCTGCGGCCCCACAGCCGTTATCACAACCGGCATCACCGCGAGTTTCACACGCATTACGCGTTTTCGCTGGTGTGGCTCGACCGCTGGCTGGGCGGCTCGCCAACGGGAAAGCCGTGAGCCTCGCGCCCTTCAAAAACGTTTACATCAACGCCACCGGCGCGTTTTATCCCGGCGAGCCCGTCGATAACGCACATATTGACGAATACATCGCGCCGCTTAATCCCGGTTCCTCGCGGCTCAAACGCCGCATCCTCGCCGAGAACGGCATCCAGCAGCGCTACTACTCCGTCGGGCCCGACGGACGCACGCGTTACAGCGCTGCGCACATGGCGGCAGCCGCCATACGCACCTGTCTGGGCGAAGCGGGCGCATCGCTGAATGACATCGATCTATTATGCACCGGCACTTCGGGTGGCGACGCCACGGTACCCGGCTTCGCCAATATGGTGCAGGGCGAGCTGGCCGCACCGCCGATGATGACCAGCAGCCACAGTGGTGTATGCGCGGCGGGCATCGCGGCGTTGCAACACGCCGCAATGGCGCTGGAAGGCGGACGCGCGCATCACGCGGTGGTCGCCACCAGTGAAATGCCGTCGCGGCTATTCAAACGCTCGC
>JANMXV010000791.1:0-3382 GCA_031381325.1 Betaproteobacteria bacterium | reverse complement strand
TGCGCTGTTCTCACGAACGGATGCGCTTTCCATAACGACTCCTCAGTGTTGTAGGCCGTGACCTGGCCGTGCCGCCGCGTCAGCCTTGGTTCAGCGGTACACCACCACCGGTATCCTGGAGTGTGTCAGCACTTTCTGCGTGACGCTGCCCATGATTAGCCTTGAAAGGCCGCGGCGGCCGTGCGAGGCCATGAAGATCACATCGCACTTTTGTTTTTTCGCGGCAGCGATGATTCCCTCATAGGGTGGGGAAGTCTTCGTCACCACCGATGTGAAGGGAACGCGCGCTGCCTTGGCCATCTTGCCGATCGCGTCGACACGCTTCTGTGCTGCCTTACGCGCGTGCTGTTCGATCTCTTCAATCACCTTCTGGTCGAACGCATAGCCTTCAGCGTAAACGGGCTGCATCGGTTCGACCGCGCAATAGGCTGTGACCTTTGCGCCGAGTGCACTTGCGAGCGCGATACCGGCCTTGGCGGCCTTGTTGGAAACCGGTGAACCGTCGGTGGAAATCAGAATGTGCGTGAACATGAGTTCTCCTTTAGAAGGGTTAGTGAAGTAATTGGATTGTGTCCGAAAGTAGTTCAGTAGCTCTTAAATTATCATTTAAAATCAATTGCTTAAAGTTGATTACTTAAGCGTGGTCAAAGATTTTGCGGGAGGATGTTCGGGGAGGGACGCACTAGCAATCACGAGTAGATGCGGCAACCCGAAGCTGAGCAGGACGCCCATCACGGTGAGGCCTGCGGTCAGAACGAAGGAGGCGCCCGGCAAGGCGGCGACGTTGAAGAGGAGTCCACCTGCCGCAGAGCCCACAGTTACGCCAAGGCTGGCGGCTGCCGACTGCTTGCCGAGTTCCCAGCCCTGCGCGCTCCCGGCCTTGGCCGAAATCCAGTAGGTCAGGATCGGCGAGAGGATGCCGGCGCTGGCCGCGACCGCACCGATCACGACCAGCATCAACGTAAAATCGGATGCCACGGGTACGAGGAGCAACCCGGCCGTCAGCACGGCCAGCGCGGGCGCGATAAGCCAACGGGTGGTGTCCGGCTTGAACCAGGGCGAGAACACGATTGCCTGCATCACCAACATGACCAGGCTGCATTCGGCGAACATCAGCGCGATCTGGTAGGGGGTCAAGTCGAGTTCCTGCTTGCCGCGCAGGGCAAGTCCGACCTCGAAGGCCCCGACGCCGGCCGAGACGACGAACGTGAGGATGAGCAGCTTGGGCACCAGCCACGCGGCCTTTTCCACCGAGGCCCCCGCAGTGTCTTTTGACCGGGCGCGGCCCTCGCCACTGGGCACGGCAAACGCCACAGCGCAGGCCACGAGAAAGGCGAGCAGCGCGGTCGCCGCGAGCGGAATCGCGATCGATCCGGCCGGCATGGCGAGCGTGAACAAATCCGCCGCAAAGCGCGAAACGAACACCCCCAGCATCGGTCCGAGCAGGAAGCCGGTAATGCTGGCCATGCTGCCGAACGCAAGCAGACGGGCACGCCCCTGCTCGGTCGTGGCTAAGTTGCCGATGACAGCCGCCGCCACGGGCGTCACTGCTGCCGCGAACACGCCGCTCAAGAAACGCTCGGCGTAAACCGCGGCGAGACTCTCGACGAACGCGAAGACCAGCATGGTCACACCGAAGCCGATGAGCCCAATAAGCAGCACGCCACGCGGGCCGCGTCGATCGGATAGTCGTCCCCATAGGGGAGCAAACAGAAAAAGCGAGAGGGTGTAGACCGCGGTCAGTAGTCCCGTGTGGCGGGAAACTTGCGCACTCTCTACTCCCGCTCCCAAGAGCCGCTCAATCAGGTAGGGCAGAAGCGGAAGCACGACCCCAAAGCCGACCGATACCGTGAACACGGCGAGCACGAGCGCGGCCATAGTGGACGGGGGCACGCCGGCTGCGCGCATGGCGTTGATCCTCACGCCACCGCCTTTATAGCAGACTGCGGGTATGCTGGCGTTGCAAAAGCTTTGGCTGGCTTCATCGTGATCTTAGGTGGCGAACAGCGCGAGCCCCAGCCCGGCGCCCGCAGCCATCGCCGCCATGGCGGGAAGGCAGCGCCGAAGCAGCGCACCGCCACCGACGACGCGCACCACTCCCATTTTGAACAGCGCATTGGCCAACACCGCGAGCACAATGGCGATCGCGACTTGCGCGGGCGTCAGGCTGCCAAGCCCGTACAGGCGCAGGGTCGACAGCGTGATGGCGTCGACGTCGGCGAGCCCGCTCGCCAGGGCGGCCACGTACACGCCTTTACTCCCGACGAGCGCGTCGAGCCAAGCGACCAGCAGCAGCACGCCCGCGTACAGGAGCGCGAAGCCCAGCGCGCTGCGCAGCTCGGTTGGATTGCCGATCGGCGGCATCGTCAGCTCCTGCAGCGCGCTGTTGCGCCGCTGTCCGATGGCGAACGCCGCGGCCCCGGCGGCGAGCGCCACCGCGAGCACAGGCGCCAGCACGCCGAGAGTTCCCGGCGCTGTGATCGTCGCGAGCACCGCAAGACGGACGAGGAGCACGAGATTCGCCGTCACGATCACCGCGCCGGCGAGTCCGGTGAATTCGGTTCCGCTGCGCGCGTAGCGCGAATAGGCGAGCGTGGTCGCGGTGCTCGACACCAGGCCGCCGAAGACGCCGAGCAGCATCGCGCCGTGCTCGCGCCCGACCACGCGCAGCGCGACGTACCCGGCGAGCGACACGCCGCTGATGAGCACCACCATCACCCAGATATGGCGCGGATTGAGTGCGGCGTAGGGACCGAAGCTGCGGTCGGGCAGCAGCGGCAGCACGACGAAGGCGACGACTGCGAACTGCAGAATAGAAACGAGGTCGCGCCGCTCCAGCTTGCGCGCCACACCGCCGAGCTCGGCCTTGAAGTAAAGCAGGACCGTGACGAGGATGCCGAGGATCACCGCGAGGCGCGCAAACCCCGCCAGGGTCATGGCGCCGAGCAGGTAGCAGCCGATCACCGCCGCGATCGTGGTCGTGCCCGGATCCCATTCGTGGAACGCCTCGTGATGGTGGTAGTAGGCGGCGATCATCATGAGCGCGACCGCGCCAAGGCCGACAGCGATGATGGCCGGCGCGGCAAAGGTTTCGGCGAGCGTCGCCGACATGGCGCCTGCGAGCGCAACCAGTGCGCAGGTGCGCAGGCCGGCCTTCGCCGTGGGATTGCGCTCGCGCTCCAGGCCGATGAGCAGACCGATGGCGAGCGCCGTCAGGTACAGCGGCAGGCGCTCCAGTCCCTCTCCGGCGAGCCAGTTGAGGCTCACGTGAGGCCCGGGATGCGCGCGCGTTTCAGCGGCAGCGCGTTGGCGGGGACGAAGAACGGCCAGCCCGGCCAGAGGGCCGCGCCGCTAGCAAGCACGAATATCCACTGGTCGAGCG
>JANMXV010000783.1:0-3426 GCA_031381325.1 Betaproteobacteria bacterium | reverse complement strand
CCCCCCCCCACGCCACGGCCCGCGCCCCCCCTACCCCGGCTGATCGTGCGCAGGGCCCACGCTACGGTTTATGCCAGTACGGTGTCTGCGTTTTGAATACGTTTTTGGGGATCATGCCGTAGACCACCTGATTCAGGTTTACCGCCTCGGCGATGCGGAAATCCACCGCGATGCTTGAGAGTTGATAAGCATCGCGCGCGCTCAAGCCTTTTTCCTGCATCAGGAAATTCACCGTCTCTTGCGCCGCGGCTTTTAATGCGAGATTGAGGTCCCTATCCACCCCCATGGCGATGTAATGCGTCGGCGTTTCCGCGCGCGGCCAGACAAGGTTTTTGCCTTTGGCCTTGTGTACGATGAACTGGAAGGTTGGCGTGAGCGAGGTCTCGATCGCGGTGCCGTCTATTTCGCCGTCGCCCTGGGCCGAGTGTGCGTCGCCGGTAAAAAACAGTGCGCCCGCATTGAACACCGGCAGATACAGCGTTGCGCCTTTGGACAACTGCTTCAGATCCAGATTGCCGCCGAACGCGCCCGGCGGACGCGAACTGACGGTTGCCATATCCGCGGGTGGCGCCACCGCCATGATGCCCATGAAAGGCGACAGCGGCACTTCGATTTCGGGCGAGAACAGCGCCACGTTGCGATCCAGATCCAGACGGATAATGCGAAACACCGGTTCGCTGAGAAGCTCAGGAAGCACGCCTGAGCCTTTGTTGGTCGCATTCACGCCATAGGGCACGCGATGCTTGACGTCGATGACGCGCACTTCCAGCAGGTCGCCGGGCTCCGCGCCTTCGATGTAAACCGGCCCCGTCAGCACGTGCGTGCCCATGCCGGGCGGCGGCTTGACGCGGCCGTAAACATCTACGGCGTCCTGAAGCACGTCTTCGCGTTTGATGCCGCCTCTGGCGAAAAATGCGATGGGATCATCGCCTGTGCTCATACCCTGATGCGACAGGGTGTCGATGGTGACCATCTGCCCCGGTTGCACGCGCAGGATGGGCGGACGGTCGGCGGGGATGATGCCGCGAACAACAGTGCTCGGTGTGGATTCCACGCGCACGGGAGGTTGTTGCGCGTGCAGGGTCGTTATCAGGCAGCAGGTGAAAGTGAAACAAGCAATCCCGGTTGTTAGTTGCGCAAGGCGTAGGCTCATCAGGGTTCCTTGAAAATAGATGGAAATCAAACTCCGCTAATCAGAAAGTACAGGAATTAAGGACACGGCGCGCGCGTCCCTAGAATCCATACAAGGCCGCATGCCCTTGATTCGCAATCGCCTGCGAAGCGCGCAGCAGGCACATTTGGTTAGTGCCGTCCGAATGCAGGAAGCTTGACGCATCGCGCAGGTATTTCTCGACCGGATGCTCGTACATGATCGAGGCGCCGCCGAGGATTTCACCGGCGAGTTTGCAGCATTCAAAGGCAGTTTCCGAGGCGTTGACCTTGGCCAGCAAGCCCAGCGCGCGCGCTTCGGGCTGTTTGCGATCCGCGAGCCACGCGGCTTTCCAGATTTGCAGACGCGCGGCGTCGAGTTTCATGGCCATGGCGCCCAGCATCATGGCCACCGCTTGTTGTTCGACGATGGGCTTGCCGCCTTGCACGCGCTGCTTTGCGTAGTCGAGCGCGTATTCGTAGGCGGCACGGCCTACGCCCAATGCGGTGGCCGCGGCTTCGGCTTTGCTGCCCCACATATAGTCGCTGCGTAAGCGGCCCAGCAGGCCTTCGCCTACCAGCATATGGCTTGCCGGCACGCGGCAATTTTCAAAATGGAAAGTGCCGTTGGTGGCGAGGCGCTGGCTGCTTTTTTCGTGGAAAAAACCGGCACGAAAACCCGGCGTGTCGGAAGGCACGACGAAGATGCTGCCGCCTTCGCGCAAAGTCTTTTTCGGATCGGTGCGCGCCACCACGAAATAAAGCTTGGCCATGCAGCCATTGGACACATAGCGCTTGCTGCCGTTAATGACGTAATGATCGCCATCACGCACCGCCGTAGTTTTGAAATCTATATCCGGTGTATCGTAGTAGCCTTGATGATCGGAGCCCGCGCCCGCTTCGGTGATGGCGATGGCGGTGGTGGCTTCGGGGTCGGCGACGAATTTGGGAATGAAGCGCTGCTGCTGCCCGGCATTCATCGCTTCGCCGAACAGATGCGCCATCTTCCAGCATTGATCCATGATCACCGCAAAGCCGAGATCGCCCACCGCGAGTTCTTCGCCGACCAGACACATCGTAAAAATATCGCAGCCCGCACCGCCGAATTGTTTGGGCACGCCCATGGTGCGTATGCCTTGTTTGTCGGCCTCGCGTATCCAGTCCCAGGGAATGCGCTCGGCGGCAGTGGGTAACCGGTCGCGGCGGATTACGTCGGGCTTGATAATTTTTTCGGTGAACGCGCGCGCTACATCGCGCCAGCGTTGTTGTTCTTGCGTGAGAGAGAAATCCATGAGGGAAGTGTCGTGCCTATGGTTATGTAACTATTTCTTTAAACCGGCAGGCGCCAGGAATTCCGCGCGTGCATAGTGTTGACGATATCGAATTTGAGGCCGTTCGGATCAACATTTAAGCTGAATGGTCTGAGGTGAATGGCCTGAAGTATATTCCCATCACCTGCGCGAGCGCTGCAAGTACATCCATTTGATCAGCGCCACAATCATCCATACCGCCTCGACCACGCCAAACGGCCACGCGCCTTGTAAAAAGCCGTAGGCCGATCCGAGTCCGCACGCAAGCGCGAAGCCCAGTGTATACCAATGGCTTTTCTGTTCCAGCGCGTAACAAATCATCATTGCGGAAACGGCAAACAGGCCAAAGGCGGTAAGCGCATCCATCAGTCGGCGCCGACGCCAGCCAATATGCGGAACTTCATGGTGTGTTTCTCCCTATCGAGATTTTGCATCAATAAGATGTTAATTTGAACTGGAGATACCAAGACAAGCCGTATTCGTCTTCTCCAACAGGCAGGCATTTGACCTGGCCTTAGCCAGGCGCTATGTTGCGGCTACACCGCCAATAGGAGGGGAGCAAAAATGGAAATTCGCCGCCTGGGCGCTATCGGTGCGGAAATTACCGGCGTCGATGTCAAGGCCATGGATGAGGCCACGTTCGGCAAAACCTATCAAGCGTGGCTCGACTATAACGTGATTGCCGTGCGAGATCAGGAACTGGAGATTGATGACTTTCCGCCCGAGGAAGATCGTATTCATTGGCGTGTCTCGATCAAAAGTGCCTGACATTTTGAAACAGAGAAAAGCCTGATGATGTTCAGAGTCCTGGCATGCGCCATCGCATTCGCCGCCGGAATGGTCCGCCCCCGAACAATTGCGGGAATTTTTGCGCGCGGAAATCAAAAAGTTCGCCGAGGTTATCGAGATTGCGGGCGCGAAAATAGATTGATTGAATCCGTAGATGGAGTGAGGGAGGCTTTTGAAT
>JANMXV010000779.1:0-1497 GCA_031381325.1 Betaproteobacteria bacterium | reverse complement strand
GCCGGTGATTTCGTTGGGTTGATCGTTGATATTAAGATGTCGCGGGCTTTGATGTTTCCCCTCACCCCAACCCTTTCCATGAACCTCCCCGCCCGGGCGGGGACTCGACGCTCCCTTCTCCCTCCGGGAGAAGGGAACACTAGCAGCGGAGCAGAAGGGCTGGGGAGAGCGCAGCGAGGGGGCCGAAGGCGGGAAGAGACGCCATGTTCACGGCCCCAATTCGCGACGCGCGCGTCGTGGCGTCTCTCCCCGCAAGCGGGGCGAGGGGGTATCCGCGGGTATTCTCACACCTCGCAAGCGGGGGGCGAAATTGAATTTGCTCCCTCGCCCGCTTGGGCGGGACAAGGGAACACTTGCGGCGGAGCAGAGGGTTGGGGTGAGGGTAGGGGAACGTACTTCGTAATTTTAAGGGCAAGATGATGCGTGGCGTTACTGTGCTCTCCGCAGGCGCGCTCGTTGCCATCGCCAGCATCTTCATCGCGCTGCTATTCGGCTCGGTTCCACTAACGCCTGCTCAAATTGCGCAAAGCATTTTTTCTCCCACGCCGGGCATTGAGTACGACATTATCTGGCAACTGCGCGCACCCCGCGCATTGGCGGCATTCGCCTGCGGTGGGTTGCTCGCACTGGCGGGCGTGCTGTTGCAGGCGCTGCTGCGGAATGCGCTCGCCGATTCGTACATACTGGGTGTATCGGGCGGTGCGTCGCTGGGTGCGCTCGGCGCCATCACATTGGGTTTCGGCATCGCAATGGTTAATGCTGCCGCGCTGACGGGCGCGATTGCTGCGATTGCCATCGTATTCGGCGTCACCTTTCGTGGCGGGCAGTGGAATATTTATCGCCTGTTGTTGTCGGGCGTGGTGCTGTCGGCGGGCTTCGCGGCGCTGACCAGTCTGATACTGGTGATCGCGCCCAGTGCGCAGGTGAAGGGCATGTTGTTCTGGCTGATGGGTGATTTGTCGTATGCGGAGAATCCACTTGCCGCCGGCGTGCTGCTGCTGGCGCTGACGCTGGGCGCGGTGGCGTTGGCGGCGCGTTTGGATATTCTGGGGTTGGGTGACGCCAAGGCGCGCTCTCTAGGCGTGAGCGTGGCGCCGCTGCAACTGATGGTTTTCTTTGGCGCGGCGCTGGCGACGGTGGCGGCGGTGATGCTGGGCGGCGCTATCGGTTTTGTCGGGCTGATGATGCCGCATGCGGTGCGCCTGCTGGGCGTGGTGCGCCATCGCCTGCTGTTGCCGGTGGCGGTGTTGGCGGGCGGCAGCTTTCTCACGCTGGCGGACACCTGCGCGCGCACGCTATGGGCGCCGCAGCAATTGCCGGTGGGCATATTCACTGCGCTGATCGGCGTGCCGTGCATGCTTTATTTGTTGACGAGGAAGGCGTAACCATCGTGACGCTCGCGTGTAACGGCGTCACGCTTTCGATTGCGGGCCGCACCTTGTGCCGCGACGTTGAATTCACCGTGAAGCCGGGCGAAGTGTGGGGCGTACTGGGTCC
>JANMXV010000765.1:0-2008 GCA_031381325.1 Betaproteobacteria bacterium | reverse complement strand
GAAGCTTCCAGCCAGCCGCGTGCGCCCATTTTGCGCAGCGCCTCCACGCGATTGAGGTGCCCGTGCAGCGAACTTTGCTTGTCTTCTTCCGTCATGTAAACGGGCGAGGAGATGACGCTTAGCGTGCGCACACGATCCGGGCACTCAGCGGCGAACGCCATACCCAGAGTGCCGGCGGATGATTCGCCGCAGTAGTGCGCGGATGCGACGCCTAAATGGTCGAGCAGGCCGGTGAAATCGTTAAGATACGCTTCGAGGCTGATGCCTGTTTCAAGATCAAAGTTGATATCGGATTGCCCCTGCCCACGCAGATCGAGCCGGATCACTTTGTAGAAACGGCTGAGGTACGGCACGCACAAGCGCCAGAATTTGGATGAACGCGCGTAGCCGTGCTGCAACATGAGGTAAGGCGCGTTTTTCCACGGATCAGTGTAGTCGTCGAGTTCGTAATAAAGGCGCGGTTTGCCCGCGCGTTCGAGAAAGGGCATGGTGGCGTTCGGGGAGACATGTTTTACGATATTCTGATCGTATCATTTCTGCTACGGGCAAGGTCTGATCTTGATGCGGGTTGTAGAATATTCAAAACGAGGGGGTGTCTATGCTCAAGATTTGCGGATGGATAAGCGTCGCGACCGGTGCTGCAATCGCGCAGTACGCGTACGCGCAAAACCGCGAGTACCCTAGCCGACCGGTGCGCATAGTTGTCCCCACGTCGCCGGGCGGCATCCTCGATGTAGTAACGCGTCTGATGGCGCCGAAGATGAGCGAACTCATGGGCCAAAGCCTGGTGGTGGACAACCGCCCGGGGGCGTCGACCAACATCGGTTCCGAGCAAGTGGCGCGCGCGCCAGGTGACGGCTATACGCTGCTCGCCAATTCGCAGCCGCTGGTGGTGAATCCCAGCCTGTTTTCAAAAATGGCGTTTGACGCGCAGAAGGACCTTGCGCCGGTGACGCTGCTCACCGCAGCGGCTTATGTGCTGGTGGTGCATCCATCGGTGCCGGTGACATCCGTCAAAGCGCTGTTGTCGCTTGCGCGTGCAAAGCCGAATGCGTTGAATTACGCCTCCGGCGGCAACGGCACCAATTTTCATATCGCGATGGAATTGTTCAAGAATCTCTCGGGGGTGACGCTGACGCATGTGCCGTACAAGGGCGGCGGCGTCGCGATGACGTCGGTGATCGCGGGTGAAACGGAGATCACCATTCCCTCCGTGGCGGCGGCGTTGCCGCAGATCAAGGCCGGACGCCTGCGCGCACTGGCGATCAGCAGCGCCCGCCGTTCGGCGCTATTGCCTCATGCGCCGACGATAGCAGAGGCGGGCGTGCCCGGTTATGAATTCAGAGCGTGGGTGGGTGTACTGGCGCCGGGCACAACGCCGGCACCGTTGGTAAACGCAATTAACGGCTACTGGGTTAAAGCCGCGCGCGCACCTGAGGTGGCGAGCCGCCTGATCAATGACGGCAACGATGTGGTTGCAGGAACGCCCGCGGAATTTGCAGCGCTTATTAAAGCTGAGCTGCCGCGCTGGAATAAAGTGATTCGGGACAGCGGGATCAAACCTGAGTAGCTACGTTGCCATGGGACCCACGTCGCGAGATGATGGCGTGCTGGGTTGATATCCCAAGGTTGGGGTGAGCTTGCGAACCCCAACCGCTTAACCACGGAACACACGGAACACACGGAAAAATCCGCGTACCGTTCTTTCCGCGTATTCCGCGTATTCCGCGTATTCCGCGTATTCCGCGTATTCCGCGTATTCCGTGGTCGATATCATTTGGTGTTGGAGTTCCTTCGTCCCCCCAACCCCGGATCAAGTCCGGGGCAGGCTCTACAACTACTGCTGTAGCTTCGTGACGTCATTCACTCAAACACCCTGCTCCACCGGATTTTCCAGCGTCCCTACACAATCCAGTTCAACTCGAACTCTGTCACCGGGCTTCAAGAAAATTCCGCGCGGACGGCCCACGCCTGACGGCGTGCCGGTGGCGATCACATCGCCGGGCAG
>JANMXV010000761.1:0-1040 GCA_031381325.1 Betaproteobacteria bacterium | reverse complement strand
TCAATGATAGGCAGCCTTTACCCCTGGCGGCGGCGAGTAACGGAAGTGTCCGCGCTTTAGAATGGCGTCTTTGCCGCCGTGCTTGTCGATTTCTTTTTGCTGATCGGCTTTGGCCTGCCGGTTGGCGGCATCGGGATCGACAACCTTGCGTAGCGCGGCTTCGCATTCAGTGATTACGTTCGCGAATTGCGCGTCGCGGCCGAGGTCCATGCGCTCAAACGGATCGGCGTTCAGATCGAACAGCATCGGCGGCAGTCCCACGTAGTGTATGTATTTGTATTGGCCGTGGCGAATCATCGACGTGCCGGTGATCGAACCGGCGGCGTGATACTCCGACAACACGGTGCGCGTGGGTCTCGCCCCGTTGGCGATGGCTAGCAGCGATGTGCCTGGCAGGCTTGCATCCTGCGCGTCGAACTTCGCACCCACGCACTGCAGGTAAGTCGGAAACGCATCGACCAATGTTACCGGTGTATCGCACACCTTGCCGCGCGGAATATCAGGCCCGGCGGCGATCATCGGTATGCCGGCGGATTCTTCATACATCGTTGATTTGCCCCACAGCCCGCGCGTGCCGAGGTTGTCGCCGTGATCGGATGAATAAACGATGCGGGTATTTTCGGCGAGTCCCGTTGCTTCGAGCGCGCGCAGGATTTTGCCGACGTTGTCGTCCATGAACGACACCAACCCGAAATACGCGGTGATCGCGCGCCGCACCATAGCCGCGTCGAACGATTCATCGAAGCACAGGCACTTGCGCATGGCGTCGATGAAGGGATGGCGCGGGCGTTTATCGGCTTCGTACATATCGGGCCACAGCACCTCGTTTTCGCGATACAGCTTGTAAAACTCGGGCGGCGCAATCAAGGGGAAATGCGGCGCGACAAAGCCCACGTACATCGCCCACGGTTTGTCGCGGTGTTTCGGCGCATCGTTGTTGAGCCAGTTGATCGTGGCATCCGCGATGGCGCGGTCGTAGCGCGTGTAATCGGATTCGCCCGGCCCCGCTTCCGGGCCGAGATTGGCGGAGCCGGACCGGC
>JANMXV010000061.1:0-1452 GCA_031381325.1 Betaproteobacteria bacterium | reverse complement strand
CAAGTATCTCGACGGCCAAGGCAGGGTGCTTGGCGGCGCGGTGCTCGGCAAGAAAAGCGTGATCCACGAAGGCGTCTACAGTTTCCTGCGCATCGCCGGGCCGACCATGAGCGCTTTCAACGCCTGGGTGATTACCAAGGGCCTTGAAACGCTCGGCATACGCATGGCGGCTCAGTCGGCCGCAGCGCTGGATCTCGCGACGTGGCTCGAAAAACAACCAGGTATCGAGCGTGTCTACTATCCCGGCCTACCGTCACATCCGCAACACGCGCTCGCGATGCGCCAGCAGAAAACCGGCGGTGGCATTGTTGCGTTCGACGTCAAAGGTGGCAAGGAAGGTGCGTGGCGCGTGGTTGATCACACCAAACTGCTGTCAATTACCGCGAATTTGGGGGATACCAAAACTACGATTACACACCCGGCCTCAACCACGCATGGACGCATCTCACCCGAAGCGCGCGCGGCGGCCGGCATAGGCGATGGTTTGCTGCGGGTGGCGGTGGGGCTTGAGCACCTTGACGACATCAAAGCGGATTTAGCGCGGGGGTTACGTTTGTAAGGTTAGCGGGGCACTGCACGTAGAGATGCAGGTGCCCAAGAGGCGCCAAGAAACTGAACCGAATAGTGCATGGACTATCTACGGTATAATCTGCCTCTCCGATTCTTGCGCGTATTCATTCAAGGCTGCGAATCGGGATTAAAAAATTCGTAACTATTCAGCTTGCACGGAAAGTCAAAAACCTCCCTCACCCGGCGCTGCGCGCCACCCTCTGCTTCGCTGCAAGTGTGCCCTTGTCCCGAAGTGCGAGGGTTTGTTCCCCTCGCCCTTCGGGAGAGGGGCGAGGGGTGAGGGAAGGTATTGCTTTTGCGGTTCAGGCTGAATTGGTTAAAAAAATACTTTTAAATTCAAATAGTTAATGGTTAACTACGGTATGTTCCGCTGGTTACTTCTGGTAGCAATGTGTGTGGGGTTACTCGCGCCCGCGTTTGCTCAGCAAGATGCGGCTTCGTCGTCTTCCTTGGGTGGCAGTGCGGGTGCGCCTGGTGTAGGTAGCGCTACTGGCGCAGCGGTTACTCAGTCACCGCAGCAAGGGCAAGTCGCACCCGGGCAACAGACACAGACGCCGATCACTAATACCAATCGAGTACTGCAGATGGCCACTGAGCCAGGCTTGCCTGGGAGCTCAGCTAACCTCGCGCCAAAGCTTAGTACCGTCGAGCGCCATGAATTCCAGGATTTTGTATCGCAGTCGCTGGGGCGTGAACTGCCGATGTTCGGGTTTAACCTGTTTCAGAATGTGCCTTCAACTTTTGCCCCGCTGGATCGTGTCCCGGTAACTCCGGATTACATTGTGGGGCCTGGGGACGAACTCGTGATCAATGCCTGGGGGCAGGTGGACATAGATTATCGCGCCACCGTAGATCGTAATGGTGCGATCAGCATCCCCAGGG
>JANMXV010000719.1:0-5299 GCA_031381325.1 Betaproteobacteria bacterium | reverse complement strand
TCCGCATCAAACCGGGTTTTGGGACAACGCCATTGCGTACGATGGCAGCGTGCCGAGTTGGCATCACCGTCTGCGCGAACAGGGCCATACGGTGACAGCGGTCGGCAAACTGCATTACCGCTCGGAACAGGACGACAACGGCTTCACCGAGGAAATCGAGCCCATGCATCTGCACGACGGCAAGGGCGCGATCAAGAATTTGCTGCGCGGCTACGGTGCTGAACCGCGCAAGGATGACGGCAGTTTCTGGAAGCTCTACATGACGCGTTCCGGCGTGGGTGAAACGCATTATCAGGAATACGACCGGCGCATCACCGCAAAATCCATTGCTTGGCTAAAGCAGCACGGACGCGGCAACAGCAAGCCGTGGGTGCTGTATGTGTCGTACATCAGCCCGCATCCGCCGTTCACCGTGCCCAAACGGCTCTATGATTTATATCCCGAAAAAGACATGCCGCTGCCGGCGGGCTTTCGTCGCGGCGAGCGCAGCGAGCATCCGGCAACGCAGCATCTGCGTCACATGGACGGCATGCTAGACCTGTCCGGCATCAGCGACGAAGCCGCGCTGCGGCGCGTCGCCGCCGGCTATTTCGGTCTGATCACGCATATGGACGAACAAGTGGGCGAGGTGATGAAGGCCGCCGAAAGCATGGGCTTGCTGGCGAATACGCGCATTGCCTACACCAGCGATCACGGCGAATTGTTCGGCGCGCAAGGTCTGTTCGGCAAAAAAAGTCTTTATGAAGCGAGTGTCGGTGTGCCGCTGTTGCTGTCCGGGCCGGACGTGCCGCAAGGCAAGGTGTCGAAACAGATCGTCTCGCATGTGGATTTGTTTCCCACGCTGGTTGAGGGCGCAGGCGCGGCACTGACCGATGCGGATAGTGATCTGCAAGGCGTGTCGCTGTGGCCCGCCGCGAACGGCGGCGACGCAACGCGCACCGGTTTCGCCGAGTATCACGCGCAAGGTTCCAAGGCCGCCGCGTACATGCTGCGCGAAGGCGCGATGAAGCTGATCTATCACGTGGGTATGCCAGCGCAACTCTTCAATCTGGAGCGCGATCCGAACGAGTTGCAGGATTTGGCTGCTGCTGAACCCGCCGTCGCGCAAGCGCTGGAAAAAAAGTTGCGCACGATCTGCGATCCCGAAGCCGTCGATGCGCGCGCCAAGGCCGATCAGCGCCAGTGGGTCGAATTCTGGGGCGGCAAAGAAAAAGTCGCGGGCACTTCGCAAATCCTGTTCACGCCGCCGCCGGGGGTGTCGAAGGAAGATGCCTGGGCCATTCCAAAGCCATGACACTCACCGAACTCCGCTACATCGTCGCCGTCGCGCGCGAAAAACATTTCGGCCGTGCCGCCGAAAAGTGCTTTGTCAGCCAACCCACGTTGTCGGTGGCGATCAAAAAACTCGAAGAAGAACTCGGCGTGACGCTGTTCGAGCGCGGTGCGACCGAAGTGCGCCTCACCGACGTTGGCAATCGCGTGATCGAGCAAGCGCAACGCGTGCTCGAAGAAGCCTCGGCCATCAAACACATCGCCGCCGCCGGCAAGGACGAACTCGCCGCGCCGCTGCGCTTTGGCGCGATTTACACCGTCGGCCCCTATGTGACGCCGCAATTGATCCCGCTGCTCCACAAGCGCGCGCCGCAAATGCCGCTGCTGATACAGGAGAACTACACCGCCAGGCTCGGCGAGATGCTGAAAAACGGCGATGTTGATGTAATTCTGTTATCGGAACCGTTTGCCGAACCCGGCATTGTGACGCAAGCGGTTTACGACGAGCCGTTTCGCGTAGTAATGCCGGCGAGTCATGCGTGGGTGAAAAAGGCGCGCATCGCTGCCGCGGACTTGTGCAGCGAAACGCTGCTCTTGTTATCGAGCGGCAATTGTTTTAGAGACCAAGTGCTGCAAACCTGTGCCGGCGCCCAACGTACGAAAGGCGTCATCAACGCGGGCTTGCAGCAAAGTCTCGAAGGCAGTTCGCTGGAAACCATACGCCAGATGGTAGCCTCGGGCGTGGGCATGACGGTGTTGCCATCCACCGCTGCTGAATCGCGCACCGCCGATACCAAACTCACTTGCATGAAAATATTTTCCGCGCCCGCACCGTCGCGCCGCATCGCGCTGGCGTGGCGCAAGAGCTTTCCGCGTATCCGTGCGGTGCAGGTGGTGCGGGAGGCGCTGCTGGCCTGTAAACTGCCGGGTGTGACGATGCTGCCGCAGGAGAACCCTGCCGACCATTAACGCCATTAAAAAATTATTTAAAAAGGAGAACGACATGCCGGTTGAGATACGCGACATTTTGCGTAACCATGTGAAAGAAAAACTCGCGCGCGACGAAGTGGTCGCATCGATGACGGTACGCCTCACGCGCAGCACCGAGATTGCACGCATGGCCGCCAGCGCCGGCTTCGACACGCTCTACGTCGATGTCGAGCACAACGGATTTTCCTGGGACACCACCGGCCAGATCTGCCTGGCGGCTCTGGCCGCCGGTATTACACCCTTTGTGCGCGTGCCGAACACCGCCCCTGAAAATGTCGCTGCGGCGCTCAATGGCGGCGCGCTGGGGGTGATAGCGCCGCATGTGCGCTCCGCCGCGGATGCGCGCCGCGTAGTCACCGCCGCCAAATTTCCCCCGCTCGGCGAGCGCTCTGCGGGCGGCCAATTGCCGCATCTGCAATTCCGTACGTTCCCGGCTGCGCAGGTCGATCCGGCGCTGAACGATGCGACGACGGTGATGGTGATGATGGAAACGCTGGAAGCGCTCGAACATGTCGAGGAAATTGCCGCGGTCGAGGGCATGGACATGATGATGATAGGCACCAGCGATCTCACCGCTGAAATGGGCATACCCGGACAGTACGATGATCCGCGCGTGCGCGCCGCCTATGAACGCACCATAGCGGCCTGCCGCAAACACGGCAAACATGTCGGCATCGGCGGACTGGCGAGCCGCCCCGATCTCATTGCCGAATACGTGAAAATGGGCGCGCGCTACGTATCAACCGGCACCGATCTCGCCTTTCTCATGAGCACCTGCGTGCAGAAGGCCAGGCAAGTGCAGGAGCTGAAGATCAAATGAAGTTTTGAATTAGCGGGAATCAGGGCAACCGTTAGATGGGAGTCGGCCCGTAGCCGTCCCTTGTCTGAAACAAAAGCAGACCTTCACCGTAGAACCCACTGGCACGCGCCAGTGGGTGGCACCATGTTATGTCGCGCTGCGTGTCCGACGTGTTGCGTGCCTGCTGACGTATTCACTCAAAACACCGTCCATTCGCCCCTGCCATCCATCGCCAGTGCTGCGGAAATGCGCGATGACTTCCGGGCTGTAGCGAACTGACACCAACATTTTCTTTTTATCCGATTTTGGCCGTCCACGAACGGACCTTAACGGAACCATAGATGCGAGTTGTTTCTTGGTTAGTGGTTGCGCGTCAGGATCTGCCTTGGCCGCTGCGAGAATTTTTGCATTCTCATCGGGCGAAGGCATATGAATGACACGATTAGCGGTAGTTTTTGGCATAGTGATTGATCTCTTTGCGCTCTGCATATCGTAGACTGATAACTCTTCGGATTTCGTTTCGGTCGACAAACGCAACGTAGTAGAGCGTATTGCCTTCCGGTACCAGTCCGATCATTCTGATCTCGTCGTATTCGTACCTGTGATCGAGCCAGACAAGTGCCTCTTCCCAAACCAACTTCCTGGCGAACGCCAATGACAGGCCGTGCCGAGCGCGGTTCAGCTTGTCTTTGGCAAGGTCAAAGTCAAAGTCAAGAAGCGCACAATACTGTAACTACCGAAAATCATAACGTCAAGCCCCAATGTGCTGGGTGTCCGCCGCGGAAATGGGCATACCCGGACAGTACGATGATCCGCGCGTGCGCGCCGCCTATGAACGCACCATAGCGGCCTATCGCACACACGGCAAACATGTGGGCATCGGCGGACTGGCGAGCCGCCCCGATCTCATCGCCGAATATGTGAAAATGGGCGCGCGCTATGTTTCAACCGGCACCGATCTCGCCTTTCTCATGAGCACCTGCGTACAGAAGGCTAGGCAAGTGCAGGAGCTGAAGATCAAATGAAAGTTCAAACTCTACTCCCGGATGCGAACACGCTTCTCGTCGATGACCCAGAGCTGATTGGCCGTTCGCTCCACAACAGCAAGCCTGATTCCCGCAAGCGCTAAATTCAGCACGGTGCCGAAGCTTTGCTCCTGCGGTCTGAGCACCCAGACGCCACGATGGCTGCCGGGAGAGTAGGCCCTGATATCGGCGAAATCGAGGTCGAGTGTGATCAGGATTCGATCTTCGGTGATGCAAGCAGCGAGGATACTGGGGTCGGGAGCCCCGGCGAGCCCTTCTGAATGAGCTGTCTCGACATCATGGCCAAGATCGCGCAGCGCGGGTTCGACTCTTCGAGGAAGGTTTTCGTCGAGTTTGAATCGAAGGGCCATGCGGCGGTGCTATGCGGGAACTGGAACGATTCGCTCGCGAGCCAAGTCAGCGGCATAGCCAATAGCGGCAGGGATGTGCTCCGGCTTGAGCGTTGGGTACTCATCAAGAATGGCCGCAGCAGTTTCGCCTGCTGCCAAATTGTCCAAGACTACCGACACGGGGATTCGTGTGCCTCGAAAGCATACTGCCCCGTGCATGATTTCAGGGTCTGCGGTGATGTGTGGCTTCCAGTTCATGGCAACCTCAACTGTGTTGATCGTAGATTGATCTTACCCGCACGGTCGCTACTTGCCTACTATGCGCGGAAATGTCGCTGCGGAACCCAAGGTCCCGGATTTGATTTGATCCCCCGAAAAGACTATGCCGCAATCGGCATCATCTGTTCCAGTTGATCCTTGATCGCGTTACGCGCCTCGCGTAATTCGTATTCGTCCTGCAATCCCATCCAGAATTGCACTGAGTTTCCAAATACCTTGGCAAGGCGCAACGCGGTATCCGCCGTGATGCCGCGCTTGCCCAGCACGATCTCGTTGATGCGTCGCGGTGCTACGTCAATCGAGTTAGCCAGTTTGGTTTGGCTGATCTCCATCGGGAGTAGAAACGCTTCGAGAAGTATTTCGCCGGGGTGAATGTTCTGTAATTTATCCATTCCCATCTCCGTCATCTCGTACTCACGGCGCCGGAACTCCAATCGATTTGAGCCGGGCGTGCGCACGATCGGCGCGGGCCTTGAGACCGTCAAGATAAGTGCTGGTGTCGGTGCCGGGCAGGTTCAATACCTGGCAGCCGAGTTTCCAGTATTCCTCGATCTGCGCCTCCGTCTCCGCGGAACCCCGCGCGA
>JANMXV010000707.1:0-3783 GCA_031381325.1 Betaproteobacteria bacterium | reverse complement strand
GGACACAGAGTTCACAGAGGAAAATCAACAACATAAGTCGTTTGTCGGTGTCACCAAAATGGTGAGGTGTTGAAGTTGTTGCAACCCCTTGATCTCTCTGTGTTCCTCTGTGTCCTCTGTGGCTGAATTGCCGTTTTTAGGTTAATGTTCATGCCGGTGATGAAGGTCGGGCATGTGCGGGTGTGAGTGCCGCATCTTTTCGTGTACGTGCTCGTGAGCGTGAGGTTCGGAGCCGCTGTCTCCTGGGTGTGTATGCCGATGGTGCTCGTCGTGAACGTGACTATGGGTGTGTACCAGGGGTGCATGCTCATGCTCGTGGGCATGCGATTCAGTCAGTACCAGCCAGGTTGCGAATGCCATGAGTACTGCGGCAGCAATCAAAGCCGGAGTGATCGGCTCACCGAGCAGTGGCACGGCAAGCGCGGCACCGATGAACGGCGCGGTGCTGAAGTGTGCGCCCGCACGCGCGGCGCCGAGGTGCCGCAAAGCATAGATGAAGAGCACAAGGCTGATGCCGAACGCAAAAAATCCAAGCGCGAGCGCGCTGACCATCGTCCCCAATGCGGGCAACTTCCCACCCAGGGCGAATCCAAGTCCGAGATTAAAGCTGCCGGCGGCGAGTCCCTTGGCCATGGCGGTGATTAGAGGATCGGCGCCGGAGACCTTGCGGGTCAGGTTGTTGTCTATTGCCCATCCCAGGCAAGCGCCGAAAATTGCCAGCGATTGCAGAGAAAACGCGCCCACCGCGCGCGGGTCGTAGGCAAGGACGATTCCTCCACAGAGCATGACGAGTGCCGCGATCCATACGCGCGTACCGACTGCCTCGCGAAAGACTGCGGCGGCGGCCAGCGTGGTAATCACGCCTTCGAAGTTGAGCAGCAGCGATGCATCGGCCGCGCCGCTGCCGGCCAGGCCCCATAGCAACAGCACGGGTGCAACCACACCGCCCGCGACGATGGCGCCGGCAAGCCATCCCCAGTCCTTCGCGATAAGCCGCGCTTCACGGGAATGAGCGTTCGTTCCACGCGCGAACCGCAATAGGGCAAGGCCCAACCCGCTGCCGAGGTAAAGCAGACCTGCCAGTACGACGGGTGAGATTTCCCCCAGCAGCAGCTTGGCGAACGGCACGCTCGCGCCAAACAGCGCCGCTGCCGCCAGCGCCAGTAGTGCGTAGCGTTGGACTTGTAAATCCATCCTCATCACTCGGCCCCCCTGAGCCTATGCGACTATTGGCGCATCTTCCAGCAAGCTGGACACTACTGCGCCTTCAACCCCGCCTCTTTCACCAGCCGCGCATAGCGCTCGTACTCCGTCTGCATCAACTTGCCAAAGGTAGCCGGGGAGGTATCGTTCGGCACCTCCGCGCCGCCGCGCGCCAGCGCCTCGCGGATTTTCGGATCGCGCAGCAGTTTCGCAATATCGCCGTGCAATTGCGTAACGATTGCGTTCGGCACACCCGCCGGGCCTACCAAACCAAACCAGCCATCGGACGTCGCTTCCGGCAGGCCCGCTTCCGCCACCGTGGGCAAATCGGGCCATGCCGAGGAGCGCTTGGAGCCGCTTACCGCCAGCGCGCGCAAACGCCCATCGCGCACGATGGGCGAAGCCGAGGGCACGGTGAACAGAAAGTAATGCACGCGATCGGCCATGGTTTCGGTAAACGCATCACCGAGAAATTTGAACGGTACATGCACCTGTTTTGCACCGGCCGCGCGGTTGAATATTTCAGCCCCGATATGCGCCAGCGAGCCGACGCCTACCGATGCGTAGTTGTATTTGCCGGGGTTGTTGCGCAGCAAGGCCGCCAGTTCCAGCACGCTCTTGACCGGCAGGTTGGGAGACACCACCAGCAAATTCGGCACCAATGCGATGCCGGCCACGGGCACAAAGTCCTTCACCGGGTGATAAGGCGGATTGGCATTGAGCAACGTGGCCATGGTGTGCGGCGGCGCGACCATCACAAAGGTGTAACCGTCCGCTGTCGCCTTCGCACCCAGACCGCTGCCGATCAACCCGCCCGCACCGGGACGGTTATCCACCACGATTTGCTGCTTGTAGAGGTCACTCAGCGGAATGCTCAAGGTGCGCGCGATAAAGTCGGTCGCGGTGCCCGGCGGCAGCGGCACAATGACGCGGATCGGGCGCGTCGGATAATTCTCGGCAGCGCTGGTAAAGCAGGCCGGCAACAGCATCAAGCCTGCTGCGAAAATAGAAAATAACTTATCGTTTTTAAACATAATTTCTCCAACTTTAAACGGGCTTATCGCCCTTTATGGTAACGCGGTACAGCAACCGCCGGGCATCGTAGTCAGCCACGGCATAGTGCTGCGTGATGCGATTGTCCCACACCGCCAGGTCGCCCTTGCGCCAATGATGGCGTATCTGGAATTCCGGCGTGCGTAAATGATCGAACAGATAATTCAACACGGCGTTGCTTTCCTTGCGCTCCACGCCAAGCAATCGCGTGGTGTAGCCTTCATTCACAAACAACGCCTTGCGGCCGCTCAGCGGATGCGTACGGATCACCGGATGTTCGACCGGCGCCAGCGCCTTGATCTGTTCGAAGCGCCGCTTTCCCGCCTCATCCTGCCACAGATTGCCGCGGATATCGTCGCCGAACGCCTTGAGGGTGCAGTGTTCTGCACGCATGCCGTCCAGATACCGCTTCATGCGCTGCGACAGGGCGTCGTATGCCGCGGCAAGACTCACCCAGATCGTATCGCCACCTGCGTCTGGAACCTCAAGCGCATACAGCACCGAACCCATCGTCGGCCGCTCGCGCCCGGTGAAATCGGTGTGCCACATTTCCTTGGTCACGTACGGCGGACGTGTGGCGTCGTAATCGAGCACATCGATTTCTGGAAAGCCTTTCAGCTTGCCGAACGAAGATTCGCTGGCCGCTTGCGGTTCGCCCCAACGCCGCGCGAAGGCCAGCAGATTTTCATTGGTGAGTTGCTGGCTGTGGAAAAAAATCACATGGTGCGCCATCAGCGCGGCGTGTATCTGCGCAAACTGCGCATCGGCAACGCACGCGAGATCAACGCCGTCGATCGTTGCACCGATGGCGGGAACGATACCCTTGATGCGCGCACCGGTGATTTCAGTCTGCTGGGCTGACATACGAAGGTTACTTAAAATTTCTTTTAAAAACAAATAGTTACTGAATATTATAGCGACGGCATCAATTTTACACAAGCGTTTGCATAGCGCGGCGCGCGCCGTTACAGTAGCGCCCAACAGGAGGAAATAACGTGGCCATCACCATCAACGAAAGCACCGTTGCCGCTGAAAATATCGCGGCCAAAGTCAAATGCCAAGGCCTGCTCACGGCAAAGCATACGCCGGACGGCAAGGTGTTGCTGGACCGGCTTACTGTCGATGCCGGCGGCGCGTACACGCTCAACACCAGCGCGGGCGATCTCGCGTGGGTGCAAATTCTAGACGGCGCTTCCACGCTCACGCACGCAAATGCGACCGAACCACTCACGCACGCGCACATCGTTTTTCTGCCCCCAGATTTCAGCGGCACGCTTGCCACACCAGCGGGCATCACGCTGATTTACGCCACGGTGCCCAACGCCGCGCGTTTCGACGCGGCATTCACGAAATCACCACCGCCCTTCAAAATCGTCGATTGGACATGCGAGCCCGTGCTCGACTCCGAACACGACGCGCGCAAACGCATTTACGTGGTGACGCCCAAGCTCTTCGGCACCAAGGCGATCAAGGGCGAGATGATTATTTATCCGCCGGGAACGCAAGCCTCGAATCACCATCATGAAG
>JANMXV010000706.1:0-1940 GCA_031381325.1 Betaproteobacteria bacterium | reverse complement strand
CGCCGCAGTAACAGGTGAATTGCTCTTAAGATAGTGACATTGCTCACTGCGCCCTTACTGCGGCTTGATCCCCGCATCCCGCATCACCCTGGTCCAGCGCTGCGTCTCGTTGCGCAGAAATTCGCCGAACACCGCAGGCGTCGAGGTTAGCGCCTCCGCGCCGACGCCGAGCAAACGCTCCTGTACTTCGGGCAGCTTCAACACCTGTGCGAACGCGCCGTTGAGTTTTGCAACAATGTCTTTGGGCGTACCCAAGGGCGCGATGATGCCGTACCAGCCGTCCATATCGAATCCGGGCACCGTCGCCGCTATCGCGGGCACGCCGGGCGCCAGCTTGCTCGGTTCGCGCGAGGTCACACCCAGCGGGCGCGCCTTTCCGCTCTGCATCGTTGCATGCAGTGTAGGGATCGCCGAGCACAGGAGTTGCACCTGGCCACTGCCCAATTCGGTGACGGCGAGGATGCTGCTCTTGTACGGCACGTGCACCAGGTCAACGCCGGCCATGCTCTTGAACATTTCCATGCACAAATGCGGCGTCGAACCCTGCCCGCCGGAGGCATACAGCACTTGCCCTGGACGCGCCTTGGCATAGGCAATCAATTCCGGGATCGATTTCACCGGCAACGCGGGGCTTGCCACGATTACGAACGGCGTCGATCCGACACGCGCCACCGGCACGAATTCCTTGTCCGGGAGAAAGCGCTGATACAGTACCGTGGCCATCAATTGCGTCAGCGTCACCATGCCCAGCGTATAGCCGTCGGGCGCGGCCTTGGCGACGAGTTCTGCGGCCAGCAATCCGCTGACGCCCGCGCGATTGTCCACCACGATTTGCCGGCCCAGCACTTCGGTGAGCCTGCCGCTGATGATGCGCGCCACAACGTCGGAGCCCGACCCTGCGGCGGTAGGTGTTACCAAGCGTATCGGTCTTACGGGATAAGTTTGCGCCATGGAAGCCGAAGCAATCAGCGTCATCAGCACCGCAAATCCTGCCATTCGTTTGATACGACCGTTCATAGTGTTTCCTTGCTACGACATCGGCTTGATGCCGGCTTCGCGTAATACCTTGCTCCAGCGCGCGGTTTCGCGTTGCAGAAACGCGGCGTAATCCGCCGGCGATGTGTGCGCGGCTTCCGCGCCCACCGCGATCAACCGCTCCTGCACGTCGGGCTGGGCAAGCACGCCGGCTATGTCGCGGTTGATGCGCTCGATCAGGGCTTTCGACGTGGCCAGCGGCGCCAGCACGCCATACCAGCCGATCAACTCATAACCGGGCACGGTCTCGGCGATAGGTAACACGCCAGGCGCGAGCGATATCGCCGTGCGTGTAGTGACGCCCAGCACGCGCACCTTGCCGCTTTGCACGAATGCGGGCATGGCTGTGCGCGGCCACGCACGAGGCGTGAATAAGGCCGCCCATCATTTCCGTGAGCGCCGGTACGCTGCCCTTGTACGGCACGTGCGACAGGTCGGCGCCGGTCATCGACTTGAACAATTCCATGCACAGATGCGGCGTTGTGCCCTGCCCCGCCGAGCCGTACAGCATCTGGCCGGGCCGCGACTTCGAGTACGTGATCAACTCGGCTATCGATTTCACCGGCAGCGACGCGTTCACCGCGATCACGAACGGCGTCGAAGCCACCATGCCCACCGGCGCGAATTCCTTCGCCATCAGGAAGCGCTGATACAGCGTGGTACTGATCAACTGCGTCATCGTCGCCATCCACAGGGTGTGGCCGTCGGGTGCGGCGCGCGCCACTAGTTCCGCACCGATCAATCCGCTGGCGCCGGCGCGGTTATCGACAACGATCTGCTGTCCCCAGCGCTCGGTCAGACGCGTGGCGAGCAGGCGCGCAATGACGTCGGCACCGGAACCCACCGTGGTGGCGGCGACCATGCGCACCGGTTTCGACGGATATGCCCGTCCTGAGCCCTTCGAC
>JANMXV010000680.1:0-27657 GCA_031381325.1 Betaproteobacteria bacterium | reverse complement strand
ATGCACCACCGGCGCCACGATGTGCGACGGCGGCTCCTTCGCCAGTTGCAGAATGTATTCACCGAGGTCGGTTTCGATGACCTGCACGCCGGCGGCTTCGAGCGCGTCGTTGAGCGCGCATTCCTCGCTCACCATCGACTTTGACTTCACCGCTTTCTTCACACCATATTTCGCGGCCAGTTCACACACGATGCGGTTCACATCCGCGGTGGTTTCCGCCCAATGCACCACCGCGCCGCATGCCGTGGCGTTACGCTCAAATTCTTCCAGATACACATCAAGATTGTCGAGCGTGCGCGCGCGTATCTCCGCCGCGGCATCGCGTATCGCCGGAAAATTCTCCAACTCCGCAACGCGATCGGCACGGCCCTTGACGAAATTGCCCTGCAATTTCTTCAGCGCGGCTTGCAGATTGGCGTCGGCGAGTTTCTCGCGGGAGCGGGACTTGAATTGATCAGAGGTGAGCTGCACGCGGCGATGCTACACCAAATGCTAAAAAGAACCGGACATTGTTACGTTTTATGCATGTAACGTTACGGTTTACAAAGTAACCCTTGCATTGGGTGGGGATAGCGAACGAATCCGAATTGCGCTACGCTTCATGCAAACGCGCTAAATGGCGCCATGCGGAGAAAGCAGTGAATCTGAATTTAGCGGACAAAACGGCGCTGGTCACCGGCGCCAGCATGGGCATAGGCCACGCCATTGCGCGCGGCTTGGCAGCCGAGGGCGTAACACTGTGTATCGCTGCGCGCCGGAAAAATTTACTGGACGAACTCTCTGCCCGGATCGTGGCAGCGGGTGGCAAAAGGCCCAACATCGAAGTGATTGACGTCATGGAAGAAGGCGCAGTGGAAAATCTCGCGCAGACCGCCATCAAAGCACTGGGGCGCGTTGACATCCTGATCAATTGTGCGGGCGGCAGCCGGCCCGCAATTCCTGTCGATGCGCCTGAAGCAGAATGGGAAGAAGTGATGCGGCTTAACTTCGTGCGCGTGCGCCAGCTTACGCACGCGATTTTGCCGGGAATGATAAAAACTCACTGGGGCCGCGTGATCAATATCAGCGGCAAGTCCGAGCCATCGGGCCTGCTCGCGGCATCGCCTGCGAAAGCCGCTATACATGCATGGTCGAAGGGCTTGTCGCGCGAGGTCGGCCCCCATGGCATTACGGTCAACTGCATCCCGCCCGGCCGCATCATGAGCGAACAGATACGCCGCAAGTATTCCGACGAATTTCGCGCGCATCAGTCGGCTCACGACATTCCCGTAGGACGTTATGGCGAGCCAGAAGAACTGGCGGCACTCGCCGTGTTCCTTGCTTCGCCGGTGGCCAGCTACATAACGGGCACCGTGATGCCCGTTGACGGCGGGTTGCGGCGTTATGCGTTCTGACGCGTATCACGCAGCACTGCTGCTGGCAGGCATCGTTGCAGCCGGCCACGCCAAAAGGATATGAAAAATGATCAACCGAAAATTCTTTTTTGATCAAGCGCGTGCCTACCTCTTCGGCGGCACCTTGAAGCAATCCCAGGTTAATGGAATGACGGCTATTCTCGACGAATGGGATGAAAACTGGGCCGGGAAAGACGACCGCTGGCTGGCTTATATGCTGGCTACCGCCCATCACGAAACGGACCGAACCATGAAGCCGATAGAAGAATACGGCAAGGGACGAGGGCGCACGTATGGCCAAAACCTGAAAATGGATGGTACACGCTACACAAATACTACTAACGTTTTTTACGGCCGCGGCTTTGTGCAACTGACCTGGTACGAGAACTACGACAAGGCCGGTAAAAAACTCGGGCAAGATTTCATCAAAAACCCGGCAGGGGTGATGCAGTTGGATACTGCGAGCGAAATCATGTTCAACGGCATGAATGAGGGTTGGTTCACCAGCAGAAAATTAAGCAACTATTTCAACCCTGCAACCGAAGACTGGGTAAATGCCCGCCGCATCATCAATGGGCTGGACAAGGCTAATCTGATTGCGGGCTACGGCAAACAGTATTATGCCGCCATCAGCCACACGACTTAGTACTTCAAATCGTGGTGCAGCGAAGAATCCATGTTACCGGGCACGCTGTCGGCAAAGGCCAGCCGGTCATCCGCCTGGTTTTCCGGAACCGAACATCCCGCGCTGCTACTTAACCAATCCCTCCGCCGTCATCGCCTCCACCACTGCCGCTCGCGCACCCACGCGCGCGTTGACGGCGCTGACGTTCGGCCATTGGGCAATGTCGATGTTGTGCTTATCGGCCCACAGCATGATGTTGAAGAGGTAGGCGTCCGCGATGCTGAAATCATCGCCCATCAGGTACTGCTTGCCGTCGAGCATTTTGTCGAGCGCATTCATGCGGCGCTCGATCACGCCGAGCTGCACGGCTTTCATTTCGGGCGTCATTTTTGGGTTGAACAGCGCGCCGATTTGTTTGTGTACTTCGGTGGCGATAAAGTTAAGCCACTCCAACAAGTGATAGCGTTCGTGGCTGCCGAAACCGGGCGCAAGGTGCGCCGCCTGGTTCTGGTCAGAAATGTATTGGAGTATCACAGCCACTTCGGTGAGTATGTCGCCGTCGTCGAGTTTCAGCGCGGGCACGTAACCCTTGGGATTGATCTCCCAGAAGTCGGCGCCGCTTGCGGTTTTTTTGCTGGGAAAGTCGACGCGCTCGATTTCAAATTCGCAGCCGGCTTCGTGCAGCACGATGTGAGGCGCCAGCGAGCAGGCGCCGGGGGAATAATAGAGTTTCATTTTTATCCTTTAAAAACAAATAGTTATTTATTGTTAGTCGCCGCGCTTGCGCAACTTCTTGCAGAAATCGCTCGCCGAGTCCCGCGCTGCGATTCTATACCCTGATCGTTCACAATTTTCACTGAAAATACATGCGCTGCCTTATCGGACATTAAATTGCGCTCACCGCGCGCTCAATCCACCCGCGCGCCCGACGCCTTGACGATCGCACCCCATACCGCGGTTTGTTCGCGCAGAAAAACGTCGCACTGTTCGGGGCGCGAGCCGACGATTTCGATGTCGGCCTGCGCCAGCCGCGCGCGCACATCGGGTGTCTGTAGAGACTTTACAATATCGGCGTTGAGTTTATTGATTACTGCCGGCGGCGTTCCCGCGCGCGTGACGATGGACCATATACCGGCGCCGGCGCGATAAGCGGGCAGCGTTTCACTGATGGTCGGCACCTCGGGCAGCGAGGGCGCGCGCCTGGGGTTGGTGCCGGCGATCACGCGCAGCTTGCCGGACTGAATGTACGGCACGACCTCCGCCAATATCGTGGCCAGCAGCGGCACGCGGCCCGGCAGCACGTCGAGTATCGCCAGACTGGCGCCCTTGTACGGCACATGCTGGATATTGATGCCAGCCGCGAGGCGCAGCGCCTCGGCGGCGATATGGTTCGCGGTGCCGGAGCCGCCGGTGGCATAAGTGATCTCGCCGGGGCGCGCTTTGGCAAGCCGTATCAGCTCGGTCACGTTTTTTGCCGGAAACGACGGATGCGTGAGTAGCAGGCCGTAAAGATTGCCGATCTGCGTGACGCATGAAAAATCTTTCTGGGTGTCGTACGGCAGCCTCGCGTAGAGCGTGACATTGATGGCGTGCGCGGTGATCGCATGCAGCAGGGTGTAACCATCGGCGGGCGCCTTGGCTACGATGTCGGTGCCTATGGTGGTGCCGCCGCCGGGGCGGTTCTCAACGACGACTAGTTGACCCCAGGTGTCGCCGAGCTGCCGCGCCAGGGTGCGGGCAAACACATCGGTTTCGCTGCCTGCCGGCAGCGGCACGATGTAGCGCACGGCGCGCGCGGGGAACGCCTGCGCGCCCGCCTCGCTGGCAACCATCGCCGCAAATGCCAGGCTCACGAAGATTTTGCAGCCATTAAATCGCATGATGCGTCGCCCCTCTCGATGCGAATGTAGCAGTAAGCGCCGTCCCGTGCAAAACCAAACCGCGTGAGTGATAATGCGCCGCACAACAATAGCAACGGAGACAGGCCATGCCGGTGATGGGATTGGGATACGTTGGGCTTGAAGCACGCGATCTCGATGCGTGGCGGCGGTTTGCAACCGAGGTGCTTGCGATGCAGGTGATCGAGCGCGGCGCGGAGGTCCTCGCGCTGCGCATGGACGAGCGCTGCCAGCGCGTGCTGATTCAGCGCGGCGACAACGACGCAGCGGCGTTTTTTGGTTTCGAGGCGAGCGATGCGCAGGCGCTGCATGCAACGACAGCCAAGCTCGAAGCGGCGGGGGTGAACGTCACGCGCGCCAGTGAACAGGAGCTGGCGCTGCGTCGTGTCGAAGCCATGGCGTGGTGCCGTGATCCATCGGGCAATCGCATCGAAATTTTTTACGGCCAGGCGATGGGCGAAGGCGCGCTGACGCTGCCGCGCCCGCACGGCGGCTTTCGCAGCGGGCCGCTGGGCATGGGGCACGCGGTGTTTCATGTCGAGGATATCGACGCCGCCAGCCGCTTTTATCGCGAACTCCTGGAGTTTCGGCTTTCCGATTACATGGTGAAACCGTACCGGCTGATGTTTCTTCGCGCCAATCCACGCCATCACAGCGTCGCACTATTGCAGTCGCCCAAAAACGGCGTGCATCACGTGATGTTCGAAGTGCTGGCGCTGGATGATGTCGGCCGCTCGTACGATGCCGCCCTCGAAAACTGGCGCATCGGGCAAACACTCGGGCGGCATGCCAACGACTGGGTGCTGTCTTTCTACGCGTTTTGTCCGGCAGGCTTCATGATGGAAGTCGGCTGGGGCGGACGCACGGTGGACGAAGCCACCTGGACGGCGCGCGAAGTCACTCACGGCGGCAGTATGTGGGGCCACGACCGTTTGTATATGGATGACGAGCGCCGCCGCGCCGCCAACGAAGTACGCCGCACGGTGGTCAAGGCAGGGCTCGGCGCGCCGCTGCAAATCACTCACGGGCAGTACAGCGAGGTGAAGTAAGTGTCGTCCATTCACAAGCTTAGTCCCGGTCTCGCGGCATTCTCGCACGACATCGGCACGCACCATCTCGCGCCGCTGTGGGAACGCACGCTGCGCATGCAGCCGGGATCATCCTGCGTGCCGGCGCTGTGGCGCTACGCCGACACGCGGCCGCTGCTGGCGCGCGCCGCCGATTTGATTACCACGCAAGCCGCCGAGCGCCGCGTGCTGGTGCTGGAAAATCCGGCAATGCGGGGCTCCTATCAAATCACGCAATCCTTGTTCGCCGGCTTGCAGATTATTTTACCCGGCGAGATCGCACCTTCGCACCGGCACACGCCCAACGCGTTGCGCTTCATCATCGAAGGCGAAGGCGCATACACGGCGGTGGACGGCGAGCGCACGCCGATGTCGCCGGGTGATTTTGTGGTCACGCCCAACTGGGCGTGGCACGACCACGGCAATCTCGGAACGGGGCCGGTGGTGTGGCTGGACGGACTGGATACGCCGTTCGCGCAGTTTTTCGGCGCGATGTTTCGCGAAAATCATCCGCAGGAAAGCCAGCCGCTGACGTGTGCTGAGCGCGCTGCGGGCAATCCACGAACGCCGCCGTTGCGTTATCCGTATGCGCGAACACGCGCGGCACTTGCACAACTTGCGAAGAACGCGCCACCCCATCTCGCGCATGGCGTGAAAATGCGCTATACGAATCCGGCGACCGGCGACAATGTGTTTCCGACGATGGCGGCATTCATGCACCTGCTGCAAAAAGGGTTCGGCGGATGCAACTATCGCTGCACCGATGGCGCGGTGTTTTGTGTGATTGAAGGCCGTGGTGCAATTTATTTTGGTGATGAGCGCCACGAGTTTGAAGCGCACGATTGTTTTGTAGTTCCGCCGTGGCAGGCGCATCGTTTCACGGCGCAATCGGAATGCGTGTTGTTTAGTTTCTCCGATCGCGCAGCGCAGGAAGCACTGGGTTTCTGGCGCGAGCTGATTGACTGAGTTCTGAATGCGCCTTACGAGAAGAAATGTAATATCGCTGGTGGTTCGACAAGCTCACCACGAACGGCTCGAAAAACCACCGTTCGCTCTGAATTTGTATAAGAGTAATAATCATTTAAAAACAAAGGGTTACATATGAACGATTGCTGCAAGCTGGATATCTTTCCGCACATTTTCCCACAGACGTTTTTTGAGCGCATGAAGGCGATTGCCGAAACCAATCCGGCGCTAGCCGCGACCATCCAGCGCTGGCTGCACATCCCCGTATTGTGGGATCTCGATGCGCGCATACGCATGATGGGCAAGTTCAATAACTACAAGCAGATACTCACGCTGTCGTTGCCGGCGATTGAATTTCTCGCGGGGCCGAATGATTCACCGGCGCTGGCGCGCATCGCCAACGACGGCATGGCGGAAATCGTGCGCGAACGCCCCGATCTGTTTCCGGCGTTCGTCGCCTCGCTGCCGATGAACAACGTGGCCGCATCGCTCGACGAGATGGATTACGCGATCCGCAAGCTCGGCGCGAAGGGCATACAGGTGTTCACCAACGTCAACGGCCGGCCGCTCGACGAGCCGGAGCTTTATCCGATATTCGAGCGCTGCGTCAAAAAATATGATCTGCCGATCTGGCTGCATCCGGCACGCACCGCGAAGTTTGCCGATTATCCGAGCGAAGAAAAATCCAAATACGAAATCTGGTGGCTGTTCGGCTGGCCCTACGAAACCAGCGCCTGCATGGCGCGCATCGTGTTTTCGGGCATGCTCGACAAACTGCCCAACATGAAGATCATCACGCATCACCTGGGCGCGATGGCGCCGTACTTCGACCAGCGCATCCGGCTCGGCATGGCGCAGATGGGCGCGCGCACCACCGACGCCGATTACTTCACGCTACTGCGCAATCTCTCGAAACCGCCACTCGAATTATTCAAGATGTTTTATGGCGACACTGCCGTCAACGGCTCCGCGCCGGCGATCCGCTGCGGGCTGGATTTCTTCGGCGCTGATCATGTGCTGTTCGGCACCGATTGCCCGTTTGATCCCGAAGGCGGCCCCATGTTCATCCGTGAAAGCATCCGCGCGATTGATTCGCTCAAGCTTTCTGCGCCCACGCGCAACAAGGTGTATTTCGGCAATGCCATGAAAATGCTGGGGCTTGATCCGGAAGTGAAAAAGGTGGTCGCGAAACCTGCGATCAAGAAGAAGGCGGCGAAGAAGTAACCGTAGGATGCTGGTGAGCGCAGCGAACCGCATCAATTGCTCTCGAACGATGCGGTTCCTTCGTCACCGGCATCCTACGCGGGCTGCGTGCGGGAAGAGCCTGCATGCCAGGCGAAGGTCAGGGAATCAACAGTGGAGAGACACATGAAGATTAAAAATTGGAATTTCTTGCGTGCTTGTGGATTCGCATTGGTAGTGAGCGCGTTCCCGCCGGCATTCGCACAGACCGCGCCAACATCCGCCGGTCCAGTCGACCCAAAACTCATCGAAGACCTGGTTGCCGCCAACCGCATACTTGCGATGGAAGGCATCCTCGACGGCTGGGGGCATGTGAGCGTGCGGCATCCCAAGGATCCGAACCGCTATCTGCTGTCGCGCAATCTCGCCGCCGAGCTGGTCACCATCGCCGATATCATGGAGTACGATCTCGACAGCGTGCCGGTGGACCGCCGCGGACGCGATATGTACACCGAGCGTTTTATTCATGGCGAAATCTTCAAGGCGCGGCCCGATGTCAACGCCGTGATTCACACCCACGCGCCGCCGCTGATTCCGTTCACCGTGAGCAAAGTGGCGCTGCGCCCGATGTATCACCGCGCGGCGTTCGTGGCGCAGGGCATCCCCGTGTTTGAAATCCGTGAAGGTTTCGGCATGACCGACATGCTGATCCGCAATCAGGCGCACGGTCAGGCGCTGGCGAAGTCGCTTGGCGACAAGCCGGCGGCATTGATGCGCGGGCACGGCGCAACGATCGTGGCGCCATCGCTGCCGCGACTGGTGGGACGCAGCGTGTTTCTGGTCAAGAACGCCACCCTGCAACAGCAGGCGCTGGCGCTCGGCGGCCCGATCAACTACCTTGACGTGGAAGAAGCGCGCCTGATCGAAGCGCGCGAAGGCTACGGCCTCGGACGCGCGTGGGAGGCGTGGAAGCGCAAGGTGGAGATTAAGTAGCGGAGAGGTCAGTGGTATCGTGCGCGATGAATGTGTGCCATGCGATGGCGGGTTAACAACCCCAACCAGAGAAAGGGGTAGAGCGGATGAGTGACGATACGAAGACATGTCCTGTATGTGGGGAAAGCATCAAGGCGGCGGCGATCAAGTGCCGGTTCTGCAATACCGATCTGGCCGCTTACTCGGCCGCGAAAGAGGTCGAGACCGAGAAGAACTTGTTCACTGGTCATCCGGCGGTCATCTACACCTTCTGGCAATGGCCGGCCGTGTTCGTCACGCTCGGCATCGCTTACCTCTACTACTGGATTCAAAGTATCTCTACAAGCTACCAGATAACAACGCAGCGAATCAGAGTTGAACGGGGCCTCTTCTCCAAATCGAAAGAAAATGTCGAGTTGTTTCGCATTGATCACTTCGATCTGCACAAGCCGCTGGGCATGCGGCTGGTCGGTCAATGCATCCTCGACCTTCGCTCGTCGGACACCAGCTTTCCGACGGTGATGGTCCTTGGCATCCCGAATCTGGAGTCTCTGGCCGACACCTTGCGCGAATGCTCGCTGCGCGAGCGCTCAAGAAGGCGGGTGACGACGTTCGTCCAGGCGTGACGTGGCGCCTGTCAGTCTCAAGGGCGGGTAGGCGCACAAAGCGCCGTAACCCGCCGCAGCGGAGTCACACGTACGCAGGACGGTGGGTTACGGCGCCAAACACCGGCGCCTAACCCACCCTACAATATGAAGCTCACCGATCCGAGCGAGCCCAACTCCATCGCATCGATGACCGCCTCGCGCGCGGCGATTCTGAAGCTGTCGCCTTCGATGCGCAACGTGTATCGATACTGCCCCACGTACTGCCGCACGCTGTCGTTGCGGCGGAAGCGATGCACGATGAAATTCGCTTCAACCCTGATCATCCGCGCGTCCTGTTCAAGAATACGCACATTGCCGATTATGCGCCGCGTGCGCGACGGCGGAAATTCGGCGTGCGCGTTTTTATCCTTGAGCCGCGTCACGCGCGCGCGGATGCGGTGGATGTCGTCGGCGATGGTGAACAGCGTATCTTTCGGGTCGCTCGCCGGCTTGTCATTGGACGGCACGCGATAAACCGCGTCCTCCGTGAGCAGCGTCAGCCACTCGTCGAGCTGCCATGCATCGAGCAGCGCGGCTTCGGCGTAGAGAAAATCTTCGACTTGCTGGCGGGTGACAGGCGGCATGTCAATTGCCCCGCATCAGTTTGTCCCACTGTATCCAGAACTCGCGCAGATGCAGTTCATCGGTGTTCAACTGTTCGCCTTGTTTTGCCATGCCGCGCGTCATCACCGACCAGGGTATTTCGCGAAAGCTTGCGACACCCGTCTGCACCGACTCCAGCGCTTCGATATCGTCGGGTGTGGCAAAACCGCCGGGGCCGTAAAACGTCAAAAAACTGTCGAGCCGCACCGCGCGCGCGGAAGCCGCTTCTTCTTTCGGCCCCAGTGCGCACGCGCGCACCTGCATGCGGTCGGGCGCGAGCGGATGAAAGGTGCGAATGGTGACCGAGGAGCCGTCGTTCAGCACCAGGTTCGGAAACACCACGAGGTTGCGGTTGGTATCAGCTACGCGCGCGGCACGGGCCTCGCCGAGACGCGTAACGAGTTCGGCGCGGATGCGTTCGATTTCCGGTTTCGCGGCTTCACCGTAGATCGGTATCCAGCGCGCCACCGGCCGCCCGCGAAAATTCACGTTATCGATGACCGCGTGTCCATTGCCGAGCACCTTGCCCACGCCGTGCGCGGGCAGCAGGTGTCCCTCGTCGGGACGCTTCATTTCGACCCCGGAATTCTTGAGGTAATTCAGCCATGTCGAGTGCGTGGACAGCAGGTGATAGTCGTCGAAGCTGTTCTCAACCAGCAGCTTCCAGTTGGCGCGGATATCGTATTCCTGCGCGCCGGGAATCACTTCCATCCCGCCCGACGGCGATTGATCGATGACGAGATCGATATATTCTTTGGCGCCTGCGAGATAGTCATCCAGTGGCATTGCGCCGGCATCGAAATTCAGAAACACGAAGCCGCGATAACTTGCGACGCGCGGCGGCTCTTTCAGCGCGAATTCGGCACGGTTGAAATTCGGCGGATACGCATTCTGGCCGGGCAATCCGTAGAGTGCGCCATCGCGGTCGTAGGTCCAGCCGTGGTAGAAGCAGGTGAAATGTTTAGCGTTGCCTTCAGCCTCGCGGCAAACGACAGCGCCGCGATGGCGGCAGGTATTAAGAAACACGCGCACGGCGTTGCTGCTGTCGCGGCAGAAAATCACCGGCCGGCCGCACACCGTACGCGTCCTGAAATCGCCCGGCGCGCGAACTTCCGATTCGTGGCCGACGTAAATCCAGCAGGTATCGAAGATGCGGCGGCGTTCGAGTTCAAGTATTTGCGGATCGACCAGCGTTGCGCGATTCACCGCGAAGTGCATCGCTTCCGGTTTATTGAGGACCCAGGTAGATTCATTCAATTTATTCATGCAATGGATTAGAGCCGCGCGCCGCGGCATTGTCAATTACCGTCGCGCATTTTCGTTAGGGTCGCCGTGGCGAGCGCATACACGGCGCTTTACTGCATAATAGCGACGGTGAAAGCAAAGCAAAAAGCGTTGATGTGGCGAATAGCGGCAAAACTCTGCGTGCCGGCGTGTGGTATTTTGATCCTGCATGCCGCGCAAGCGCAAGAATCCGCGTTTCCGCCCGCGTTCCCCTCCCGCACCGTGCAAATAGTGGTTCCCTACACGCCGGGAACGGGCGCCGACATACTCGCGCGCATACTGGGACCGCGGCTGGCCGAGCGCTGGAAAACCGGCGTCGTCACCGACAATCGCGCGGGCGCGACCGGCAACATCGGCGCCGAGTTCGTGGCGAAAGCCGCGCCCGACGGCCATACGGTGCTGTTCACGGCGACCTCGTTCGGCACCACGCCGGCGCTCACCGCCAAGTTGCCGTTCGATCCGGTGAAGAGTTTCGCGCCGGTGTCGCTGGTGGCGACCAGCGCCATGTCGCTGGTGGTGCATCCTCGGTTGCCGGTCCAATCGTTGAAAGAGTTCATAGCTCTGGCGCAGCGCCAGCCGGGCAAACTTTTGTACTGCTCGCCGGGCAACGGCGGGCCGCAGCACCTGGCGATGGAACTGATCAAACTGGAGACCAAAACCGATCTCGTGCATGTGCCCTACAAAGGTTCGGGCGGCGCATTGACCGACTTGATGGGCGGCCATGTGCAGGCAATGGTGGTGTCGCTGCAAACCGTGGCCCCATTCGTGCAGAGCGGCCGGCTGCGCATGCTGGCGGTGATGGGCGCGGAACGTTCGCCCGCGTTTCCAAACGTACCCACGCTGAAGGAGCAAAATCTCGCCCATCTTGAAGTCGAAACCTGGTACGGCGTACTCGCGCCGGCGGCAACACCGCCCGCAGCCATTGCAAAAATCAATACCGAGTTAAACGCGCTGCTGCAACTGCACGACATCCGCGAGCAACTCGCCAAACAAGGCATGAACGCCGCCGGCGGCGCGCCGGAGCGACTGGGCAATCTGGTAAAAAGCGAACTCGCGCGCTGGGCGCGCGTGGTGCATGCGGCGAAGATAAAGGCAGACTGAACATGATAAAGGATAAATTATGAGACAAATCGACGATCTGGTCGCCGCCTATCGCGTGCTTGCAACGCATGAAGTGATCGACGGTTACGGCCATGTAAGCGTGCGTTCGGAGAAGAATCCGAAGCGCTATTTTCTCGCCGGGCACATCGCGCCCGAACTGGTGCGCGAAGAACACATCATCGAGTACGACCTCGACAGCAATCCGCAGGATGCGAACGGGCGCGAGTCGGTGCGCGAGCGTTTCATCCACGGCGAGATTTTCAAGGCGCGGCCCGAAGTGATGTCGGTAGTGCATACGCATTCACATTCAGTGGTGCCGTTTTCCATCACCACGGCGACGTTAAAGCCGATTTTTCACATGGCCGCGTTTATCGGCCACGGCGTTCCGAATTGGGATATCGCGGACGCGCAGCAAGGCACCGATATGCTGGTGAAGACGCCGTTCCTCGGCGCGCATCTTGCAAAATTCTTGGCCGGCAAGCCGGCGGCACTGCTGCGCGGACACGGCGCGGTAGTCGTTGGCGAATCGATTGCTCGCGCGGTGGGACGCAGCATTTATCTCGAGATGAGCGCGAAAATGCAGATACAGGCGCAATTTCTCGCAGGGGCGGGCGGCAAGCTGCTGACGCTGCACGATTCCGAAGTCGCGGCATCGGTGCCCGCGCAAAATTACAATCGCGCGTGGCCAATGTGGCGCGCGCGGGCGCTTGCACAAGTGGCTGCAGAGCGGACGTTGCGCGATTTTCTGTGAACGGGTTGTCGCACGAAACGCCATGCGCAATGTAACTATTCCGCCTTGATGCCGGCTTCCTTCACCCGCTTCGCCCATTTTGCGGTTTCGCTGCGCAGCCTCTGCGCAAGCTCCGCGGGCGTGCGGAAATCAGCGAAATCAGGGTTTTAGTCATCCGTTTGTCCGGCGCCGGCACGGCGAACCTTATTTAAGCGTTTTTCCGAACAAAATCATAGCCTTTGAACCCGCTGCGTGAAACCTAAGGCACGGCTTTTACTTGCTAAAACAATCCGCTACGCCCATACTCCCGCCCTCAAATTGGTTGTCGGTTAGCCCCGCTCCCCTGTAACGGGTGCCCCTGTTGGTCTTCCTCGATTGGTCATTTGACGCCCCGTCCAATTCCGGACGCGGCTTTGTCTATCTGGAGATCCGCATGGCTACTGGCACCGTAAAGTTTTTCAATCCCACCAAGGGTTTTGGTTTCATTTCACCGCAGGATGGCTCGAAGGATGTGTTCGTACACATTTCAGCGGTCGAACGCGCGGGCATGCAATCGCTCGCCGAAAACCAGCAAGTCACGTTCGACGCGGAACGCGGCACGGATGGCCGATTCTCGGCCATCAATCTGAAAGCGGTCTAAACGTTCAAGTGGTAAAGCTGGCAAGCGCCTTGCGCTCACTCGAGCGCGAGGCCGCCGTATTCCGTCATCCGGAGACCGTACGTGGCTAAAGAAGAAATGGTTGAGTTCGAGGGCGTGGTCAACGAAGTGTTGCCCAACACCGTGTTTCGCGTGACGCTGGCCAACGGCCATGAAGTCACCGCGTACGCGTCGGGCAAGATTCGCAAACACCGCATCCGCATACTCGCCGGCGACAAGGTAACCCTCGAAATGTCGCCCTACGACATGAGCAAGGGCCGCATCAGCTTCCGGCACAAAGACGAACGCGCCGTACCCACCCGCACCAACCGGCCGACCTTTTATCGCAGGTAAGCAGGGCGCTGTAGACGCTGTAGAAATTACTGCGCGGTCCAGCCGCCGTCGATGACGAGGCTGGTTCCGGTCATCAGCGACGCGGCATCGCTCGCAACAAACACCACCGCCGCCGCCACCTCATCGAGTTGACCCAGCCGCCCCAGCGGAATGCGCTCCATCACCCACTGGGCGAACTCCGGCTTGGCGAACATCGGCGCCGTCAGCGGCGTTTCAAGAAACGTCGGCGCGATGGCGTTCACACGAATGTTATGCGGCGCAAGCTCGACCGCCAACGCCTTGGTAAAGCCTTCAATCGCGTGCTTGGTCAGGCAGTAAACCGTGCGCATGGGCGCGCCCACATGCCCCATCTGCGAGGTGATGTTGATCACCACGCCGCCGCGTGATTTGCGCCCCTGGTGATCCGCGGCTTCGAGCATTTTTTTCACCGCGGCCTGCGCCGTGATGAACATGGCGCGGATGTTGAGATCGAGCACCTTGTCGAGATTCGCCTCGCTCACGTTCACGAACGGCTCGGGAATGTTGGTGCCGGCGTTGTTGACCAGCACATCGAGTGCGGGCAATGCAGCCACTGCACGATTGACCGCAGCGGCATCCGTCACATCACACACCAGGGCGTGAGCGCGCGCGCCGGCTGCCGTGAGTTCCGAGACCGCTGAATCAAGATCGCTGCGGGTGCGCGCCATCAGCCATACGTCCGCACCCGCGTGTGCAAGCGCGATGGCGGCGGCGCGGCCTATGCCGCGGCCTGCGCCGGTAACCAGTGCTGTGCGGCCGTCGAGGCGAAATTTGTGGTTGACGTTGCCGGGGTGTACTACCGAGGTCTTGAGTGGCGTGATCATAGTGCCTGTCGCGGTTCTAAATGACCTCCCTCACCCTCAATCCCTTCCCGACGGGAGAGGGAGGAAAAGCCCTTCTCCCCCCGGGACAAGGGAACACTTGCAGCGGAGCAGAAGGGTGGGGATGAGGGAAATGCTTTTGCTATATCACAGCGCATCAATTACCAAGCAGCGCCGCGCAACGGAACAGGTTCGAGAAACGGCCCTACTTTCCCAACCCAATCTTCCGCCCGCCATAACGCCGCAAGCGCAGATCGGCCTGCTCCTTGTGCCCCCAGAAGCGTTCGATCGCGCACAGCCGCGAGCAATAGTCGCCGACCACCACGCTCGCCGCATCACTCACTTCCTGATAGGTGCAGGTCTTGAGGAACTTACCCACCCACAAGCCGCCGGTGTAACGCGCCGCGCCCAGGGTCGGCAGCGTGTGGTTGGTGCCGATCACTTTGTCGCCGTACGACACATTGGTCTGCGGACCGAGAAACAGCGCGCCGTAGTTTTTCATGTGCTGCAAAAAGTAACGCGGCTCTCGGGTGAGCACTTCAACATGCTCGGCGGCCACGCGGTCGGCTTCTTTCACCGCTTCGTCGATGGAATCGACGAGAATGATCTCGCCATAGTCGCGCCACGCCACACCGGCCACATCGGCAGTGGGCAACACTGTCAACTGACGTTCGATTTCCGCGGGCAAGTCTTCGGCCAGTTTGCGCGAGGTGGTGATGAGAATCGCCGGGCTGGTCGGGCCGTGCTCGGCTTGACCCAGCAGATCGGTGGCAATCATTTCCACGTCGGATGTTTCATCGGCGATCACCAGAATTTCCGTCGGCCCGGCCAGCAGATCGATGCCCACGCGCCCGAACAACTGGCGCTTGGCTTCCGCGACGTACGCATTGCCCGGCCCTACCAGCATATCCACGGGCGCGATGCTCTGAGTGCCCACACCCATCGCGGCAATCGCCTGCACGCCGCCCAGCACGTAAATATCGTCTGCGCCCGCAAGCACCATCGCGGCAATGGTTTCCGCATGCGGCATGCCCTGATTCGGCGGCGTGCATGCAATCACGCGGCGCACGCCTGCAGTACGTGCCGTAACGATGCTCATGTGCGCGGAGGCGACCATCGGATAACGTCCGCCGGGCACATAGCAGCCGACACTATCCACCGGAATATTTTTGTGGCCCAGCTTCACGCCGGGCAGCGTTTCGACTTCGATATCTGTCAGCGCCGCGCGCTGGTGCTGGGCGAAATTGCGTATCTGCGCCTGCGCGAACTTGATATCGTCGATAGTGGACTGCGGCACTTTTGCCAGGATGGCGTCGAGCTCGGCCTGCGACAGCTTGAAGGCCGGCGGCGACCAGTGGTCGAACTTCTCCGACAATTCGCGCACCGCGGCATCGCCGCGCGTTTTGACATCGGCAAGTATGGATTCAACCGTCCGCCGCACCTTCAAATCGAGGGCGTCGGTAACGTCTTGCGGAATACGCTTTTTGAGAAATTGGGCCATGAGGTTCCTTGATGATTATTCGCCGTCCACTGCGCTCCCTCACCCCCGGCCCCTCCCGACGGGAGAGGTTAGAGGCGCTGATATACTGCCGCGCACCGCGCGCCATGAACGTGTTCGCATGCACATTGAGCCAGCGTACGCCCTTGTCAATGAACACCGGCATGCGTTCCTCCAAATTACTGAGTATTTTAATTATTTTAAAACCGCCATCGTACACTCCATGTGTCCAGCGTGCGCCCGCTTGATGCACCGCCGGCGTCGTAGAACGGCACTCTACATAGCGTGACGGCGGATCTGCAACAGCCCGAATCCGCCCAACAGTATAAAGAGTGGGCCAAGAACGAAACAAGCGATCGCGGCGCCCTCGCTGTCACTTGAAATATCGCCGTTAAGCGATAGCACTGCGTCGGACGGCTCGTTCGGATTCACGCGAATCTTAATCGGCTTACCCGCCGAAGCCACATCCACCAGTTGTTTTACTTTCGCGGCGTCAGTAAACGTAACCAAACCGAGATACACCTGATCACTCCGATAGTCCTTGCCCGAAAAACTATAGCTGTATTTAATTTCCGGAAAAAATGACGCGCTGCTTGATGCCTTACCCACGCGGCTTTCAAGCACTGTTCCACTGATGATTGGCCAGTTTTTAGCCTGCTCGGCACGCTCGGCAAGCCGCTTTGCCTTGGCATTCAGCCGTGGACCGGCCACTAAAAACCCGATCCCGGCGAGAATAACAAAACACATGATTAGTCTTCTTATCATAGCAATGGGCGCGGTCGATGGGGAGACAGGAAGGTGGCCGGATCGGTAAAATTGTTTACAACGATCCGAAAGTGGATGCAATCATTTTACGTCTTATTTTTTGCGGAAGGATAGGAAACTCGATGTTCTGAACTACGGATTTTGAAATCAGCCGATTACACCCGCTCCAGGATATGCAATCCCCTGACCCGATCCAAAAGATAAATCAACCCGCGATCATCCACCGTCACATCGTTGCTCTGCACGCGCTGCGCACCGGGCGGCACGTCGGGCATGAAGAAAGCCACTTCTTTCGGTGCGTGCGGCTTGGCCACGTCGATGATGCGCAGCCCATGCGCGAACCACGCGACGGGGATTTCGGTGCCGGTGACCTTTTCACACGGCTGATGGCAGCCGGTCATATACGGCTGCGGTTCGGGCGGCATGTCTTCGATCTGGAACGTCGAAATCGGCAGCGGATGTTTTTCATCGGTGATATCGACCACCCACAAAAATGATGCCGGATACGGCGGGCAGCCTTCGAGACGGCCCACGTCCTCGTCCGACACCACCATGATGTCGCGGCCCTCGATTTTGAACGGCATTTTGAGACAGGTGTGCGACGGCCACGGAAACGGCGGGCTGGTATCCAGGCCTGAAATGAACTTGGGTTTGCTCATGTCCTCGATGTCGAGTATCACCCAGCCGCCGTACCAGTAGCTGGTGTAGAGCCGGTTGCCTACGCGCAGCGGATGATGACATTTGTGGTCGGCCCCGTTCCACGCCGGCTTCTCGCCGCCCGCGGTCCACTGGCCGGGCATCCACCAGCGGCCGACTTCTTCGGGCTTCGCGGGATTTTTCAAATCAAGAATCATCACGATGTTGCCAAGGTAACCGTCGGCGGTGGGCGAAATGTAGGCGTAACGCCCGTCAAAATCAAAGCGATGCACGCCGCGCGCGTAAGCGGGACCGGGCTTGTCGTCGGTATTCCAGTGGGTGATGAGCTTCGGGTTCGCAGGATTGGACACGTCATAAATACCGAGCCCGCCCTGAAAATCCGCGGGCGCCGTTTCGCCGCGCGCAGCCTTGGTATTGAGCGCCTCGCGATTGGTGATCATAATGCCGTCCTTGACGCGCACCTTGTGCGAGTGCGTGCCGGTGGGCATGGCAATCGAAGCCAGTTGTTTGGGATTTTTCGGATCCTTGATGTCGATGATCAGCGTACCCGCGGGATTGCGCATATTGCCGATGTAGGCGACGTTGTTCTCCACCACCACCTGCCCGCCGCCCGCGCAGTCGAACCACGATTGCGGATCAAACTGATCATGCGTGTGGGAATGGCCGTGCGCCCCGCCCCCCTGACGAATATCAACGTAGCTGACTTCGCGTATGCCTTTTGCCTTGCTCACGCCTGAACCTCCTTGTTGATTAATCCGTCTCCGCTCAGCGCGTCGTTTCCAGTCTGCTGTTGGCTTGTTTTACCACATTGTTCCATTTTGCAATTTCCTGTCTCAAATGCGCCGTCAATTGATCCGGCGTGCTCGCCACCACGGTGCTGCCCTCGGCGGCCAGCCGTTCCCTGACTTCGGGCGCCTGCAACAGCGCCACGATCTCGCGGTTCAGCAGCGTGGTGATCTCGCGCGGCGTGCGCGCCGGCGCCAGCACCGCGTGCCAACCGCTGAAACCATAGCCCGGCACGCCCGCTGCGGACACCGTTGGCACATCAGGCAGCGCCGGATTGCGCATCGCCGTGGTCACCGCGAGTGCGCGTACCCTGCCGTTCTTCACCACCGGCAGCGTGGACAGCACAGTGCCGAAATACACCTGTAATGCCGCTTAACTCTCCATAACAAAGCGCAAGCACCGACTCAAAATTCGCTATTCCATTATGGGTAGCTACATGCCTGCTCACCTATATGTGGCGCCGTGGGTGCAGGAATTTCAAACATTATTTTTCACCAAACGGCAATCTATCCCGCGATGGGCGAACAGTCAATCGCGTGAATTTTCGCCAAGCCCCGCTGTTGTCCTGAAAATCCTGCCCCGAGAAACGTTCCGCATCGGCTGATTTCCGACCCATCGAGGCTTTTACACGAACGCAAGCCGAGCCAACCCATCAGCCCTGGCAAAACCCAGGCCGAATTAACAACTCAAGCCGCCTGAACGTAGCTTGGCGTTAGGCGCGAGCACCCCATGAAAGCGGATGAGATGCAGGCGTGGGCACGGCACCAGTGCGGCGAGCCGCTGCATGAACTCCATCGGCGACATCACGATGTGGGTGGCGCCGTTGCGATAAGGTGTTCTGAGTTTGAGAACTACCTGCCCCGCGCGGTTCACACTAAACCGTTCGTTGGCGATGACCAGGCGCGTGATGTAGCGGCACAGTTGTTCAAGGTCACTGCGCCGATCGGCGTCGCAGCGCAGCCCTTTGTTCCCGCTGAATCCGTGGGCATTGGCGCATAGTTGTTGGGTGATCGGCAACGCGCGAGTCGGCGCGTATTGCAAGCTCAGCACTTTGCGCCCCGCGCGCGGTCCGCACGAATACGGTAGGTGCAGGCGGCCGCTTGCAGCGGCGTGAGTACGTTATCGGGATCGATGAGGCCGTCGTCAGCCACATAGGTTACGACTTCTTCCACGATCAGATGATCGAGACGAGTCAGTAACTTCATGATTCTATTGTTATAACATTGTATTGACATCGATATTTCCAAGGCATAACATTGTTACCACTTTTGATGGGGGTGGTGCATGAAAACATTGATTCGCAAAATGGGTAACTCACAAGGCGTACTGATTCCGAAGCCATTTCTTGCCCAAACGGGTATGGACGTGGGAGAGGTTGATATTGAAATCGAAAGCGATGCGATTGTGATTCGCAAGCCGGAAAAGAAAGCGCGTCACGGTTGGGTTGATGCAAGCAAGGCGATCGCCGCCGCCGGCGACGATAGGCTCGTTTGGCCTGAGTTCGCAAATGAAGGCGACAAGGAACTGGTGTGGTAAGGCGCGGTGAAATCTGGCTGGCTGCCCTCGATCCGACCGTCAGTAGCGAAATTCAAAAGACGCGGCCCTGCGTGATCGTGTCTCCTTCAGAGATGCACGATTATCTGAGGACCGTGATCGTCGCGCCGATGACAACAGGAAGCAAGTCCGCGCCCTATCGCAACCCTGTGAGGTTGCGGAGGAAAAGTGGATTGATCCTGTTGGATCAGATTCGCACGCTCGACAAGACACGCTTAGTCAAGAAGTTGGGCGTAACAACAGATAAGACCCTGACCGACGTACTTCATACTCTTCAAGAAGTATTCACTGAATAGTGGCGGTCGGGCCTATAGCCAATGTAACTGCGAGGGGCGACTGCATGGCTTTGTTGATTTCGGCGTTCAGCCGCAGCACGAGGTCGCGCAGCGTGCGTGCCGGCAACGCGTAAGGAGGAGGAATGTCAGGGTTGCGATGCGACAATGAAAGGCCCCTTGCTGCTATGAGCGGCTTCAAAAGAATGGGACCTCTGACCCCTGGGGTTTTATACAATGTCAGGCAGTTACGTCGACCCGAATAAAGGAACGATCATGCACAAGCTCATGAAAACGGCGGTTGCGTTGACTCTTGCAGCATGTGCCGCATTCGCCACCGCGCAAAACTACCCGGCGAAAGCGGTGCGCATCATTGTGCCCTTCCCGCCCGCGGGCGCGGCCGACTTGTTGTCGCGCCTCGTTGGACAAAAGCTGAGCGAAGCATGGGGTCAACCGATCGTGATCGACAATCGAGCCGGCGCCGGCGGAATCATAGGCGCAGAACTCGCGGCCAAAGCGGCGCCCGACGGCTATACGCTGTTGATGGCGCCCGTCACTACTTATGCGATCGGCATGACTGCTTACAGCAAACTGAGTTGGCGCCTCGACAAAGACTTGGTACCCGTCGCGATAGTCGCCAACGTGCCGCATATCCTGGTCGCACATCCGTCGCTGCCGGTGAAGAACGTGAAGGAGCTGATCGCGCTCGCCAAAGCGCATCCCGGCGAATTGAATTTTGCTTCGCAGGGCAACGGCACGCTGTCGCACCTTGAGCAGGAATTGCTGCAGCAATTAGGTGGCTTCAAGGCTAACCACATACCGTACAAAGGCAGCGCGCCAGGGCTTGCCGACCTCATTCCGGGCAACGTGCAGTTGTTTTTCGACAGCATCCCCTCGTCCGCACCTTACGTGAAGAGCGGGCGCCTGAAAGGCATAGGTGTTGCGTCGAGCAAACGCTCGCCGGCGCTGCCCGACCTGCCCGCACTCAACGAAGCACTCAAAGGCTTCGAAGCGGATAGTTGGTTCGGCTTCATGGCGCCCGCCGGAACGCCGCGCGAGATCGTCGCGCGGTTCAACGCCGAAGTGCAAAAAAGCCTGAGCTCCCCGGAACTGAAGGAAAAGCTGCTCGCGCAGGGCGGCTTCACTCACGGCGGCACGTCCGAGCAGATGGGCGAGTTGATCCGCGCCGATCTCTTCAAGTGGGGCAAGGTCGTGCGCACCGCCAACATCAAAATCGAATAGTTTGTTCCAGGAGACCGCAATGAGAGAAGACGCACGTGACGCCGCCTGGCGCGTCAACGAGGAGCGCCTGTGGCAGCGCCATGCCGAGATGGCACAGATCGGCGCGATTCCCGGCAACGGGGTGAACCGCGCCGCGCTGTCCAAGGAAGACATCGCTGCACGCAAGCTGCTGCTGTCGTGGGCCGTGCAGCGCAAATTCAGCGTGAGCATTGATGCCATAGGCAATCTCTTCGTGCGGCGCGCCGGCAGCGACGCGAATGCAGCACCGGTCATGACCGGCAGCCACATGGACTCGCAGCCGCGCGGTGGACGCTTCGATGGCATCTACGGCGTGCTTGCGGGATTCGAAGCGCTCGAAGCGATGAATGAATCCGGCGTGACAACACGCCGCCCGATCGAAGTCGTCGCCTGGACCAACGAGGAAGGCGGACGTTTCGCACCTTGCACGATGGGCTCCATGGTATTCACCGGCGCGCGGCCGTTGGCCGACGTGCTCGACGTCACCGACAACGAAGGCGTTAAACTCCGCGACGCGCTCGCCGACACACTGGCCGCTACACCGCTGGCGGCGAAACGCGAATTCAATACACCCGCAGCCGCTTACATTGAAGCGCATATCGAGCAGGGCCCGCTGCTGGAAAACGCGCGCAAAACCGTGGGTGTTGTCACCGGCATCCAGGGCCTGCGCTGGTTCAACATCGAAGTTTCCGGCAAATCGGATCACGCCGGCACGACGCCGCTCGCACTGCGCAAGGATGCGGTGCGCGACGCAGTCGCCATCATCAACGCCCTGACCGAACTCACGCACGATCCCGCCGACGTCACGCGCTTTACGGTCGGCCGCATGCTGGTCACGCCCAACTCGCCCAACTCGGTGGCAAGCCACGTGTTGTTTTCCGTCGATGTGCGTCACCCCGACCCGCGAACCATCCAGCGTCTGGGTGTAGCGGTCGAACCGCTCGCGCGCCAAGCGGCGAAACAGTGCGAGGTCAAAGTCATACCGACACTGCACGACGATCCGTGCGTGTTCGATGCGGATGTCGCAAACGCCATCGAGGCAACGGCGCAAGACCTCGAACTGAGTTACATGCGCCTATCGTCCGGTGCAAGCCACGACGCGATGTATATGGCGCGCGTGTGCCCGACCGGCATGATCTTCGTACCGTGCGAAAAAGGCATCTCTCACAACGAAGCAGAAAATGCCACCCCCGCCGGCCTCGCCGCCGGCGCGCGCGTGCTCACCGCGGCGCTGGTAGAACTCGCCAACCGCTGATGCTGGACAATGGTGTAATGACCTGTAAACGTTTACGTTTGATCTGACAGGCAATGTCCGGTATCGATCCCTTTGAGACGGTCGGCGTGATTGCCGGAGCGTCTCCTGCTCGGCCAGAGCCGCCGTTGACGACACGACCGAAAAAGGTCCGCTATAGGTTCACAGCGGACAATTGCGGACCACAGACATCACAATTCGAGCAGCTCGAACCCGTGCTTGTCAGCGGCACAGTCCGGACAGGTCCAGTCCTCCGGCACGTCTTCCCAGTGCGTTCCAGGCGCGATGCCGTCCTCCGGCATGCCCTTTATCTCCTCGTAGGCAAACGCGCACAGCGTGCACTTGAATGATCTCTCGCCGGGTTTAGCGCCCTTGGCAGCGACGTCTGACTGCGTCACTGGGTTGGGGAATCTGACGATGAGCCCTTCCAGCCCCTCGGCCCCCGCGCGAATCTCATAGGGTCCCTCCTTGTTTGAGACGTACACCAACGTCATCGCCTTCGCTTCTTTCTTGTCGTGAATCAGGCTGCCCTTTTGCACCACGACGAACAATCCTTCCCCGATCGAGGGTTCCGGGGTGAGCGCCGTCGCGCCCGGCTTCATGCGCAACGTGTAGGTCGCGAGTCCATGCTTGTCTTGTAGCTCTGGAACCGCTAGCAGCATTACGCTTTCCGCGCCCATGTCCGGGAACCTCACGTCGTGCGTGACTTGCCATGGATTGCGGTCGGGCATCTGGTTGAGCTGGGCGATCGCCTCAGCGTCGTGCTGCGCGCCGGTATCGGGACGGGAACGGATGATCAGACAGGTCAGACTGCTGTCGTCGGCGGCCGTGAACGGGCCGTAAGGTGTGTGGGGCCGCGAAAAATGGACGCTGTTGGTCTTGATGTCATGGCGCCCCAGTTTGCCCCTGCCGCCGAGCATGATCTGGTACTGCGGGACGTCGTGGAAATGCGGCGTAGAGAGTCGGCCGGGTGCGAACGTGACCAGCGAGGCGAGAGGCAGGTCCGGGTTGCCTCGTTTCCCCAGCAATGGAGTCGAGACGTTTCTAGAGCCATCGACGCCGGTCCTGGTGACTTGATTCACTTTCGCATCGTCATACGCAATCACGGTTGCCATTTCGTTCTCCCTGTGTATGCACTTGCCGCTCGCCCCGCCCATCAAGGCGGAAGCCACTATTCATGAAGAGACGCCACGGCGCGCGCGGCGTGAATTGCGCCCGTGAACGAGGCGTCTCTTCCCTCATCCCCAGCCCTTCTCCCGGAGGGAGAAGGGAGCGTCGAGTCCCCGCCCGAGCGGGGAGGTTGATGGGTAGCGGAAAACCAATTTTGTATAATTCGAGCTACGGGGTCGTGTGCTTGCGGACGAACTCTTTCATCCGGTCGAGCGCGCGCGCCGCATACGGGGCATTGGGTTTGCCGGTCATGAAGCCGTGGTCGGCGCCCTCGTAGAGCTGCAATTCGGCGTGCCCGCCGGCCTTGTTGTAGTCGGCGACAAAGCTGCGCATCAACTCCACCGGGACCCACTCGTCTCTGTCGCCGCCAAATACCAGCGCCGGCGGCAGCGCGCATTTCTCGCCCCGCTTCAGCATCGTCGGCGGCGCCGCCTCGGCATGCGCCTCTGCGGTCAGCCAGAACGTGTCGTGGTGATGCACCAGATCCTGTTTGCCGGCCTGCTTCGCCAGGTTGTAGCGCAGCAGCGGGTCGAGCACGCCCCAACCGGAGATTACCCAGGCCTGCGTCGCATCGACACCGGCCGGGCCCGGCAGAATCGTATAACGCGGATCGGTCGGCCGCATCGCGGCCAGCAGCACCTGGTGCCCGCCGCTCGACGTGCCGAATGAGCCGACCCATTCGGGGCGGCTGCCGAACGAACGCGCATTCGCCTTTAGCCAGCGGACGCCCAGGTTGATGTCCTGGATCGAGCCGGGATGAGGTGCCACCGGTGGCATGCGAAAATCGATCGCGGCGACGAAGATGCCGCTTTCGGCCAGCGCCTTGGCCATGAAGTCGTTGTCGCTGCGATCCTTGCTGGTCCAGGCACCGCCATGCACCTGCAATGCTGCAGCAAACGGTCCGGTGCCCGCCGGCCGGTACAGGCGAGCAAGCATGCCCGGCTGATATTCGACATCCTCGACGGTGATGGCGTGACTGGCGACGATCGTATCGGGCATGGCTTCCTCCTTTGGAATCGGTGAGGCGAATAGGAAAATCAAACGCTTTTCTTGGACTGACTGCGACTATATGGCCAGTCCGGGATGCCGTCAATCGCGCCGCGGGGACGGAAAACTCCCCGCGCGCGATGGCTACTCGAGCTGTTCATCGTTGCGAATGACTTCACTTCAAAGCAGTCTGATCGCTACGCGCGAGCGGGAAGCAAAACTGGATCGTCTCCGGCGTTGTGCAACCGCTACGGGCTTGCGGATCAGGCCGTACGGTACAGAGATAGGGCGATTTCGGGGCCAGGCTCAATTACCTTGAATGACCGGAGCTGGCCGAGAGCGGTAGTCGCCCAAATTTCCCGTAAGCTGACCTTGGAAAAAACGCGATTTTCCCAGAGCCCGGTTACGGGTTCAACGGCGAATTCACACTTCCAGCCACAACCAGACCTTTTCTCATAGACGCGTAACGATGTACCGCACAGTTAGTCGCTGCCCATCATCGCTACGCTGCTGCCCGGTGACTTGGTAGTGCCAGCCAACTGCCTGTTGCAGAAAGACGTTTGCGGCCCACACACTCTTGCCCGGCGCGTATCGGTTCTGGTACGTCAAAGTACGCGCGCCCGCGCGATCAGGGCGTTTAGCTACAGCGTAGATTTTAATGGTGTCGGTACCTAGTTCCAGGCTACGGAACGGCGGCACGGTCACGCCGTGTAATACCCAGTAGCCAGCAACTCCATCCAGCATGAAAGTCGACTGGTCGAGTACCGCCCGAGCGTAGGCGCGTGCTTCCAAATCGGTTACACGCTTATCTGCGTTGTGATCGAGCGCGCTCAGCATCGTTTTGGCAACGCCGCTTCCCACGGTGATGTCGAGCTCCAAGCGCAGTTCTTCAGGAGCGAGGGTCAGGTAGGCGCCTTGCACCACTTCATCGACGGGGTGCGCGCGCGCGCCATGGACAGCAAGGGCGAGCAGCACGCATAAGTACAGCCCCTTCCCTCGCGGCCTCATTTGTGCGAAGTCCAAGCCGCCCCGTATTCGTTGGTGGGATCGCGATACATGTTGTGAAGGTGCTGGGCGGCATCACCACCAAAAATGTCCTGAGGTGCGAACTCCAGCAGAATAGTAGGGCCAGTTACGCGATAATAGCTCGCTCCTACTTCAGCGACGGGGCCGAACCAGGCAAAATAAGTTTTATCGAGGTTTTTCCTTACGGCAGCGATCTTTGCGGCCACGGCATCGGCGTTGAGGATTCCCAACCGTGCCTTGATGAGTTGGAGCAAGTAGGTCTTCTGTGCGGAAGTCATTTCGCTGCCGGGCAATCCTTCTGGCTGCAATGTCTTGCCATCCTGCCCGGGTCCAAGCACTAAGTCGATACGTTTTGTGCTGATGACTGCCTTGCGCCTCTGCACGTCCGTCAGGCTGCCGATTAATAGAGCGGCCTGACTAATTTCGTCCTGGGCGATGCTAACGGGCTCGAGGGTCAGTGACGTAAACTTTATCGGTTGACCGCCGGTCAGCGAGGGCGACAGAGTGACGTTCGCACCGACGACCGTGGCGTTAATCGCTAGATGATGACCGCCGAATTGAAGCATCCATGGCGCAGTGGTCGAGGGAGCGCCGAGGAATGACACATAGAAATGGTCGTAGCCGTATATTAGATCCGGTCGGTTTCCACCATGGGTTTTTAGCACGTCGTCAGCCGCCATCTGCTCATGCACCATCCTCAGCCCTGTGGGACTCAAGATGGTCCCCAGCAGTTTCATCAGAGCGGTGCGCTGTATGTCGTTCATTTCGCCCAAACGGACGCCAGCGCGCGTGAAGAGACCCAGAGGCAGATTCGACCAGCGAGCCCTCTGCTCAGAATCGCTGTACGCAAAGAGCACAGACTTCTTCTGTTCGGGAGTGAGGCTCTCGAAGAAGACGTTCGCAGCCAAAACGATTTTGTTCGTTTGCTCGTCGGCAGCTCGCGTCGACTTTGCCGCAGATGCCTCGGTGCCTTGTGCCGACGCAACCATGGGCACGTGGAAAATAGCGCCTATGCAAAGCACCGCTCCCACGACGAATCGCAGTGATTTTCCCTGACTTGTCATTGATGGCTCCCCATATCAAGATTCCATTATAGCGAGACTGGAACGCGTACGCTTCCGGTTCAAGGCGGCGAATGTCCGATTCGGGTCGGGTACTGACATAGCCTGATGTTGCAAGCGGCCGTTCAATCCGACTTTCGCACCTACGACGGCCTGCCCGCCTATTGCAGCCGTTCGTGGCTCTGATCGCCAACGGCGGCAAAGGCCGAGCTGCCCGCGTAGCGCTTCCGGCAGGTATCGGTGTTGAGCAGTCATGCCGACAACCAGTCTCTAGCGGCGCCGTGTGTCGGGAACTGGCTCGGGTACAGAAGCAACCTTGGCATCCGGATAGCTGTCGGCGATAGATATACGGGCCCTTTTGACTCGCTCAATCGACTCCGCGACTCCTGTTGGCGTTCGAATATTCCGGCGGCCTGGATTGGAGGCGCGGCGCGCGCCGCGCTTTCAACCTTGTTTCATTGCGCTTGCCGATTCAAACATGGCGCGCACCGACCCGATGAGCGTCGCTTGGATATCCGCTTCGGTCGCGCCGTGCGCGAGCAACCAGGGAATCTCCATCTGCGAAACGCGCACATAGCAATTCGGATCCTCGGGGCGCGGGCCCCCTTCGGGCGGGCCACCGTTGATGGAAAACGCGGCGCGATCGTGGCTCAACGTCATGTGACTGGCGTAGCCCGCCTTAATGACGGCCAGAGCCAGTTGCGTGCGCCGTTCGAGCTCCTCCTGCGAGCGGTTCGGATTGAAGCGGTCCAGGCCCACGGTCGCGCCGCGCCGGGCAAGCCCGATTACGTAGTCCTTGTCCAATGAATCGTTGCAGTGGCCGACGGTCACCGCGCGAAGGTCGACGCCTTCTTCCTCGAAGATGTCGAGCACGCGATGGCCCGTGCGGTCTTCGCAGCGGTGGTGCACGAGAATCGGCACGCCAGCCGTCTTGGCGGCGAGAGCCGCGGCGCGTGCGCATTTCTCGAGCTGGGCGCGCGGCGCCGAGGGGCCATCGTCGACACGGTATTCATAGTCCCAGGCGATCTTGAGCACGCCCGCGCGGATTTTGGTTCCCTCCATGCCGCTAC
>JANMXV010000678.1:0-7313 GCA_031381325.1 Betaproteobacteria bacterium | reverse complement strand
GCGCGCGGTCAGCCGGATCTGACGGTATTTGATGATGTGCATTTCACCATCGAAAAAGGCGAGTTCGTGTGCATCATCGGCCATTCGGGCTGCGGCAAAACCACGATTCTTAACGTGCTGGCAGGGTTGGATACCGCGAGCGCCGGCAACGTGGTGATGGACGGTCGCGAAGTGTCCGGTCCCAGTCTCGAGCGCGGGGTGGTGTTTCAGGGCCATGCCCTGATGCCGTGGCTGAGCGCCAGGAAAAACGTTGAGTTTGCCGTGCGTTCGCGCTGGCCCGACAAGAGCCGGAAGGAAATTGATGAACACTGCCAGCGTTATCTTGATCTGGTTGGATTAACGGGCTCGGAGCACAAAAAGCCCTCGGAACTTTCCGGCGGCATGAAACAGCGGGTTGGCATTGCGCGCGCGTTTGCGATTGAGCCTAAGATGTTGCTGCTGGATGAGCCCTTCGGCGCACTCGATGCGTTAACGCGCGGCAACATTCAGGAAGAACTGGTGAGAATTTGCGCGGCCACCCATCAAACCGTGTTCATGATCACGCACGATGTCGATGAAGCGATACTGCTCGCCGACAAGATCATGCTGATGTCCAACGGCCCGCATGCGCGCATCGCCGAAATCGTGGTCAACACGCTGCCGCGTGATCGCAAGCGCGAGACCCTGCATAAGGAACCGCGCTTCTATGCGATACGCAATCATCTGGTGGATTTTCTGGTGAGCCGCTCCAAGCGCTTCAGCGAGGAATTGCCCGAAGGCTACGACGCGAAGAATCCGCCGCTGGTAACGCCGGGTGTGGAAGCGCCGCCCGCGCCGGTTGTATCCTTGGCGCCCCTTGAAAAAGCCATGGTCATTAATATCAGACAATAACCCCAAACGAGAGGAGTAAGTGATGAAGAAGACAGAAGCCTTGGTGGCCGCCGCGAGCGTACACAAACCCATGACCCGTTTTGATGTCACTGAACTGGTGGTTGAAGCGCGGCTCAAAAGGGGTCTGAGTTGGAGCAAAATTGCCCAGACAGTCGGTCAGAGCAAGGAATGGACAACGGCTGCGCTGCTGGGTCAAATGAAAATGACCAAACCGCAGGCCGAAGCCGCCGGCAAATTGCTCGGACTTCCGGCGTATGCCGTGCTGCTGCTGCAACAAGCGCCGTACAAAGGCTCGTTGCCCACCGCAGTGCCGACTGATCCGTTGATTTATCGTTTTTATGAATTGGTGAGCGTCTATGGCACCACCTTCAAGGAGTTGATACACGAAGAATTCGGCGACGGTATCATGAGCGCCATCGATTTCAAGATGGACATGCAGCGTCAGGCCGATCCGAACGGCGACCGTGTGCAGATCGTGATGAGCGGCAAGTATTTGCAATACAAGACTTATTAACAGCATTCGCTGTCACGCCTTGCCCAAGCGAAAGCCGCCGGAGTAGAGTATCGTTGCAGTTTTGTTGTGCGCTCACAGGAGATGTTCATGCAGATCAAGGCTTATCTGAAGGTGGGCGTCATTGCCTGTTTGATGGCGGTTCCAGCGATGCTGTTCGCACAGTCGCAGGCGCTGGGTCCCGGCAAGGGCGGCAAGGTGCATCTGCTGCCGGCCACGCTGGAAACCACGCAGTGGGGCTGGTTCGACAACGCCCAGCCGCCTGTGCTCAAGGTTGAATCGGGCGACACCATCGTCCTCGAGACCATGATGCATTCCCACAACCAAGTGGTGCCCGGCCGCACCATCGAGGAAATCAAGAAGCTCAGAACCGATCATCCGGGCCGCGGCCCCCACACCATTACGGGGCCGATCTACGTCAACGGCGCCGAACCGGGTGACGTGCTCAAGGTCAGGTTGAATAAAATCGTACCGCGCGCCTACGGCACCAGTTTCAATGTGCCCGGCATGTTTGGCCAGTTCCCCAAGGAGTATCCGGACGGACAAGTCAAATTTCTTTATCTTGACTGGGACAAGAAGGTCACGGAATTCGTGCCCGGCGTATTTGTTCCGCTCAAGCCATTTCCGGGCACGCTGGGAGTCGCTCGCAAGGAACCGGGCCGCTACAGTACGGTGCCGCCAGGCGAATTTGCCGGCAATATGGATATTCGCGATTTCGTAGAAGGCACCACACTCTATGTGCCGGTGCATGTGGCGGGCGCGCTGCTGTGGACGGGCGACTCGCACGCGGCGCAGGGCAACGGCGAAGTCAGCCTCACCGCCATCGAGACTGCGTACAAGGAACTCAACCTCACGGTCGAGGTGGTAAAAAATATGAAACTCGATATGCCGCGCATCGAGACGCCGAAATCGTGGATTACCATGGGCTTCGATGCGGATCTCAACAAGGCGCTTGATATTGTTAAGGAACAGACCGCAAAGTTTCTCGCCGAGCAGCGCAAGATCCCCGTGGAACAGGCCGCAGGGCTGATGCACCAGGTGTCCGACTGCCGTATCTCGCAAGTGGTGAACATCAAGAAAGGCATCCATTGCCTCAATCCGAAGAATTTCCAGGCGCGTGAGGACATGGAGCGGCCGCTGCGCGATACGCCGCGCTATTACGTGCAGCACGCGCAGAATCGCGATCTGAACATCGCCATGGATACGGCCTCGCGCAATATGATCCAGTGGCTGGAAAAAGAAAAAGGCATCCCGCGATTGGATGCATACGGACTCGCGAGCGCGGCGATGGATTGCCGGGTGGGTGATGTGTGGGGCGCCGAGAAGCACGTGCATTGCCTGATGCCGAAGAGTTTGTGGGTCGCGAAGCGGTGATTTTTTTACCGCGCGCATTACCACGTAAAAAGGACTGCCACGGCAGCCCTTTTTTGTTGCGCATGATCCTGTACACGCTAGCGTTGATCCACACCGCTGCATTTGCGCAAGAGCGCGTGCCCCTCGTACAAATTGTGGCGACCACCACCGATTTGCGCAGCCTGGCGGAAGTGGTCGGCGCCGAACGCGTGGCAGTCACGCACCTCGTGCCGCCGAATACCGATGCGGAAGATTACCAGCCCAAACCGCAGGACGTGCAGCGGCTGAAGGCAGCTAAGCTCGTGCTGCGCGTGGGCGCGGATTACGACCTGTGGTTCGACCGTCTGGCGGCGCAGTCCGGGAACAGCGCCATCCGGCGCGGCGGGCCGGGCTATGTGGATTGTTCTTTCGGCATCGCGCTGCTCGAAGTACACGGCGGGGAAGTGAACCCAGGGGGCGCGGCGGGTCATGCGCACGGCAGCGGCAATCCGCATTACTGGCTTGATCCGCGTAACGGCGAGATCATTACCGGCTACCTGCTCGAGGCGCTGATCCGCGCGGATCCTGCGAATGCCAAAAACTATGACGCGAACCGGCGCGCATTTCTCGCGCGCCTCGACGATAAACTGCGCGATTGGGAGCGCCAGCTCGCACCGCTGCGCGGCAAGCCGCTGATTGCGTATCACAACAACTGGGCTTATTTTGCGCGGCGTTTCCGGCTTAATCTGGCCGGATTCATCGAGCCTAAACCGGGCGTGCCGCCCAGCGCCGCGCATCTGGCGGCGTTGATCAAGCGCATGGAATCGGACAACATCAAAATCATTCTGCGCCAGGCCCATGAGCCGGCGAAGAATGCCGAGTTCCTTGCGCGCAAGAGCGGCGCGCAAGTGGTGCAACTGGCAGCCTCGGTGGGTGCGGCGCCTGATGTAAATGTGGCGCGCGATTACCTGTCGCTGTTTGATTTTAACGTTGCTGCTTTGTCCGCCTCTGCTGCGCGCTGACCATAGTTGCGGCGCTACAATGGCCGGTGATGTCTGACACCAATGGCGCTATTTTAAGCCTGTAGGATGGGCAAAACTCATCTCAACACAAGTTCACGCGATCAAAAGTAATTGTAGGGTGCGCACCGCGCACCGTTCACCGATGTTTGCGCGTGCGCGATGCGCACCCTACGACTAGCCTGTATTCCTTAAGATAGTGCCATTGATGGCTGACACGATTTCATTGCTGTTGCCGCCGTTCCTGGTGGCGCTGTGCCTTACCGGCATACATGCCTTGTTCGGATTGGAGATACTGCGCCGCAACGTTATTTTCGTCGATCTGGCGCTGGCGCAAATCGCGGCGCTGGGCGCCACCGTCGCCTTCATGCTGGGGCATGCGGTGGGCAGCGCGGGATCGGTGGCGTACTCGCTGTGTTTTGCACTGGCGGCGGCGGCGTTGCTGGCGTCCACGCGCCAGTGGTCGGGTCGCGTGCCGCAGGAAGCGCTGATCGGCGTTATTTATGTGGTAGCCGCTGCCGCGGCGTTTCTGCTGGTGGAGAAAGCGCCACAGGGCAGCGAACATATCAAACAGATACTTGTCGGCAACATACTGCTCGCCGGCATGGATGATCTGGTCAAGGTGGCGCCGATCTACTTGTTGATCGGCGGCGCGTTATGGATGCTGCGCAGCCGCCTGGCGGCGGCGGGCGGCGGCGTTCGCGGCTGGTGCTGGGACTTCGCGTTCTACGCCGGCTTTGGCGTGGTGGTGACGAGTTCAGTGTCGCTTGCGGGCGTACTACTGGTATTTTCGTTTCTCATCATCCCGGCCATGATAGGCGTGATCTACGCGCATACCGTTGGACGTCAGCTCATGGTGGGATGGCTGGCAGGAACGGTTGCCAGCGGCGTTGGTCTCGCGATCTCCTATGTGTGGGATTTGCCCACGGGCGCCACCCTGGTATGCACGTTCGGCGCGGTGTTGGCTCTCGCGGCCCTTGCACGGCCCCTGTCGCTCGGCGGCAGCGTGGTTCGACGTGTCGCGGGCGTGGTGCGCGTGATGCTCGCCGCACTGTTCATCGCCGCAGGTGCATGGTTCACGGCGGCGCCACGCGCTGACCAGCCGCTGCTCGACATGCTCGAATACGCCGTGCCCGGCGCACGCTCAGCCTACATGAGCGAGCGTGAAATGCAGATTTTCAATGACGCGGCACGTGAGGCCGAACGGTATCGCGCGCTTGCCGCGCAACTGAGCCGCAAAGAGCAGGACAGCCGCTGGCAGGGCGCAGCGCTTGACGACATGCAAGTTCGGCGTATCTCGTCATTCATGCAGTCTTACAACGAGATGCGCAAGGGCGAGGAATTCGTCAAACGCGAGGTGCGCGTCCGCGCGCGTGAACGTGCGCGCTGGTGGCTGGCGGCATTGTTTGTCATCGCAGGCCTGGTGATATTGCCGTGGCGTGCAAGGCATAGCTTGACATAACGTTTTGATTATTATTTTGTGGGGAGGTGCAGTTTTTCTTTGCAAAACATCAGTTTAAATGTTTTGAGGCCAGGCCGAAAACCGTTTCACACGCTTAACCCCGCCATGGCGCAACTCAACGACGGGCGCGTGATGGTCTACGGTACGATGTTATCATTGTGCCCTCAATTTCATAAAAGTGGACACAGCAATGGAGGCCAATATTCGCCAATTAAAAGCCAATCTAAGCAGCTATGTCAAAAAGGCTGCTGCCGGGCAATCGGTGACTGTCAACGTGCATAGCCGGCCGCTTGTGCGCATCGTGCCGTTTAAGGCTGCCACATCACTGGCCTCGATTGCACAGTTGCCGGGCGTTCGGTGGAATGGCGAAAAGCCTGCCGGGTTGCCGCAAGGCGAACCGATGCGCAAGGGCGTGTCTCTCTCGGCTTGGGTAAAACAGGGCCGCCGTTGATTCTGTATCTCGATACCTCCGCGCTGGTCAAACTTTACGTGCGTGAAACGGGCACGGCAGTAATGCAAGCGCACGCCTCGAACGCAGAGGCTTTGGCGACATCGGTGGTCGCCTACGCCGAAACCCGGGCAGCCTTTGCGCGGCTCAAGCACAGCGGACTTAGCAGCGAAGCGAAGCACCAGCAGCGGCTGCGGCAGTTGGATCACGATTGGGACGCCTTGTTGAAAGTGGAACTCGCCCCGGATGTGCTGCGTAGCGCCGGCGATTTGGCGGAAATTTACGGCCTGCGTGGATTCGATGCGATCCACCTTGCGAGCGCGTTGTGGTTGAAAGCGCGGGCCTCGGCGACTGTGGATTTCGCGGTATTCGACCGACGCCTTGCGGTCGCGGCGGACAAAGCCGGGCTGACAGTTGTAACAACGCCGCTGTGATCCTGGCCCAGCCCGTCTGATCTACTCAGGCTGCACTTTGCGCAAAGCGTTACGCGACGGATGCGGTTCTCTCCGCTTACCGGCATCATCGATGATGCCGGTGACGCAGGAACCGCATCGATCGCGCGTGTCCTTGCACAAAAAACGCAACCACCCAATAAAGAATCGTAGTCCAGGCTGGCGGCGCCAACGGCGTGCGCGCGTATCCGCAGGGCGAGGCGTCGGGAGACTCCGGCTATGCGGCGACCGCGGAGCTGCGCTATGCGCTGAACTTCGCGTCTATTCCCGGCGTGCTGCAACCCTTTATGTTTGTTGACGCCGGCGGTGTGACGATTAACGAGAACCCGTTTGCCGCGACCGCAAATACGCGGCACCTGTCGGGTGGAGGCTTCGGCTTGTCGTGGGCAAAGGCCAACGACTTTCAGGTGAAGTTGACCGTGGCCACGCGTATCGGCAATCAGCCGTCTGTGTCCTCAGACACCGATCGGCACACGCGCGGCTGGGTGCAAGCGATCAAGTATTTTTGAGCTGCATCATCGATGCGGTTCCTTCGTCACCGGCATCCTACGGGCAGACGCAGCGGTACGTAGCGTGCGCCATGTGCACGGCCAACCGTACGTCACTTACGCCGCCTGCCGTGGTTACTCGTGCGCACAGCGCACGCTACGAATGGGTGAATGGTCCTGTGTCATCTGACGCCGTGCGTCATACGCGCGGACAGATGCAGGCGATCGCGCTGGGATGGCACGGCGGTAAATGCAGGCGCAGTGACCTGGGGCTCGGGCGCCGGCGGCATCAGCGGTGATGGCGCACCCGCATTGACTGCGCCAGTATTAAGTATATACTTAAAAAATATACTTATTTGAGGGGCGCATATGAAAACAGCCAAACTATTTCAGAACGGACAAAGTCAGGCGGTGCGTCTCCCCAAAGAATTTCGCTTCGAGGGCAGTGAGGTATTTATCAAGAAATCAGGCAGCGCAGTGGTTCTCATTCCTCTTGTCAATTCCTGGGATTCTCTGCTTGGAAGTCTCGACAAATTCAGCAAGGACTATATGGCCGACAGGGATCAACCCAAGCAGCAAAAGCGCGAGGCGGTATTTGAATGAAGGTCATGCTTGATACCAATACCTGCATCGCCATCATCAAACGCAAGCCGCCGCAGGTTTTGAGGCGCTTTCACAGTTTCAAGGTCGGCGAAATTGGCATTTCATGGGTAACGCTGGCCGAATTGGAA
>JANMXV010000673.1:0-1690 GCA_031381325.1 Betaproteobacteria bacterium | reverse complement strand
GAAGCTTTCCGCTGGGCAAAAGAGGCTTTCGCGGAAATGGAGAAAGAAAAGCAAGCCTGAGCGGAATATTCTCAAAAGACCTCGATTTCAATTTCTGGACGGTGGACATCATCGGTCATCGCGAACTGCCGGCGTTTCTGGAACGTGAACTCGAAGGCTACCGGCGCACACTGACGGCGCTGGGCATGGCGAAATAAAAACGCTAAGCGCGCCTGTGAATAAGCGGCTCATATTGATCGAGAATATGAGATAAGTCATGGGTTCTCCGAAGAACCGGCTTTCGGCTGTGGATGAATCTGACCTTTGGCTGCTTCTGAAGGCTCAACAGTGATCAGCCGCGTGCCGGTTTGAAGTGCAATGCGTCGCGCTGTAGCCGAAGCACGCTGCAGCGCAGCCCACGCGCCGCGCAGGTCGGAATCCTTGGCTGATTCAATCGGCTGCGGGTTCATTTTTCGCTCCAATCAACAACGGCAGGCGCACGGGTTGAATTGTCGAAGAGCACCCAGCTATCCACCAACGGTTTATACAAGGCCTCAAAGTTTTTCCAGCCTGACGCAAAGCGGCGCCTAGTCACCTCCGGCGGAATATCATGCCCACCCTGCCGTACGCGTTGCGCCACACGTTCCATTGCCATTTCCGCACTCGGCAAGCGCAGGAAAAACAGCTTTACATGATAGCCCCGCGCACGCCACCGGGGAATGTGGTGCGCATAGGCCCGGCCCGACAAGGTGGTCTCCAAGGCAAAACTCTCGCGCACGCGCACATATCCGTCGAGGGTCTCCAGCATGACTCTGGCCGCTTTGCGCGCTGCAAGTTCGGGGGCAAAGGGTGACATGCCCGCGGCAATCAAATCCGCATTGACGAATGCCGGACAAGCCGCTTCAGCCACCAAAAATTCGAGGGCAAAGGTCGTTTTCCCGGCGCCATTCGGCCCCGCAACAATCAGGATGCGTGGTGCATCCGTTTCTTTCCGTGCAAGGTTGCGCGCTTCATTACTCACGCTTCACGCTCCATCCATCCATTCATGATTGCATTGCAGATACAGGGGCTGGTGATCAATCCCTACACGAGCTGCTTCTTCCGGTGCCGGCAATATTCTAGGGCTCGGTAAAACGCCTAAGTGTCATGCGGTGGTTTTGATGCCAACTGAGTGGCCACTTTCCTAAAACAACACTATCGCGTTTCCTGATGCGAGATACCAGTAACGCATTCAATCTGGTTTTCGAGGGTCGACGAGCGGGTCGGTATATTGAAACAATCCATCAGCCTGAGCAGGTGCTTTGAGATGCACAGGATCAAGCGGCAAATAGATTAAAGGCTGCTCGTTATGGGGAGGATCTCCCCACTCCAGAACTACAACATGAACGCCGTCGAGAAGAATCAGATCGCACTCACACAAGTCTTGATGTTCGCCACGAATGAGAAAGCATTGAATGCGGCGTTTTTCCTTTTTTTCCATGAACGAATCCTCCACTCAAAGTCAGCGTCCTGTACGACGCTTTACAAGACATCATATTACTGTATATAATATCAGTTACGTTGAAAAGTATTTCATAAAATCAAATACTTAATAAAATTTAGTGCGTTTGAAATCGGCTATGCAAACACCCGCGTTTCCGCTGCTCCCGGTTGCTCGATGAAGTGCGTCGACTGTACTACAGCATACGTACAGAGGACGCATATGTCTACT
>JANMXV010000619.1:0-10789 GCA_031381325.1 Betaproteobacteria bacterium | reverse complement strand
CGCGTCATGCCAAAAGACTTTTCATAAAACGTTGCGGTAGCTTCGATATCCTCGACGAGCATTGCGATGTGACGAAGTTTTGCCATGACTTGCTCCTTGGTGTGACGCACTTGTAAAAAACGAAAGGCGTTTTAACCACAGATAAACACAGATGAACACGGATTAAACAAGCAGAATTGAAGCGTCGCCGAAACTGGAAATTTTTATTAAAAACAGATAGTTATATGTGCGTCCTGCTTTGCTTGGTGTTCATCTGTGTTTATCTGTGTTCATCCGTGGTTAAAAAAGAACTTCAGCAGGTTAAGGATACATCGCCCAGCCCACGCGATGGGTCTGCGCCTTGAAGAAATGCCCGTGCCCGGTGGTGACGAACACGGTAGTGAGGTCGGGACCGCCGAAGCAAACATTGGTCGGGCGGCTTGCCGGAATCGGATGCGTCTCGAGCACGCGTCCCGTGGGTGAAAACACATAAAGCATCGGCCCCGCGCCACTTACGTCCCAACCGGCAGTCGCAACAATATTGCCCTCGGCGTCGAGGCACATGCCGTCAATGCCGCGATGTACGCCCCGCGCATCGTCGCCCCAGGTGAACAGCGCATCATAGGCGCCAAGGCTGCCGTCTTCGCGTATGGGATACGCGCGCAACTGGCGTGGCACGCCCCTCGTAAAGCAGCTCTCGGCGACATACAGCGTGCGATTGTCCTGCGATACCAGTATGCCATTCGGCTGAGTGGTGTCGAAAGTCACGCGCGTTACTTTGTAGCTGCCGTCGCCTTGCGGATCGGCGCGCAGCACGGAGCGGTGGTCAAGTTCTTCGACTTCGGTTTTGTCCCAGTTGCCGTCGTTCACCGGATTGGTAAACCAGATGCGTCCTTTGCGATCAATCGCGAGATCGTTCGGCGTGCTGAGTTTTTTACCGTCTAGCCGGTCGGCGACCACCACGTTTTTACCGTCGGGATCAAAGCGCACGATGCTGCGTCCACCCGAGCAGCAACCGAACAGCCGCCCCTGTGCGTCGAAGCACAGCCCGTTGGTGCGATTGGTGCCGGTGCGCCATTCGGTGATAGCGTTGGTCTTAATGTCATAGCGCAAAATACGGTTTTTGCGGATGTGGGTGAACAAAATCTCTGCGCCGGTCCACACCGGGCCTTCGGTGATGAGTTCGCCTTCCGGCTTCATCAACAGTTCAAATTTCCAGGACATGCTGTTTTCCTTTTGGTTGCTTGTACGGTGCGCGGTGCGCACCTACGCTTTCGGGGTTTGGTGGTAGGGCTGTCCTTTGCGGTAGCCTTCGAGCCGTTTGCGCGCTGCATCACCCTGATTCTTTGCGAATTCAGAAAATTCCAGCGCTTTTTCCTGCCAGCGTACGGCGTCGGCAAAATTCCCCGCTTCGGCATAGGCGGCGGCCAGCGTGTCCAGTATGTCCGCGTCTTTCGAGGCGGATAGGTCGGCGGCCTTGCGCGCCAGTTCAACTGCGCGCACGCCGTTTCTGACCCCTGCAACGGGCGCAGTGGCCAGCAACCAGGCGGCACTGTTATGTACGGTTGCGGACTGTGGATTGAGGCGCAGCGCTTCATTGTAATCGGCTATCGCGCGGCTGTAGTCGCCCTTGTCGATCCACGCATTGCCGCGATGGTAGTAGGCAAATGCGTACTGTGGATTGATGCGCAGCGCTTCGCCATAGTCGGCTATTGCGCGGTCAAAGTCGCGTTTATTGCGCCACGCATTGCCGCGGTTGTAGTACGCAAATGCGTACTGTGGATTGAGGCGCAGCGCCTCGTTGTAATCGGCAATCGCACGGTCGAAATCGCGCTTCTCGGCCCATGCGATACCGCGCTTGTTGTAGCCCGCCGCGTCCTTCGGATTGACAGCCGGTGAAGGCGCTTCCTTGGGGCCGGTATTCGAGCCTGCGTCGCCGGGCTGCTTTTGCTGTGCCATAAAACGATGGTAGTAGGCCAATGCGTACAGGGGATTGATGCGCAACGCCTCGTTGTAGTCGGCAATCGCGCGGCCATAGTCGCGCTTATCGGCCCATGCAATGCCGCGGTTGTGGAAAGCACTGGCGCGGTCCTGCGACGACAACTGTCCCGAGTCGATCAGCCGCGTGCATGCGGCTATTCGTTGGTCGGTGCTGCTTTTGTTGCAACCGTCAACGTCTGCTGGCCATTGCGCGTGCGCGCCATGCAGCCACAAGGTCAACAACAAAAGCGGCGCCAAAGCAAGTACACGATTCACGGCTTTGTCCTTTTGAATGGGTAGTTTAATAACCGGGCGATGTTTTACCCCGAATAATTATTTTTTGAATCTTTGATCGGGTGGCGGCTTGGAAAATTTAAGGGCCATTAACTCCTGCAACGAAAGGCGCCCGTCGCCATTGGTGTCGAGGCGCAGGAAATCACGCTCGATCGGCCCGCGTCCGCGCACTTCATCGGGGGTCAGATAGCCGTCGCCATTGACATCCATATGGCGAAAATCCTGTTGTAATTTCTGATCAAAGCCATCGCCGCCGCGTTTGTCGGGAGGCGGCTCCTCGTTGCGCGCGGGCTGCGTCGGCGGCGCGGGCCGATCCCTTTTCTCTTCAGGCGGCGGCGTGCGGCGCGGTTCTTCCACAACGGCTGATTTTCGTGTGTCTACTACCGTGGTGGCCGCAGTAGCCGTACTGGCGGCGCTCTTGTTGCGTTCTTCGTCGAGCCTTCGTAAAGCCTCGTCACGCTCGGTGGCGCGCTTTGCGGCATCTTCGCGTTCCACTGCGCTTTGCTCTTTATGTGCCAATTGAGTCTCGCGTTGCCTGAGCATGAGCTGCTCGGCCTGCCGCTACGCTTCCAGGCGAGTTTCAATTTCAGTGCGTGCAACCGCCAGTTTCGCGGTTTCTCTCGCCTCGCGCTGGTTGAACCACGCGCGGCCGCCGAACACCACCGCCAGCAGCACTGCCGCTATGCCCACCCAGCGCCAGACGGATGTGGGCTCGGGCTCTTCGTAGCGCGGACGCACTGTCGTCGTGCGCCGCGTTTGGGGTTCCGGGGCGGTCGCGGCGGTCCCTACGCAAGTGGCGGCGTTTTGGTCGGCCACCGACGACGTAACCCCGCGTGCGTTGGCGGGCGCAAGTGCCTTGCCTTCCAGTGCGCGTTTCCAGATCGCGACGCTGGCGGGCCGCTGCTTTTCATCCAGCGCCAGCGCCCACTGCACCGCCTGCAGCGCAGGCGCGCTCACCCGCCCTTTAAGCTGCGCCAGTTTGGCCGGCACCGAATCATTTTGTAACACATTGCAACAGGTGTTTGTAACAATTTTGCGGGCGCGCCTGATGTTACTGCGCTGCACGCATCCTGGTGAGCCCCGCTTCAACCGCTTGTTCAAGATACAGCGCATAAAAATCGCCGGACGCCAATCCAACCAACGGCGACGCAGCAGGCGCACCCAGCGCATCAAACACAATCACCGTGGGCACGCTGCGTATGCCAAATCGTTTGGCGAATTCGCGCGGGGTGGTGGCCTTGCCCTCGAAGTCACGCAGCGCCGGCGCGCCATCGAGTTCCAGTTCAACCATGATGACTTTGTTACGCCATTTTTCACTGCCATGCATGGGCGCCCAGTAGTCGCGACGCGCGGTGTTGCAGTAAGGGCAGCGTTTCAGGGTGAACGCAACAAACAGCGGCACACGCTGCTCGCGCGCCATTTTGGCGGCGGCTTCCAGGTCGGAGACTAGCGGCAGCGGATCGGCCTGCGCAGCGGTAGCGAGGCACACGCATGCTAGAATCAGCAGCCTTAAAGCGTTTCGCGCAGTGTATAAATAATTGTTTAAAAACAATATGTTACCCTATATCTCTGGTGGGGCGCCGCCGCGCCTTGTGATTGCATCACGTGAGTCGAACCTTGCACTGTGGCAAGCGCGGCATATCGAATCGCGTCTCGTCGAATTATATCCGCGCCTGGCGGTAAGCATACTCGGCATGACCACCGAAGGCGACCGCACGCTCGATACCTCGCTGGCGAAGATCGGCGGCAAAGGCTTGTTTGTGAAAGAGCTGGAACAAGCGATCGAAGATGGCCGTGCCGACATCGCGGTGCATTCGCTCAAAGATGTGCCCATGCATTTGCCGGAAGGATTTGCGTTAGGCGCGATACTCGCGCGCGCCGATGCGCGCGACGCTGTTGTTTCAATAAAATTTGCAACACTGGCGGCGCTGCCGTCAGGCGCACGTGTAGGCACCTCGAGCCTGCGCCGCGAGAGTCAGTTGCGCGTGAAATATCCGCACCTCGCCATCGAACCGTTGCGCGGCAACGTGCAAACCCGCTTGCGCAAACTCGATGAAGGTGATTACGACGCGATCATCCTCGCCGCCGCGGGACTACAGCGTTTAGGGCTGGAACAACGTATCACCGCGATTATTTCGCCGGAAGACATGCTGCCCGCCGTCGGCCAGGGCGCGCTGGCGATTGAATGCCGTAGTGATCGTGCGGACTTGCTCGCGCTGCTCAAGCCCTTGCATGACGAAACCACCGCAGCCTGTGTGTCTGCCGAGCGCGCGCTATCGCGTGCGCTGGCGGGCAGTTGCAATGTGCCGCTGGGCGGCTATGCTGAAATTGCCGGCGCGCGATTGCGTTTGCGCGGCTACGTCGGCGCGCCGGACGGCTCACGCCATGTCAGCGCGGAAGTCGAAGGCGCGGCGGCGGATGTGGAAGCGCTGGGCAAAGCGCTGGCCGAGCAGCTTAAGCGGCTGGGAGCGGATAGCATTTTGGCTGCGCTTGAAAACTCTTAAACCACAGCATAGTTCGTAGCTATAGTGTCCTTAATCGCCTTTGTGCGTGCTAATCCAAAACCCTCCCTCACCCCAACCCCTCTGCTCCGCTTCAAGTGTGCCTTTGTCCCGGAGGGCGAGGGGCTTTTCTCCCTTCTCCCTCCGGGAGAAGGGGCGGGGATGAGGGAAACGTTTTAGTATTTCCCGAAATCGATTCCGATTCACCAGCTTTCCCCCGCTAATCATGACAAGCAGCACCCCGCTCGCCAACCGCGCTATCGTCATCACACGCCCCGCCGGCGAATCACAACGGCTGCAAGCGCTGATTCGCGAAGCGGGTGGCGTGCCGCTGCTCTATCCGGCGATTGAAATACTCGATGCGCCTGACCCACGCGCGCTCGACGCGGTGATCGAGCGGCTGGACGATTTTGATTTGGCAATTTTTATCAGTCCCAGCGCGGTGGAAAAAGCCATGACACGCATCAGCGCGCGACGTGCCTTGCCGGCAAAACTGCGTAGCGCGGCCATCGGGCCGGGCGGCGTGCGAGCGCTGCAGCGGTTTGGCATTACCGGGGTGGTTGCGCCACAGGGTCGATATGACAGTGAGTCTTTGCTTGCCTCGACATTCATGCAGTCCGTAAGTGGAAAAAACGTGGTGATTTTTCGCGGCGATGGCGGGCGTGAGTTGCTGGCGGATACGCTCACGGCGCGCGGCGCGCGTGTTGAATCCGTCACGTGCTACCGGCGCGCCAAACCCGCGCTCGACAACGCGCCGTTGCTTGAAGCGTGGTCGCGCAATGAGGTGGCGGCGGTGATCGTCACCAGCAGCGAAGGCTTGCGCAATTTGTGTGAAATGCTGGGCGCGCCGGGCGGCGTTTTTTTGCGCAACACGTTAATGATCGCGCCGCACCCGCGCATCGCAGCAGTGGCCCGTGAGATGCGCATGACGCGCGTGGTTGAGTCCGCATCGGGAGACGAAGCGCTGGTGGCGGCCGTAATCCGCCAACTTTGTGGTTGAGTTTGCCGCACCCGCCGTTGCATACTCACGACTTGTTTACGCCCCACACCTAACATGAGTGAATCGCCTACGCCTGTTTCCCGCCCCGCAGCGGAGCGCACGCCGCGCTTTAGCGGGAATGTGCCGTGGTTGTGGATTGTTGCCCTGATCGCACTGTTGGCGTTGGGCGTCACCGGCTGGCAGGCCTACAGCAACCGGCAGGAACTCGACGGCTTGCGTCAGGAGCTTGCCAAACGCTTGGCGGAAGTGGACGCGCAAACCAAAGCCAGCCGCATTGCGGGTGATCAATTGCGCGAAGGGACGCGTGAGGCGTCGGTCAAGATCGGTGTGCTCGAGGGCAAACTGGCCGAATCGCAAAGCCAGCAGATCGCGCTCGAATCTCTGTATCAGGATCTGTCGCGCAACCGCGACGAATGGGCGTATGCCGAGATCGAGCAAGCGTTGCTGGTGGCGAGCCAGCAGTTGCAACTCGCGGGCAACGTACGCGTCGCGTTGATCGCATTGCAGGCGGCGGACACGCGTTTGCAGCACCTGAACCGTCCGCAATTGCTGGCGCTGCGCAAGGCCCTCGGCGAGGACATCACGCGACTGAAAGCCGCGCCGTTCGTGGATACCGTGGGGCTTAGTGTGCGTATCGACACCTTGATTGCCGCAGTGGATAAGTTACCGCTGGCCGCCGACACGCGCCCGGCGAGTGAAGCCGCGGCGGCTCTCGTTGTTACGCCGGCGCGAGGTGATAGCGCCTGGTCGCGCTTCTGGCGCGAAGTATGGACGGACCTGCGGCAGATGGTGCGCGTGCAGCGCATTGAGAATGCCGATGTGCCGTTGCTGGCGCCGGCGCAGGCGTTTTTTCTGCGCGAGAATCTCAAGTTGCGCCTGCTCACCGCGCGCATGGCGTTGCTCACGCGCGATCAAGCGACTTTTCGCGGCGATCTGAAAGCCGCGCGCGAGTGGCTCACGCGTTACTTCGACACACGCGATAAGGCCGTAGCGGCCACCGTCGCCACGCTCGCCAGTTTGCAAACTTCGGACGTAAGCATCGAGTTGCCCGATTTGTCGGCCACCTTGGGCGCGTTGCGCGCGGTGTCGCAGTCTGTGCCGCGTAACAAGCAGTAACTAATTGTTTTTTTAAAGTATTTTTTATGAACGCGTTCCAGCGTAACCCGATCCCATGAAAACCCTGCTGTGGATCATTGCGGCCATCGCCATAGCCGTCGGTGTGGTGGCGGGGGCGGTGCGTTCGAGCGCCGCTTATGTGCAAATTGTGTTGCCGCCATACCGCATCGAGCTGTCGCTGGTGCTGGTCATGGTGTTGCTGGCAGCGGTGTTCGCGCTGGCTTATGTGGGCGTGCGCTTGGCGTCAGCGATGGCGGCCATGCCCCGGCAGGTGCGCGAGTACCGGGAAGCACGCCGGCGGCGCAAGGCGCATGAAGCGCTGACCGAAGCGGTGCATGAATTTTTCTCCGGGCGCTACGCGCGCGCTGAAAAGGCCGCCGCCAGTGCGATAGAGTTCGGCGAGCAACCGGGGCTGGCCGCCATGCTGGCCGCGCGCGCCGCGCAGGAGCTGCGCGCGCCACAGCGCCGTGATGCGTACCTCGCGCTGGGCGCGGCGCACCTGCCCGGCGGCGACCTGCTGAAAGTCATCACCGAAGCGGATCTCTTGTTAAATGATCGCCGTGCCGCGGACGCGCTCGGTGTGCTTCAAGCGCTGCCGCAAAAGCACACCGCTGGCCTGCGGCTGGAACTGAAGGCGTTGCAACAGACCAAAGAGTGGGAAAAATCGCTGGCGGTGATTGACCAGCTCGAAAAGCGCAAGGTCTACGACGCCGCGCAGGCGGGCGAATTGCGGCGCGGCGCGCTGACCGAACATCTCAAGCGGCGCGCCACTGACAGCGCCACGCTGGAGGATGCGTGGCGCAAAGTGCCCGACGCGCTGCGGCGTGACCCGCGTGTGGCGCGTGCCGCGGCTGAAGGTTTTATCACGCTGAAATCGGGTGAACGCGCCGCCGAACTCATCGAGCACAGTCTGGATCAAAACTGGGATAGTGATTTGGCCGCGCGCTATGGTGACAGCGCCGACGACGCGGGCACACGGCAAATCGAACGTGCCGAACGTTGGCTGGTGGCGCATCCCGGCGACGCGATGTTGCTGCTCACGCTCGGTCGCTTGTGCGCGCGCGAAAAATTGTGGGGCAAGGCGCGCAATTATCTCGATGCCAGTATTTCGGTTGAATCTACCTATCAAGCGCATCTGGCGTGCGCGCAGTTGCATGAACAACTCGGCGACAGTGACGCGGCGCAAACGCACTATCGCGAGAGCCTGAACCTTGCGTTGGCACGGTTGCAGCACACGCCGCGGCAAGGCTGAGGCCAGTGCATGATTATGGCGTATGTAAAAATACATTAAAAACAATTAGTTACGCCGATTTTGTAACTCGGCGGAAGTTTTCCAACACAAAAACTACGCGCTACCGGTAACGTAAATCTGGTAATATTTTTATATTCCTGAAGCTGTTATACGGTCGCCGCCGTGAGCAACCGCAACTCACCCAGATGCTGAATCGGGAGCGTTTCGTGAAGAATGGAAAAAAGCGCAACTTCAATCAAGGCGCGATCACGGTAGCGGTGGCGCTAATGTTCCAGTCGCAGCCGCTGCTGGCGAACCCCACCGGTGCGCAAGTGGTCAACGGCACGGTGAGCATGGTCAAGCCCAATGCCGCAACGCTTAACGTCACCAACTCCCCCGGCTCGATCATCAACTGGCAGGGCTTCTCTATCGGCGCGGGCGAAGTCACCCGCTTCATCCAGCAGTCGTCATCGAGTGCGGTGTTGAATCGCGTGGTGGGGGCGGACATCTCATCGATACAAGGCCAGCTACTATCGAACGGGCGCGTATTCCTCATCAACCCCGCGGGCATCGTGATCGGCCCCAACGCCATGCTCGATACCGCGGGATTCATAGGTTCCACTCTCAATATGCAGAACGCCGATTTTCTTGCGGGCAAACTGCGCTTTGCGGGTGACGCCAGTTCCGGCGCGATTATCAATCAAGGCTGGATACGCACTTCGTACGGCGGCAACGTGTTACTCGTCGCGCCGCGCATCGAAAACAGCGGCTTGATACAAACACCGGGTGGTGAACTGATTCTTGCCGCCGGACAAAAAGTAACAGTCTCCAGCCTTGAACAGGAAGGCGTGCAATTTGAAGTGCAGGCGCCGACGGACTCCGTCGTCAATATCGGCAAGCTGCTGGCAGACGGCGGCGCGGTGGGCGTGTTCGCGGGCACGCTCAAGCACAGCGGTGATATACGCGCCAACGCACTCACGCGCGACGAAGGCGGGCGCATTGTGCTCAAGGCCGGCGGCGATGTAACACTGGCATCCGGCAGCACCACGATCGCCAACGGCAAGAGTGGCGGCACGATCACGGTGCAATCATATACCGGCACAACACTGGTTTCAGGAACAGTCGAAGCAAGAGGTCTACTCCCTTTCCATGAACCTCCCCGCCCGGGCGGGGACTCGACGCTCCCTTCTCCCTCCGGGAGAAGGGCTGGGGATGAGGGAAGAGACGCCATGTTCACGGCCCCAATTCGCGACGTGCGCGTCGTGGCGTCTCTCCCCTCGGGGCAAGGGAACACTTGGAGCGGAGCAGAGGGCGGGGGTGAGGGAAGGGGTGGAACCATCCACATCCTCGGCAACCGCGTAGGTGTAATCGACAACGCAGTGATCGATGCTTCAGGCGAACGTGGCGGCGGGCAGGTGCTGATCGGCGGTGATTTCCAGGGTAAAAACGCCGACGTTCAGAATGCCGCGCGTACCTTCGTTGGGCCGGATACCGTTCTACGCGCAGACGCTAAGACGGACGGCGATGGCGGCAAGGTCATCGTGTGGGCGGATGAAGTCACGCGCGTGCAGGGCACGATGAGCGCGCGTGGCGGCGCGTGGTCCGGCAATGGCGGGCTGATTGAAACTTCCGGCAAGCAGGCGCTCGTGGTCGGTGATTCCACGCGCGTGGATATGAGCGCGCTGAATGGACGAGGAGGCAATTGGTTGCTGGACCCACATGACATCACGGTACAAACCGCGGGCGCCAATGCCGCGACCACGGATGTTGATAAGTTTGGTAACACGCCAGCGACTGATAAGACGATCAGCCCGGCAACCATTGCGGGGGTTACGGGCGGCACAGTCACCTTGCAAGCCAACAACGACATTATGTTTGTAGATGCCGTGACCCTGACCAATACCGTGAATCTTAGCGCGTTCGCCGGGCGCAACATAGCGGTAAAGAATGACATCACAGTCAGCAACGCGAACGCCCGATTCTTTGTCAACGACGCAGGGGCGATTGCCGCGAATCGTGATCTGGGTAATGCCGGCTTTACCATGTCGCCTGGCACCAAGATTACTGCAACCAACGGTATTTTTCAGGTAATGATTGAAGCCGGCGGTCCCAGTGGCGACATAACGCTCGCCAACATCAACGCCCAGCATGTCAGCGTTGAACATAAAGGCCCGACCGCCAATGGCAGCATTCTGCGTCAGACCGGCAACCCCACAATCACGGTAGCGAACAGCGGCAACGTGCATCTTGAAATCGAGGTGGCGGCCGGTGGCCCAACGTCGACCATCGGTACCAACGCCAATCCGATCACCATCACCACGCCTGCCGGGGGCACCGCGTTTCTGGAGTCACACTATCACGGGGGCGGCGGCGGCATATTCATAGATGCTTTGACCAACCTGCAGGTGGGTGGCGCTACTGCGGTGTTCAGTGGCGCGGTGAAGGGTGTGCAGACGCTTGCGGCCGCCGGCGCCGCCGGCCCTATACAGCTTAACGTCACCGGCAACCTCTTGCAGTTGACCGGTGGCCCGCCTATTTGCGGTTCTGGCGGCGGAGGCGGGCCAATCTGTGCGGGGGCTCCTGGCAGCACCAACGCCCTCGACATTGTTACGCTGCGTGCGGCTAATATGAATCTCACCATGCCGATCGCCGGCAATTCGGTGATCCTGCTGCCGCAAGCGGGGGGGA
>JANMXV010000574.1:0-4822 GCA_031381325.1 Betaproteobacteria bacterium | reverse complement strand
GAAGGAAATCTAAACTGTCCCCCAAATAAATCTGCCCCAGCTTTGTTTTGTGAAAAAGCCGTAGACGGTCAGCGCTGTACATTGCCTGCGGTGCAACTTCGTAAAATGCCCGGTTTTGTTTGGTGTGGCTGACATGCAATTTGTGCAGATGCCTCACGTATTCGCTGATCGATTTGAGGCTTAGCGAACGGGCTGTGGCCTCAATTTCCTCGCGTTCCTCGGCCGTTAATCGTACATTCGCAAAACTGTCGCGCGGCATTTCGGATTTCGGGCGGGCCATTTTTTATCCAGACTGGTTTTTGTAAGACGGTAACATTCTAACTGGAATGTTATTGTGTGACAATAATTCCACGCCTAACCAAGGAGGAAATTTCCATGCGATTATTTAAACGCTTACGGACGGCACCGCACGCGGTGTTATTCGCCGCGCTATCGATGACCCTGCTATTGCCGGTGCAGCCCGCCACCGCCCAAACTCCACCAGTACAAACCTGCCAACTCGGCAATCTCACGCTGGAAAGCGGCGAGGTCATCCGCGATTTCCGCATGACTTACATTACCGCCGGAACGCTGAACGCCGACAAGAGCAATGCGATTCTTTCGATTCACGGCTTGCAGGGCAACCGTAACAGCCAGTCGGCGTGGGCGGGGCCGGGACGGGCTTTCGACACCAACCGTTATTTTGTGATTCAGCCCGATACGCTGGGCGCTGCGTCTGTCGATCCGAACGCGACCACGTCGCCCACGCGCTCGGGTCTCAATATGTCGTTTCCGCGTTTTAACATTCGCGACATGGTGCAGGCTGAACACCGCATGTTGACCGAGTGCCTCGGCATCAAGCGCCTGGTCGCGGTAGCGGGCAGCTCGATGGGCGGCATCGAGACGATGCAGTGGGCGGTGAGCTTTCCCGATTTCATGGCGGCTGTGATTCCGCAGACGCCGATGGCGCGCGCCAATCGGCAGGGCAATTTCATCTGGGAGTCGATACGGCAGGCAATCATGCTTGACCCGAAATGGCAAGAGGGCAATTATCCCAACGACGATCCACCCCGTGCGGGCATTGGCGTGGGGCTGCAAATCCAGACGGTCGTCGGTTGGTCCGCAGCAGGATTCGAAGAAGGCTTTGCCACGCGCGAGCAGGTGCATGCGTTTCACGCGGCGGGCGTGAAGTCCGTCGGCGATGGCGTGCAGGCGCGCGACTGGATTTACCGCAGTTGGGCGATTCAGAGCCACGACATCGGGCACACGCCGGGATTCAATGGCGACCTCGCGGCTGCGGCGCGCTCGATACGCGCGCGCGTGCTGATGTTCCCGAATTGCCAGGATCAGTTGCACCCGCCACGCGAAGGCGGCGTGCTCGAAGCGATGCAGCATATCCCAGTCGCAAAGCTGGTTGACTATGACGACATCGGCGGCCACCGCGCCTCAAGCGGCGCTCGCGCGCTCGCAACGTTCGCCGCCGAAGTGCGCGACTTGCTCAAGCGCATCGCTGAAGGCAGGCCGGGCATCAACGGTCCGCGTATTCCCAAGAACTTCACGCGCGCGGATTATTGTCCGCGTTGAATGGCGCTAAGGACAAATGCCACTACAACAAACAGTTGCGTCATTCGTCATGGCGAGGGTGATGTTCACCTGCGGCATCAATCAGCGTAGCGTCGTCATCCTGCGGGCGCTTGTCGCTACGCACCGGGTGCGCGGCAATCGCATCGTCGGGCGGCGGTGTGAGCAATAATTCCAGTGCCTGCGTGGCCTCGATTTTAGTGTCGAGCCAGAACGCTTCATCTTCGGGTTTGATAATCACGGGCATGCGGTCATGCACGTGCGCCATCGCCGTGTTGGACTCGCCCACGATGATGGTGCATGACTCGATTATTTCGTCGCCGCGATGCCACCGATCCCATAGCCCGGCGAAACTCACGATGCCGCGATCCTGGCGGTGCAGCCACCACTTCATCTTGCCCTGCGGCGTGGCCTGCCATTCGAACCAGCCCAGCGCCGGAATCAAACAGCGGCGCTTGCGAAACGGCACCCGATAACTCGCTGCACTCGACACCTTGTCGGTGCGCGCGTTGAAGGTGCTGAATTTTATGCGCGGCTCTTTTGACCAGTACGGCAGCAGCCACCACTGCATCATCGCGAGTTCAGTCTCGCCATTCGCGCCGTGGCGAATCACCGGCACGTACGCCTGTGGATTGCCCTGCTGCGGCGTGACGTTATAGCGCGCGGAGAAGGGTGGATAGGGATTGTTGTTGTCGCGGCCGATGTGCCATAGCCTTGCAATGGCTTCTTGTTCTGGGGTTGCGTAGCGGCCGCACATGGTGCTGCGCTCTTTACTGAGCGTTCGTTCCTTTTAACTGACCCGCATGCATTAACATGCTGATTCTACATAGATTTACCGCTCTAACGCCTTGTCTAAATAAATGTTGTAAAACAAATAGTTACAATACGAAAAACGTATCAATAATTGATACAATAGCCCATATGCATCAACCCAGCACCAAATTGCACGACCTGGTCGGTCCCGCCCGTGGCCGGCTGCTGCACGCCTTGCGCGCCGGACCGGATTCGGGCTTGCATGTGCGCGAGCTGGCGCGCGGGGCGGCGCTTTCGCTGTCGTCGGTGCAACGTGAGGTTGCGCGGCTGACGACGCTGGGTGTGCTGGATAGGCGCACCGAAGGCAATCGCGTGCTGCTCAAGTTAAAGCGCCGCGATGCGTTTGCAAAATTGCTGCTTGCCGCAATGGTTGCGCTGGAGCTACGCGGCCATCGGTTCGACGCAATGCCTGTGGATCGCGATACTGAAAAAATGCTGGTCGATCTGTGCGCGCACATGCCGCCCGATGCAACGCTGTGGCAGGAATATGGCGAGGCGGCATTTCTTGCGGGTGTGGCGGTAATGCTGGCCGGGCATTCCGGCTATGACCGCGTGGCGTATCTCGCGCTGGCCGAGTCGCTGCATGCGGGTGCCAGCGCGCCCGATCGTCATGAATCCTGGTACCAAAAAAACCGGCCGGATTTTGCGCGCCTGTTGGCGATGGTCGATCGTGAGCGGAGGACGCATGCGCGAACTGACGATCAGTAAACACGCCGATCCGGCGTATGTTGAAGCATTCCGTACGCTGGCAACGAAGCTCGCGCGCTCCGCAAACGCCACGGCGAAAGCGCCGATCACGATGTACCTTGCGGGTGGTGCGGCGATGCATTTTTACACTGGCGCGCGCATGACAGACGATATTGACGCCGTGTTCGATCGCAAGATTCTGGTACCAGCAGATTCCACGGTGATTTATCGTGACGCGCAGGGCAAGGCGCGCTCGGTGTACTTCGACGTGAATTACAATGAGTCGTACGCGCTGCTGCATGAAGACGCGCACGACGATGCGTTGCGCCTGTTGCTTGTCGGCGCAGACGGTGTGCAGGTGTTCGTGCTGCAGCCCGTGGATTTGGCGGTTTCCAAGCTCGCGCGATTCTCGGAGATTGATCGCGGCGACATCCTGCAGCTTGCAAAGGATGGTTTAATCACGGCGAGCGAACTGCGGCAACGCGCGGAAGATGCTTTGCCTGGCTACGTCGGTAACTTGGTACCGCTGAAGACGTCGATCATGCTGGCTTGCCGGGATATTGAAAGGTCGGCGGGTGACACAAAAACATAACCTCTATCCAATGTCGATTTCAGTATCAAGTCAAGTAACACGGGCTTCCGTCATTCTGGCGAATGCCGGAATCCAGAGCGTGTAATCATGCGAAGCATCTTGAATCAAAATACTTCGGATCGAACAATAACGCCCCATCCTATCTTCCCCCAAGGGAAAGGGATACCGGCCTGTGTCAGAACGACGGCAGCAGGGGCGTTCCTAATTGTCCAAAAACCCCGCCCCCGTCATCGGCATCAGAAACGCTTTCGACATTTCCTTCATCGTGTTGATGCCGAGTTGCGCCATGTCGCGGTCGATTTCATCCATCAGCAGGCTCACGGCATGGGCCACGCCGGCCTCGCCGGCGCAGGCCGCAGCGCACAGGAACGGCCGGCCGATGAAGCAGAAGTCCGCGCCGAGCGCGAGCGCTTTTAATACGTCGGTGCCGCGCCGAAAGCCGCTGTCCATGATCACTGCCATCTTGTCACCTGCGGCTTCGCGGATGCCGGGCAGTACGCGTAGCGGCGCCACGGTGCCGTCCAACTGGCGTCCGCCGTGATTGGACACCATCACGCCATCGAGACCGTGCTCGCGTGCGATACGCACCGAATCCTTGTCAACCACGCCTTTGATCAGCAGGTTGCCCTTCCAGATCTTGCGCATCAGCTCGATGTGTTTCCACGACAGGCGGTCGCGCCGGCCGTAGTCGCGTTTGCTGCCGACGGATAGCATCGGCACGCGCGGCCCCATGTTTTCCACGTGCGGCATACCGTCGGTCATCAGCGTTTTCAGAAACATGCCGAACAGCCACTGCGGCCGAATCGCGACGTCCCACGCCAGACGCAGCGAGGGGCGCAGCGGCGTGCTGTAGCCATTGCGCACATTGTTCTCGCGGTTGGCGGGCACCTGCACGTCCACGGTGACGGCGATGGTGTCGAAGCCCGCCTTCTCGCAGCGCTCAAAAGTCTGTTTAATACGCTCCTCGTCGCCCGGCAGATACGCCTGGAACATCGCCGTTCTGCCGGCTGCTTTGACGTTTTCCATGGTCATGAGGGAGGCGCCGCTCATCATCATCGGAATGTTGGCCTCGGCTGCCACGCCGGCGAGCACGGTGTCACCGCGATAACACGCGGTGGAGGTGCCGCCCATCGGCGCGAAGCCAAACGGCGCGTTGTAGGTGCGGCCAAA
>JANMXV010000528.1:0-1780 GCA_031381325.1 Betaproteobacteria bacterium | reverse complement strand
TTTGAGCGGCTGCTCCGGGTCGAAACTAGCCGGGCGCCGCAAGCACCTACAGCATTCATCAGTCACATGCAGTCCCGTGCAGCCCGATTACTTGCGCCGCCGCTGCAAATTGTATTCCGTGTTAAAACACACCGGCTCGCGATACCCTTTCGACACCGTGATGAGTTTCGGGTTTTCGTCCTTCAGCGCCTGAAACAAAGGCTCGGTGGCACGCCACAGATTGTTGAACGACGCATCATGGTGGTTGGGAATATAGACATCGGGGCGGTACGCGCGCATGTGTTCCAGCGCGCGCTGCGCGGTCAGTGTATTGAGCACCGATGCCGACACTGCCACCAGTGCAACATCCACGCCGCCGATTTTATCCATCGCGGCTTTTTCGTATTCGGTCACCACGCCGCCGCTGTCGCGGAACAGGAGGCGAAAGCCGTTATCGAAGGTGATCAGATAAGCGATCGTGCCTTCGTTAATCACACGCTTGTCGGAGGTGCCGCGCGCGCGTATCGCTATCAACTCGGCAAGCTGGTCTTGCGTAGGCGGCGTGGTGGTTTCCTTCAGCGCGCGCTGGAACGCGTCCACCACCTTTGGCGGCGGCTCGCCGTGGCGTCCGAGTATCGGTTCCACAGTAAAGCCCTTGAACATGAGCAGTTCGCCGCCGCGCCCGTTTACTGTGCGCAGCTTGTTCGGATCAACACCTTGCGTAAGCAATTTTTCCGTGGTCACCGGCGCGCCTACAATTATCGCGCCGGTGCGCGTGCCCACCGATGCCGCGTCGGACATGTGATCGACATGCCCGTGTCCCAATAAAAGCAGGTCGGCCTTTTTCACATCCGCCGCCTTGAAGCCCAGCGGCGGGAATACGCTGCCGCGATCAAAGTAGGCATCGAGCAAAATGATTTGCCCGTTGTATACCAACTCAAAATTGGCGAAACCCGTCCAGCGTATCGCCAGCGTTTGCGGATTTTTGGGAAATGCGCCGCCGGTGGAAACCAGCGTGGTGCTTTCGCACGCGGCATCAGGCGTCTGCATCGCGATGGCGGGATCCATGTCTTTCACGCCCCAGCGATCCAGCCGCGGATCGGGCAAAGGGCGCGTTACCGCTACGCCGCAGCCAAAAATCGTAATTACCGATGCCGCCAGTATCCAGTTGCGCACGCTCATTTCAGTTTCCTCTCAATAATCTCGATGATCACTGCGTCAATCAAACCGCATGTTCGACGCTTTGACCACCTTTGTCCACTTGGCGATTTCAGCGCGCATGAAGATGACGAAATCTTCCGGCGAACTCATCACCAGTTCGTTGCCGGCGCGCTCAAGACGGTCTTTGACGTCGCCGCTGTTAAACGCGCGCGCGGTTTCGCCGTGCAGTCTGCGCACCAGTTCCACCGGCATGCCGGCAGGACCGTAAAAGCCGTACCAACCTATCGCGCTGTAACCGGGCACACCCGATTCCGCCACGGTTGGAACATCCGGCAACGGCGCAAAGCGTTTCGTTCCGGTCACCGCGATGGCGCGTACTTTACCGCTGCGCGCCGGCTCCATGTAGGAAATCGTGCTGCCGAAGGAGAAATCCACTTCGCCGCTCATCACGCCGATCATCGCCGGCCCGGCGCCTTTGAACGGCACATGCGTCCAGCGTGCGCCGGATACCACCTGGAACAATTCGCCGGCAAGATGCGGGCCGCCGGCGGTGCCTGAAGAACCGTAGGTGAGTCTTCCCGGCTGTGCTTTCGCGATCTCGACAATCTGCCGCGCGGAGCGGATCGGTACCGACGGATGA
>JANMXV010000550.1:0-3684 GCA_031381325.1 Betaproteobacteria bacterium | reverse complement strand
GCGGTTCGCAGCAGATCGCGGTAGTCAAACAAATCCGCTTCCGTTGGCGTTGCCGCATCGAGCTCGATACGCCGCTTGATCATTTTGATGGATAGCTCATAAACAAATTCGAAGTTCTGGATCGCACCTGCAAGCAGCGTATTTTTCACCGCCTTTGATTGCCCGCGAAACCACGCTTCGTTGCTGATAACCCCGATACTTTCTTCCAACAAGACGACGGCATTGTTCAGCGTACTGAGGTCCAGTTTCATGATTGCTACTTGGCGGAGAAACCGATTTATCATTCGTTCTGAATGTTACGTGACCAGCCGTGCTCCAGCGTTTTGGCGGCGTACCAGAGTCGCGATTGCGGATGGTCAAGCTTTTCCAGCAGCGCGATGTGGTGGTACCACGTCAATTGTGCAAGCGGCACTTGCACAATTTCGCGTTCAGGCCATGCCGCCGCAAACGCGCGCATATACTTGAGATTGCGCGGCGAGAATCCCTTCATCTCCGGGAATGCGACGCGCAGATCAGCCGCAAGGCGATCAATAACGCGGCTGCCCCAGCCTTGGCCAGCCTGCTTTTCCAGAATGCTGTGCCCGATATCCCAATACAGCAACACCATGACGGCATTGCTGGCGAGCACCACGCGCAGACGTTCCTGATGGATGCGCGCCTTGACGCCCGCGCGCCACGCGGCGTAGTCCGGAGGCGCGTCACTCGTGGGCAGCGGCACGGGGAACATCGCGCTGCGGTCGACGCGGCCACGCTGCTTGCGCTCCGGCGCAGGGCCCCGCTTGATGGCGGCGCGTGATTTCTTAACGGCCATACCCAAGCGCCTTTAGATTGGCAGCAATCGCAGCATCGAGCTTCACCACTTCCGCCTGCTGCTGGCGCAGCGTCGCGGCAAAACACTTCATTTCTTCTCTTCCCATGAGGAACAGCAGAAACGTCAATTGCTCAACGTAGTCGTCATAGGAAAGAACATCATCACGCAGGATATTGCAGTAATTCCAGAGTTTCTGGACAAGTGTGGCGCTGTTCATTTTTTTATGTAGTGTTCCCGGGTAACTGGTATCATTTGTCCATGAGCAAAAAGCTTTCCGCCACCAACGCTTACTTGCGTGATCCTGTTATGCGCAAAGCGGCTCTGTGGGTATCTGCCAAGACATCTTCCGCGGTCGAAGGCATACGCCAGCCTTTTTCCAAAGACGCGCCAGGCACGGTCAGCCGCTCCAGCGCTACCGGCCATATCGTCGCAAAGAGCGGCGAACCACAGCGCGGAAAATAACCGTCATCGGAGTGTAATCCGAGCCCACGGCGGCGTGTATCGCCGCAATGTAATTCCGCTTCCCCCGTCCGCTTAGCCCCCCAAAATCCAAGGGCGGCAAGCCGGCCTGTAACCCCATCAACAGAGCGAGAAGGCGCGCGCTGCGTCCATTGCCCTCGCGAAACGGGTGAATGAGGATCAGTTCGGCATGCACGACCGCAAGAGCGTTGGCAATCTCATCATGGTTTGAGTAGCGACAGGGCGTATGACGCGTGAGCACCTCACGTTCAAGGTGCGTCATCAGCCTTGATATTTGCCCCGCAGCAGCGAAATGGAAATCCCCCTTGGCGATATTCACGCCGCGGTATTCGCCCGCCCACGAGTAAACATGTCCTAACCACACCCGGTGCATTCCGCAGATATCGCCGGCCGTAAAGCGATGGTCCAGCGAGAACGAGTCGACCAGGCGATCCTGCGCTTCCAGCAGCGCAGTCGATTCCACACGCGACATTTCCGCAACGGACCGAATGCCAAGCAGGTTTCGCAGCACACGGCGGCGCGAACCGGGTTCAAATTCGGCTTCGCTTCCTTGCGCGGCATAACGGCTCATCATGCATTGACACCCATCATAAGCATGTGCCGGTGGTGTGTTTCGAGATCATCTGCGTGATGCGTTCCATCGGCACCGTTAGTCCGCCGTTCGCCGGTTTCCTAACTCCCATATCCCAACTGCTTCAGGTTGGCCTCGATAGCGGCATCAAGCTTGTGGGCCTCGGCCTGCTGCCCGCGCAACGTCGCGGCGAGGTGCTTCATCTTCTCCGCGAACGGTTCGCCGTCATCTTCAACCGCTTCTGCGCCGACATAGCGGCCGGGCGTGAGCACGTGGCCGTGTTTGCGCACTTCGTCGATGGGCGCGCTTTTGCAAAAGCCGGCGATGTCTGTGTAGGGCTTTCCCTCACCCTTGCCCTCTCCCGGAGGGAGAGGGGATGAATGAGTGCCGCGCCACGCGTGGTAGGTGCTGGCGATGCGTGCGATGTCGTCGTCGGTCAAATCCTTGTGCGTGCGGTCGGCCATGCGGCCGAGTTTGCGCGCGTCAATGAACAGCACTTGCTTTCGGCGGTCACGGAACTTGCCGTTCTTGCGGTCACGCGCGAGAAACCACAAACACGCGGGTATCTGCGTCGAATAGAAAAGCTGCCCCGGCAGTGCCACCATGCAATCCACCAGATCGGCTTCGATCAGATTTCTGCGGATGTCGCCTTCGCCGGACTGGTTGGACGACATCGAGCCGTTGGCGAGCACGAAGCCCGCTACGCCCGCCGGTGCGAGGTGGTGCACGATATGCTGCACCCACGCATAGTTGGCATTGCCCGCCGGCGGCGCGCCGTGCTGCCAGCGTTTGTCGTCGCGCAGACGTTCGCCTCCCCAGTCGGAGATATTGAATGGCGGATTGGCGAGGATGTAGTCGGCCTTGAGATCGGGATGGCGGTCGTTGTGGAAGGTGTCGCCGTGTTCGATTTTGCCGTCGATGCCACGAATCGCGAGGTTCATGCGCGCGAGGCGCCACGTGGTGTAGTTCGACTCTTGCCCGAAAATGCTGAGGTCGGTGAGCTTGCCCTGGTGCGCCTTGATGAATTCTTCGGCCTGCACGAACATGCCGGATGAGCCGCAGCACGGGTCATATACGCGGCCCTTGTACGGTTCGATCATTTCCACCAGCAGCTTGACCACGCAGCGCGGCGTGTAAAACTCGCCGCCTTTCTTGCCTTCGGCGCTGGCGAACTGCGACAGAAAATATTCGTAAACGCGGCCGAGCACGTCTTTCGAGCGGCTCTCTTGATCACCGACACGAATATTGCTGATAAGATCGATCAACTGGCCTAGGCGCTGCTTGTCGAGCGCGGGGCGCGCGTAGTCCTTCGGCAGCACGCCCTTCAACGCGGGGTTGTCGCGCTCGATGCCGGTCATCGCGTCATCGACCAACTGGCCGATGGTGGCCTGCTTGGCCTGTGCTTTCAGATGCGACCAGCGCGCCTCGGGCGGCACCCAGAAAATATTCAGCGCGCGGTATTCGTCCGGGTCTTCGGGATCGGCGCCCTGCTTTTTCTCGCCTTGGAGGCGCGCGTGCTGCTCCTCGAACGCATCGGAAATATATTTGAGGAACAGCAGGCCGAGCGTGACGTGTTTGTACTCGCCCGAGTCCATGCTGCCGCGCAGCGCATCAGCCATCTGCCACAACTGCGCTTCATAACCGATGTTCGCGCCGTTGCCGTTGTTGGTGGTTGTTTTGGTTTTGGCTTTTGCCACTTTTTTCCCGTTGTTGTGTTCAGCGTATCGCGATGATGCTGGCGCAGCGCAGGCACTGGAATTTCAACGTACATGAATGCGCACAAATGGGGTTATGCAGTATTAATGCAGCGAATTCTGAAAAT
>JANMXV010000536.1:0-3076 GCA_031381325.1 Betaproteobacteria bacterium | reverse complement strand
GACGCGCAACAGGAAATATCGGATCAGGACGCGCACATAGCCGGCTTCATACTCGAAGCCGGGCGCGCGCTGGTGGTGGCGGTGAACAAGTGGGACGGCCTGCCCGAGTATGAGCGCGGACGCATCAAAGTCGATTTGCTGCGCAAGCTGGATTTTTTGAGTTTTGCCAAACTGCATTTCATTTCCGCGCTGAAAGGGCAGGGTGTGAGCGGCGTGCTCAAGTCCGTCGATAGCGCCTTTGCAGCCGCCATGGCCAAGCTGTCCACCCCGCGTTTGAGCCGTGCCCTGATAGCGGCCGTGGCGCGCCAGCAACCACCGCGCGTCGGCATGAACCGTCCCAAACTGCGCTACGCGCATCAGGGCGGCTCCAATCCGCCGCGCATTGTCATTCACGGCAATGCGCTGGAAAAAGTGCCCGAAAGCTACCGCCGCTTCCTCGAACGATTCTTTCGCGACATCTTCAAACTGGAAGGCACGCCGCTCAAGGTAGAGTTCAAATCCGCAAGCAATCCGTTTGAGCGCAAACGGCGGCCCAACGCAAACTGGGCGGGCGGCGGGACCAACGACCGCGGGTAGCGGCGGCAATCGGAATGTGGGCGAAGCGCAACGTACCGCGCGGACAACGGCTGGTGTCCCGGTCGCCGCACGTCCGTCAGCGTCGAAGCAGCGCGGCTGCTGGTACGGTTTTTAAAAAAGCTACTTGCCGGATGGGAGTTGTGATTCCTTGCTGTGGGGATAGCGAATATTTTTATTCGTTGATCTTTCGGTTGACGGCCCATGAAGCCTTTCCGTGTCCGATGAGGGCATGCCCCGCGCGACGTTATCCTCGTAATTGATTGCTACTTGAGGTTGCCGCGCGCGTCAATCGCTACCGGCGATACGGGACGCAGCGGTATTGCGATCTCATAGCGCGTGTGGCGGCGTTCGCCCGCCCGCACCAGTGCGCGCTTGGCAACCAGATCGGCGAGGTCACGAGTGGCCGTGGCAGGCGCCGCGCCGGTGATGCTGGCGTATTTACCTGCGCTTAAGCCGTCTTCAAAACCGTCCGCACCTTCGCGCAGCATACGCAGGAGCGCTTTTTTCTGGCGTTCGTTGAGTTGATCGTGCAAGCGGTCGAGAAAGCGGGTTTTATCGATCAGGAAATCCACCAGGGCAATTGCCCGCCGTTGCGCCTCGACTGCCGTCGCAGCAAACCATATATCGCCTCGGCCTTGACGAGTAGCGTGTCGTTCCAGGAAAACTCCGGCCAATCGGCTTGTTGCCAATTCCATTTCATGATCGATAGAAGCTCTCTTTATCGATCATTATATGTGTTTTTTTGATCGATAAAGAATCCGCCAATCGCTCTCAGTATTTATTTAGCGGGCTTTCTTATGACTATTTGACGCTGGCACAGCCCAGAGGCCGACCGTGAGTTAATCGAAGGCGGCCTCTTTTACGCTCGAGAGGGCGGCGGAGAACTCGGTCTTGCGTTCATCGCTGAGTTTGAGCGAGCCGTCAACTTCCTTTGTCTGCATCCGCGCATGGGGGCGCCTTGGCGAAACAACAGGCGCCGGTTCACGCTGCGACGGTTTCGGTACAGCATCATCTACTACATTCGAGATGACGAGTCAGGCTGGAAATACAGCAGGCGAGAACGAATGTATGTTGGCCAGGCGTTTTCTAATGCTCGCCTCTGCGGTTTTTAGATCGTAAGAAGCTTGCAGATTGAGCCAGTATTGCGGCGACAGATCAAAGGCGCGACCGAACAGTAAAGCCAATTCTGCCGTCACGGGACGCGCTCCCTTGAGAACATGCGATATCCGCATGGGTGATACCCCGATAGCCCGGGCGAATTCAGCTTGCGAGATACTCATTTCTTGCAGAATTTCACCCAGGAAATCCCCCGGATGAATTGCAGGCAACCCATTCTTGACCATGTTAATTTCTCTTTAGTGGTAATCGACGATTTCAACATCAAAGGCGTCGCCATTCTTAAAGCGGAAGCATACGCGCCACTGTTCGTTAATACGGATACTCCACTGCCCAGCGCGATCATGAACCAGCGCTTCCAGTCTGTTGGAAGGCGGAAGGCGCAAATCCTCGATGCGCGTAGCCCCATCTAACTGCATCAATCGCATGGCCGCACGTTTGAAAATCTTCGGCGGCAGCCTGCGTGACTTGCCGGTGATAAAGAAGCGTTCCGTTTCGGGTGCAGCGAATGTTTGAATCACAAAGAGAATCATAAACAAAAAGTTTATGAAGGTCAAGTAACTTCGTACCTCTGTCAGACGATCTGTCATTTGCTGGGGTCGCCGGGATTCGCGGGGATTCCCGATTTGAACGCGCAGCATGTGGACCGACACAATCTTGTCTCGGGCAGACACAATCTTGCCTCCCGATTTTTTGGCGCCGATCAAGTTTATCGTGCGGGCATGTCACCACGAACTGCCGCCCCCCGACTGAATAGGCTCAACCCGCATGACGAGGAACTGATTCGTCACGGGGAGCGCGCCCTTAACGATTGGGTGAAAAACATGCGGCGCAGCGGGGCAAGCTACACGTTTGCCTCGGCGTCGCCTCGGACCGTGGCAATGCCTGAGTTCGGCTCGTACTCGCCGGTTGAAGCAGTCAATCGAATGGCACAAAACGTCAAGCAGGCTATCACCGGCATGCAGCTTCCGCGCTTGGCAATGCAGCAGGGATATGCCGGAAAGCTGATCCTTGGCGGTGTGGTTGCGGCCACGGCATCACTGGCGATTGCCGCGACGGTAGTGGTCAACGGCTACATTTCACATCCCGAGGCTTTCTGGATAGAAAGAATTACCGAGCGCATGCAAAGCCCCATTTACGGCGCCGATGGGACTACCAAAAGGTTTTGGTCGGTCATAGGCAAAACCCTTTTTTGTACCACAGCACAATTAATGATCGATAAAGAATCCGCCAATTGCGCCCGGCTTTCATTTAGCGGGGCTTTCTTGACTATTTGGCGCTGGCGCAGTGTAGTTTGACCACGGTGCTTTGACCGTGCCCGATGAGGACATGCCGAGCGGTAGGTGTATGACCGAACTACTGATCCTTGGGAGTGCCTTACCTT
>JANMXV010000504.1:0-10758 GCA_031381325.1 Betaproteobacteria bacterium | reverse complement strand
CAAAGGTGCGGTGGTGATTTACCCGGCGTCGGGCACTGGTGCGTGGGAAGCCGCGCTGGTCAACACACTTTCTGCCGGCGACAAAATATTGATGTATGAGACCGGCCAGTTTGCGTCGTTGTGGCAAAAGCTTGCGCAGCGCATGGGCCTGGTGCCTGAATTTATTGCAGGGGACTGGCGCCACGGCGCCGATGCCGCAGCGATAGAGGCGCGCCTGGTAGAGGACAAATCGCATACGATCAAAGCCGTGTGCGTGGTGCATAACGAAACCTCCACTGCCGTCACTTCACGCATCGCCGAAGTGCGCAAAGCCATCGACCGCGCAAAGCACCCCGCACTGCTGATGGTCGATACCATATCGGGTCTCGGCTCCATCGATTACCGTCACGACGAATGGGGCGTGGATGTCACCGTCGCCGGCTCGCAAAAGGGGCTAATGCTGCCGCCGGGATTGTCGTTTAACGCGGTGAGCGAAAAAGCGCTGGCCGCGTCGAAAACGGCGAAGCTGCCGTGCTCGTATTGGTCGTGGGACGAAATGCTCGGCCCCAACAAGAACGGATTTTTCCCCTACACACCGGCAACCAACCTGCTCTACGGTTTGCGCGAGGCTGTCGCCATGCTGGAAGAGGAAGGCCTCGACAACGTGTTCAAGCGCCACGACCGCCACGCCGAAGCCACGCGCCGCGCGGTGCATGCATGGGGCCTGGAAATTCTGTGCATCAACGAAACTGAATATTCCAGCGCGCTTACTGCCGTGCTGATGCCTGCGGGCTACAGCGAAGTCGCGTTGCGCAAAGTGATTTTGGAGCACTTCAATATGTCGCTGGGCAGCGGACTGGGCAAAATCGCCGACAAGGTGTTCCGCATCGGCCATCTTGGTGACTTCAACGATCTCACACTGATGGGTACGCTCGCCGGCGTGGAGATGGGGCTCGCGCTTGCGAAGGTGCCACATCAGCCGGGAGGGGTTGCAGCGGCGATGGAGAGCCTCAAAGAAAGTGCTTTAAAAACAAATACTTAACGTCAACCTCTTACGGCAAAGGCGCAAAGACGCAAAGAACCCCCGCAGAGAAGTTCAAAAGTTTTTCTTTGCGCTTCCTTTGCGTCTTTGCGTCTTTGCGCCTTTGCGGTGAAGCTTTTGAAGTGGTTGTTGCCCTCAGCGTATATTCGCCTCAGCCGTAGTCCCCAGCGGCACCGCATCCGGCACATGTTCATTCAGGAAATTGAATTCAAGCTTGGTGCCCACCGGGTCGTATAAAAACACCTGATAGCCCGCGTTCTCGATGTTCTGTTCCTCGAATACGATATCGAGCTTCTTCAAGCGTTTGCGAAAATCCACTGCGCCGGTGGCCTTCCATGCGATGTGATCGATGCTGCCGTTGTGCTTGTCCTTGACTAGGGAGCCTTTGGGAAAGCGCGCGCCGACATGAATAATGGGATTGTCGCCGTCGTAAAGCCAGATGCCGCCGAACATGAAATCCGGTCGGAAGCCTTTTTTCAGGCCCAGCACGTCGCCGTAAAATTTTTCAATTGCGGGCAGGTCGCTTTCCGAGCAACGGATATTCAGATGCAGAAAGCCTTCGAAGAATTTCATGAGAGTTCCTTGTTCATTACTGGAATGGCAGGATTGTGCGCCGCCGTTTCAATCCGGGCAAGATGGCGGCGCAATGCGTACTTTGCGCTATCATGACATGAACCATTGCACGGGAGAATCCTATGAGCCTGCTTGATCGCATCGGTATCGACATCAGCCGCCGTCTGAAACTGGAAACTGCCATCGAATGGGCGGCGAAACACGGACTGCACCACATCGACATCCAGCTCGACACCGGTGACAACGCCCTGCCCAAGTTCGATGCCAAACGCTGTGCCGGCGTGCGCAAATTGCTCGACAAGCACAACATCAAACTCGGCCTGCACACCAATTCGGCGGTGAACGTCGCCGAGTATTCGCCCATCGTGTCCGATGCGGTGACCGAGTACCTGAAACGTTATGTGGACATCGTGCCGAAACTCGGCGCGAGCTGGACGGAGATGCACGCCGGCTACCATTTTACGAAGGACAAGCAGGCGCGTATGGAGGCGGGCAAGGAACGGTTAAAGCGCGTGGTGGCGCACGCCGAGAAGAAGAAGGTGCTGGTGCTGCTGGAGAACCTCAACAAGGAGCCGGATGACGCGGAGGTGCATTACCTCGCGCACACGGTGGAAGAGTGGCAGTATTACTGGGACATCAAGTCCCCCAACTTCAAGCTGTGCTTCACCGCCAACCACGCGCATCTGGTGCCCGAAGGTATCGAGGGCTTCGTCAAGGCGCTGAATTTCAAACGCGTACACGAGGTGCGGCTCGCGGATTGCTTTCGCAACGGTTACGAAGTGCATTTGCCGCCGGGCAAGGGCAACATCGATTTCGGGCGCATGTTCAAGCTGATTGAAGGCGCCGGCTTCAAGGGCAATTACACCAATGCCTTCGGCACGCTGGATGACATGCTGGCGGCACGCGAGACGTTCGTTGCTCACGCACGCGCTGCGGGTGTGAAAGTGTGATAGAAAACCGCCGGTGTGCGCAACGACTGATTTTTTTTGTTATCCATAAGTGGCGTGCGGCGTTATCGGTACATCGTTCAGGTTTTTAAGGAGCATTTCATGCAAAAAATCAGGCTTTATTGCAACACCCTCGCATGGGTCGCCGCCGGCATGCTGGCTGCAACCAACGTGGCCGCGCAAACCAAAGCCAAGCCGCCGCCGGCTAAAAGCCGTGACATCGCACCGCCTATGGACGCGCCCAAGCCGGGGCTCTATCCCGACAAGCCGATACGCTTCATGGTGCCGTTCGCGCCCGGCGGCACGACCGACTTGATTGCGCGCATGGTCGGACAGAAAATGTCTGAGTCGCTCGGTCAGCCGCTGGTCATCGATAACCGCGGCGGCGGCGGCGGCACTATCGCCACGGAAATCGTGGCCAAGGCCGCCGGCGACGGCTACACGCTGATGATGAATCACCAGGGCATGACGTTTAACGCCACGCTCTACACCAAGCTGCCGTATGACACGCTGAATGATTTTGCCACCATTGCGATGGTGGGCATTACGCCCAATGTAATGGTGGTGAATCCAGGCGTGGCCGCAAAGTCAGTGAAGGAACTCGTCGCGCTGGCGAAATCAAAACCGAAGGGCGTCAATTACGGCTCCGGTGGCGTGGGCAGTTCCGCCCATTTGGCAGTGGAATTGTTCCAGCGGCTGGCGGGCGTATCGCTTCAACACGTGCCCTACAAAGGCGCCGGGCCGGCGCTGACCGATACCATTGGCGGGCAGATACAAATGATGATTGCCACCATGCCGGCGGCAGCGGGCCATATACGCGGCAACCGCTTGCGTGCGCTGGGCGTGTCGGGCGCGAAAAAATCGCCTGCGTTTCCAGAGCTGCCGACCATCGCCGAAGCCGGTGTGCCCGGATACGACTACACCACGTGGTACGGCATCCTCGGCCCGAAATCACTGCCGCAGAACATGGTTCAGTACCTGGCATCCGTCACCAACAAAACGCTGTCGCAAAAAGATTTGCGCGAGAAACTTTCGCAGCAAGGCATGGAGGTGGAGTTGATGGCGCCGGAGAAATTCGCCGACGTGCTGCGCGCCGATGTGGCGCGCTGGGGTAAGATTATCCGCGATGCAGGCATCAAAGCGGAGTAACCCGCATGCGCGGCGGGTACATCTGGCCACACTAACAACGCAGTTACGGATGGAGGAATAATATAATGAAAACATATACTTATATACTTTCGGCGTTGCTCGCCGCAGGCGCATGGTGCGGTGTGTACGCGCAGCAATATCCCACGAAGCCCGTGCGCATCGTGGTGGGCTTCGCGCCCGGTGGCGGCACCGACATCGTTGCGCGCATCATCGGCGCCAAGCTGACCGAGCTGTATGGACAGGGATTCATCGTCGATAACCGCGCCGGCGCCGCCGGCACCATCGCCGCGGACCTCACCGCCAAATCCGCGCCCGACGGTTACACCATCATGATGGGTCACGTGAATTCTCATGGCATCGCGCCCCAACTTTACAAAAAGCTGCCGTACGACGCGCAGCGTGATTTCGCCATGGTGGCCTATGTGGGCTACGTGCCCAACGTGCTGGTGGTGCATCCGTCGATCCCCGCGAAAAATGTCGCGGAACTGATCGCGATCGCCAAGGCCAAGCCGGGTGCGCTGAATTACGCCTCCTCTGGCGTGGGCAGCACGCAACATCTCGCGGGCGAACTGTTCCAACTCACCACCGGCGCAAAAATCACGCATGTGCCGTACAAAGGCAGCGGCCCTGCCGTGGTGGATTTGATCGCCGGCCATGTCAGCATGAACTTCGACACCATGCCGCCGGTGCTGCCGCACATCCGTTCAGGCAAACTCAAAGCGCTGGCGGTAACCACGCCGCAGCGCGCCAGCCAGCTCGCGCAGGTGCCGACGATGATCGAATCCGGCTTAAAAGGCTTCGAGATGACCAACTGGTACGGCGTCATGGGGCCGGCGAAACTGCCGCGCGATATCGTCACCCGCCTTAACACCGAGATCAACAAAATCATGGCCCTGCCCGACGCCAAGGCCAAGCTCGAAGAAGTCGGTACGCAATTGAACCCGATGACACCTGAACAATTCGTGACCTTCCTCGGCAATGAAATTGCGAAATACGCCAAGTTGATCAAAGCAGCGAACGTGTCCATCGATTGAAAACCGAACCGATACTCGTCACCCGCCATGGCACGAATAGCGCCATCGCCACCGTCGCGCTGAATAATCCCGAACGGCTCAACGCGCTCAACAAGCCGACGTGGGAACGCCTCGGCGTAGTAATGCGCGAATTGTCTGCGGACAATACGCTGCGCTGCGTGGTGCTGCGCGGCGCGGGCGATAAGGCTTTTGCTGCCGGCGCCGACATTGCCGAATTCGCGGTTGAGCGTGCGGATTCACGTCAGGCAAAAATCTACGGCAACCTGATACACGACACCATGCAGTCGGTGGCCTCGTGCAAGCACCCGACGGTGGCGATGATCAAAGGTGCGTGCGTCGGCGGCGGCCTGGAAATCGCGGCCATGTGCGATATGCGCATTTGCGGCACATCGAGCCGCTTCGGCGTGCCCATCAACAAGCTGGGCCTCACCATGGGTTACGGCGAGCTTGCCGGACTGCTGGCTTTGGTAGGCCGTGCGGTGGCCCTGGAGATTCTGCTCGAAGGCCGCGTGTTTGATGCCGCCGAAGCGCTGCAAAAACGCCTGGTCAATCGCGTGGCGCCGGATGAAAAAGTGGAGGAAGAAACCTACGCAACGGCACAGCGCATCGCCGCAGGCGCACCGCTGGTGGCGCGCTGGCACAAACAATTTATTGAGCGCTTGACCGTACGCGCCGACATTGCGCAAGACGCGTGGGACGAAGGCTTCGCCTGCTTCGACACTGAGGATTACCACGCGGGTGTGGCAGCGTTTCTGCAAAAGCAAAAACCCGTGTTCAGTGGAAAATAACTTGAGCCGGTTTGTAGCCGCGTGCGTCGCGCTGTTTGCACTTTGGGTAGCGACACCCGTATTAGCGCAAGCGGATTACGCCCGCGAAAAGCGCTGGGCCGACGAAATCACGCCGGCAATTCTGGTGGGCGATCCGGTGTATCTGGCGCTCAAATCGGGCCACACATTTCTGGCGATACACACGCCTCAGTTACCACAGGCCAAGGCACGCGCGGGGGTAATCGTTGTACACGGCATGGGCGTGCATCCCGATTGGGGCCTCATCAATCCGCTGCGCAGCCAGCTTGCCGAGCAGGGTTACGCCACGCTGTCGGTGCAAATGCCGGTGCTTGCCGCCGATGTTAAAGCGGAGTCTTACCCGGCACTTTTTCCGGAAGCTGCCGAGCGCCTGCAAGCCGCGGTTATCTTTTTGCGAGAGAAAGGCCATCGCAAAGTCGCCATCGTGTCGCACAGCATGGGCGCGCGCATGGCGAACCATTTTCTCGCCGGCGGCGGCGCAGGCGAGATCGATGCCTGGGTGGCGGTGGGCATCAGCACCGGCGTATATCTGCAATCCGAAACCTTCAAAGCGCCGGTGCTCGATATCTATGGCGAAAAAGATTTCCCGCTTGTTTTACAAAACACCGCCAGGCGCACGGCTGCTATTAAGCGCATACGCGGCTCCGGGCAAGTATCCGTTGCGGGCGCGGACCACTACTTCAACGGTTCCGAGATAGAACTGGTGCGGCATGTGAAGCGGTTTCTGGATAACGCGACGCGGTAGTTGCCAACGCAGGTAAACGTTTTACTCGTTGGTAATGCCTCCCGCGGCAATCACCTTGCGATTGCGCTCGATCTCCGCGCGTAGCGCAGCGGCAAACGCCTGCGGCGATGTACCCACCACCTGAAAACCCCACGCTTCGAATGCGGATTTCACTTCCGGCGTCTGCAGTGCGGCCATGATGGCCGACAGCAACTTGGTCGACGCCTCCTGCGGAATGCCCGCTGCCGCCGCATAGCCGAGCCAGCCGCGGTAGAGCGGGCCTTTGAGTTCGGCGATGCCGAGTTCGGGTATCGCGGGTACTTGCGGCAACGCATTCCAGCGCTTGTCGCCATCCATCGCCAGCGCGCGCAGACGGCCGTTTTCAATAAAGGGCTTGGCGACACCCGCCACCGGCAGCATGAACTGAATCTGCCCGGCGATCAGGTCGGTCAGCGCGGGCGGATCGCCTTTGTAAGGCACATGCACGGCACGGACGCCCAACCGCATCAGCAAGTCGCGCGTGGTGAAATGGATGCGCGTGCCTTTGCCGCCGTCGCCATAGGACAATTTATCGGGGTTGGCGCGCGCCAGTGCGATGAATTCCTTCAGCGATTTCACCGGCACCGACGGGTGTACCACAATCACCGAGTAGGATTCGACCGCCGAGGTAAACAGCGTAAAATCTTTGAGCGGATCGTAGCCCACGGATTTATCGATCAACGGATTGATGGTCATCGAGGCGGCCGACACCACCGAAAATGTGTAGCCGTCACGCGGCGCGCGCAGCAAAGTCTGCATGCCTATTTTTTGCGAGGCGCCCGGACGATTTTCAACCACCACCTGCTGACCCAAAATTTTCGACAACGCGGGCGCGAGGGTGCGCGCCGTGATGTCCACCGGGCCGCCGGGTGAACTGGGCGCGATCAGCGTCAGCAGGCGGTTCGGATACGGCTGTGCACGTAGCACCGCGCTGGTGCTCACCAGCGTGACGAGCGCCATGAACAAAGCTTGCAATGCGGTGCGTGGGTTCATGCGCAGGGCGCGCGCGCAGCGCTCACGGCATCGCGTCCTCGGGCGCCACACTGGGCTCGGGCGTTGCCATCACAGGCGCCGCCTTGCGTTCGACCAGATTAACCCTGAGCCACCGCTGCATATCCTGCCAGACGTGAGTAAGCTCCGCCTCGGTCGGCATCTTGAGCGCGTGCGGCAATTCAAGCGTGACCACCGGTATGCCTTCTTTCAGCCCGCCAAAATTGCCCAGTGAGCCGGGGTAAACGCCCACGCGATTCAGATGCAGGCGGCCGAAGCGCGCAGGCGCTTCAACACCGGTGACCGGGCCATCAAAATCGAGTATGCCGTACGGCGCGTGGATCGACACAATCACATCCGGCTTGAAGCGCGTGATTTCATCGTGCAGCCAGCGTGATTCGGGCTCAGACATGGGCGCGACGCCTGGAAAACGGCGCGGATCCCGGCCGGTCTTTATTTGCCAGTAACGCGGCGCGTCTTTCAGCCAATTGTAGGTGGGGAAATTGCGATTAAGATCGACCCCGCGCGCGTTGACGCGCGTCGGCGGTTTGGCCAGCAGGCCATCCGGGTTCAGCACCGGCACCACACGCCAGTGAAATTGATCGGCATCGCTGGGCTGCTGCAGCAAGTCCAGCCAGCGAAAAACGATGGATGCCGCAGTAAGCTCGTCTCCGTGTATGCCACCGACGACCAGCACGCGCGCTGCAGGCTTTAGCACTGGCTTGAATTCGCGCAACATGATCTGGCGGCCTCTTACCGACTTGACCCCGACAGGCTTCAGCTCCGCCGCCACACAAGGCTTTAGCTTGATCTGCGGGATAGCGAGCGTCACGTCATTGCACCAGGTGCGCAACTCGCGCTCCGATGGCGTGGTGACCACAGCAGGAGCCGCCGCAAGAATCGATAGCGGGCTGTGGAAAAAAAGTCCAATAAAAATAAATAAAAACAATAAATTACGTGACATAAGTCTCTTATTCGGTTGCTGCAAAAGCACACACCATCCTAACCTCACCCGTTAGCGCGGGCAGTGTTGTCCGTACTGCTCAAACCGCCTCGATGCGTGGGTGCCTGACTGCACCACGGCTCATGCAGCATCGCTGCCGTTCGCGTGCGTGACGCGCAATTCCGGCGGCGGTTTAAAGTCGGTGGGGTCATGCGCCGCCTCAATTCGCGCCGGCCCTCGCGATTACGCTGCGGGGCCACGCTTTGGCTGGTCATTCTATCGTGGCTTGGAACCGTTGGTTGCCCAATGGTACCTCACGCCGGAACATCTCGCGCGGGAACAACGCCTGCCGCTGTTCACAGCCAATATAAAATACATCGGCCCACTAGTTGCGCAATACCCATCGATTCTGGTGGCCCTGAGGCTTCCTGCGTCCATAGTACATTTGCGCGATACGCCCTGCGTAATGGATAATCATCAAGTTGTCCGCCATACTTCACCGGTGGATTCGAGGTACGTCATGAGCGCAATCATCATAGAGCACGTGAACGTTGCGGATCTGCCTGAGACTTGGCGTACCAAGCTCGCGCCGCGTGCCACGCATGTCACGGTACGAATTGAGGAAGAACCAATCACTCAAACCGCAACTGAAGAGACTGGCTCGGCGATTGACCTTCTGTTCGGCATTTGGCGCGATCGCGAGGACATGGCTGATGTGGAAGACTATGTCCGCAAACTTCGTGCCCCGCGCTACAGCCCCGACGGCTCGCGCAAGCAAGGCTAATTCGCGCATTGGTTGCAGGGTGACGTGTTCAGGTTCAGGTTTTGTTTTTGCCCCCTATACGTCGTTCAAGCTGTGATAGAATTTTAGGTAAGTTTTTGTTTTTCCACGGTTATAAACGGAATCGAAGCGTGCCTCGAACTGCTGACATTTTTGGTTCGTCCGTCGTTGCGTTAGGGGCGTTTAATCCCGCCATTTTTTCCCCTGCCTGGCTTGAACGAAATAAATTGATCGGACCAGCGGATGCCGACGCCGCCAACAAGGCGCCGTCGTTAATCGTGTCTCATCAGGTCACTGTTTTTGAAACGGAATGGTTCGCGTTACAGGTTCTGGAAAATCAATTTTCCTTGACGAGTAAAGGCGCACTGACGCCTCTAGTTAAGGATTTGGCGGTGGGGATTTTTTCGCTTGTCCCGCACACACCGATTACGGCAATCGGTCTAAATTACTTGGCCCATTTCCATCTTGCAACTGAAGCGGAATACCACAGGATCGGGGATGTACTGGCGCCGAAGACTATTTGGAACAGCTTGTATCCAGACAGGAACGCTGCGGGATTGGCAAATTTGACGATCAAGATTCAGGACGCGGAGAGGGGGCAATCACCTCGCTCGGGTAATGAAAGACAAATTTCAATTCAGCCGTCGAGTAAGGTGAAATTCGGCGTCCTTTTATCCCTTAATGACCACAGACAGATTATTGAGTCCAGCGCGGCTGGCATGACTACCGCAGAACAAGCGGCGGCATTAGTAGACTCCGACTGGCAGAGTTCATGGGATGATGCGGTGAGGGTTTTTGACTTAGTAGTATCTCAATCGTTGTCCACCACTTGAGTGACTGCTTCATGAGTATTTTATCGACAATGCCTATCACACCGAATCGTTCCCCATTCGGCGCCCGTGCGTTTGATTTTCAGACGGAATCGGCGTGGGCGGGAGTTGCCTTGCGCGAGAACTCGAGCAGCACTACATTCGTTGACAAACCAGAGTACGGCGAGACGTCTACGACCGCCAAGAATAAGGAAGTTGTTCGTCCGTTGCCACAGCTTGTCATTGACCGATCAGCAGACATCGATGCGACTGTGATCCAGTTGTGGGAAGGGCGTGTCCTGGAAGTGGACCTTCAAAATGAAGTGATGCAGGTTTTGTTGACTGCGAAACTCGGTCAGATGCCTGAGCATACGGGTGAAATCGAATTGCAGTGGGTGCCCGAGCAAGATCGGGATTTGGTTGTGGCTGGCGCAGTCTTTTATCTGACTTTGTATAAGCAGACACGTCACGGAAGCATTAAAAACGCGCAGGAATTGCGATTTCGACGTCGTCCTGCGTGGACCAGACGACAAGTTCAAAAGGTCTACGCAGACGCCGATTTGATTCTTGCAAAAATGAAATCTCGGCCCATTGCGGTATGATTGACTATGGGGCCGCTCCGTCGGCTGATGAAATTGAAATCACGGTATTTGGCCCTGGCTTTGGTGAAGCGATAGCTGTTCACGTTGGGGCTGGCAACTGGATCTTGGTCGATTCCTGCATTGACCCGGATACCAAGCTACCCGCATCTCATACCTATCTACAGACAATTGGTGTTCAGCCAGGTCAAGTAAAAACGATCGTGGCGTCGCACTGGCATGATGACCATGTCAGAGGAATTTCAGACCTCGCTGGCTATTATCCAGAGGCTGAATTCCAGATGTCTGCGGCATTAAATAATAAAGAGGCCGCAGCTTTTCTTAGCGCGCACAACGAAACTGC
>JANMXV010000477.1:0-2779 GCA_031381325.1 Betaproteobacteria bacterium | reverse complement strand
ATAGCGTTTGCGCGAGATTATTATACGCAGCGGCCGAGTTCGCGTGCGCCACACTGGCTTGCCGGAATGCGGCTTCCGCCAACGTCAGATCACCCAGCGCATGCGCCGTGTTGCCGCGCCCCATCAGGGCGGCAAGATTGTTGGGCCAGCGTTTTAGCATCGTGTCGTACGCAATGGCCGCACGCTGGGTCTGCCCGGCTTTTTCAAGTGCAATCACGGCGTCGGCGTAACGCGCTTCGGTCGCGGTCGCGGGCACGCGTTCGGGCGGCGTAGCCACCATCGCCCAACGGCCTTCTTGCCGCCAAAAATATTCAAAGATGGAGAGCGGCGTGGCTTTGCGTTCAAGTTTGCCGGAATGACGAATGATTTGAGCGCGATCCACATCAAAGCCGATAGCCACCGAGTAATGCCAGATCGGGTAGTACGGCACGCCGTAGTTTTCCAGTGCGATCACCGGCGTTCCGGCGGCGACTTCAAGCAACACGTCGCCGATACGGGGTTCAAGCACATACGCGACCATGCCATTGCGCCGCGCAGCCGCAAGCATCTCGACTTGCAGGCTGCCTTTTCTGCCCGGCAGATAGACCTGTTCAGCAAGTTGATCAGGGTTGACTTTCGCCCCTGCACTGTTCAGTGCCATCGCCAGTGCGGCTGGACCGCAGTGGTACTCGGTCTGCGCGAAATAGGGCGCTTCAAGAATTTCGGCGCTTAGCGGCAGACCGGCCGGCAATTGCGAGTTGAGCGCCGTGGATTGCGGCGCGAGCGCCGCGCAGCCACACAGCAGCATGCACAGTGAGCACAATAAGAAAAGGCCCGCCGTGGAGCGGGCCTCAGGGTAGTGCATGATGCGGGTTACTTTTGCGGATAAAACAACTGCACAATGGCGTAAACAATCAGCACCAGCAGTACGGTAAGCCCGAAAACTGCGGCGCCGCCAGCGGTCGCCCCGGCGGGCAACGCGTCGATTTTGCCGGCAATGTGCTGCACTTCGGCTTCGGTGAGCGCATCGACACGGTCTTTTGCGTTCTGCTGGGTCAATCCAAACTGTTGCAGTTGCTGTTGCACGTCGGCACGCGAAACGAAATCACGAACCAAATCACGTGCCTTGGCGCGGTCCGTTTGAAGTTGCGTGTGACCGACCACTTCATCGGTTCCAATCAGCCCGGCCTGCGCCGTGAATGGCAGCCCCGCGAGACTGAAAATGATGATGTAACTGATGAGCCGGTGAAAGAGAGTTTTCATGACAGTTTCCTTGAAAGTCCTAGAATGAAAATCAAGCATTGCCGTATTTTTATGGCATTGGCTGAGCAATGTTATAGCCGCGTTTGGGTGCTTGCGTCAAGTTTGTGGCGACAGATTGTGTCACTTGACCACGTGCGCCGTTGCTCCTGCAACAATGCCGGTTTACGTGCGTGGGATCGGCACGGTTTACAGTTCCGACTGCAGTGCCCTGATACAGTAGGGTTGCTATTTGTCACGCGACGGCAAGGTGCGCAAAATAGGCCTATGCACGTTAACCGTGCAAGAGCAAGCTCGAGGCGAGGCTTGGCATGAAATCGAGAAGATATGCTAACTAATTGTTTTTTATGAATAAATTCTCATTATTACACCTCATAGTGCGAGGCGCTGTCACGCTGATGATTGCCATTGCGTCTGCGATGGCCTGCGCGCAGGAATACCCAACGCGCCCGATACGTTTCATCGTCGGCTTCGTGCCAGGCGGCGTCGCCGACTTGCTGGCGCGCGCGCTTGCGCAAAAACTCACTGACGCGTGGGGCCAGCAGGTCATCGTCGATCATCGCGATTATGGGCGGCCATGTGCAAGCCTCGTTCGGTGCGGTGTCAACCGCGCAACCGCATCTGCGTGGCGCCCGCTTGCGCGCGCTGGGCGTCACTACGCTCAAGCGACTATCGGCGATTCCCGATGTGCCGACCTTCGCCGAGCAAGGGCTGCCGGGTTTTGAAGTGGTGCAATGGTACGGCGTGTTCGCGCCTGCCGGGTTGCCGCCGCCCATTTTGCGCAAGGCCAACGAAACGCTGGTGCGTGCGCTGGGCACGGCCGAGTTTCGTGAGCAGTTCAACGGCCAGGGGGTTGAGTTGATGCAGTCTACGCCTGCGGCGTTTGCGGGTTATGTGCGTGCGGAATTGGCGCGGTGGACCAAGGTGTTGAAGGAGATGGGGATTAATGAGGCGCCGTAACTTCCGCTGTCATGCTGGCGTACACGGGCGTGTCAAAATCGGAGCCCTTCAGTAGCCCATGTAAAAGGGAACAGCATGAACCAGAATACCGTGTCCGCTCAAGCCTTCGCAATCACACCCGCTGTGCGCAACGCGGCGATCGCGTCAGGCGTCATGCCGAGAAACTCACGCAGCACTTCCACCGTGTGTTCGCCCAGCGACGGCGAGGGCGAACGAATCGACGCGGGTGTTTCGGATAGCCTTGCCACCGGTCCCACTATTTTGGTGCGGCCGGCCTTGGGGTGATCGATCTCAACCAGCGAACCGCGCGCCTTCACTTGCGGATGATCGGCGACCTGGGCGATGTTATTGAGCGCGCCGAAGGGGATGCCGCTGCCGAGCAGGATTTTTTCCCATTCGTCGAAGCCGCGCGTCATGAAGATCTCTTGCAGAGCCGGAATCAGCGTATCGCGATGTTTCATGCGTGCGCGGTTGTTGGCGTAACGCGGGTCATCGGTGAGTTCCGGGTGTCCGATAGCCGGGCAGAATGTTTTCCACAGTTTTTCGCTGCCCACCGAGAGCGCGAAATCGTGCGTCTGCG
>JANMXV010000462.1:0-14494 GCA_031381325.1 Betaproteobacteria bacterium | reverse complement strand
GCACGCGGCGCGCAGCGCGCGTGCTTCCTGCGCGGAACACACCACGCCATTCAGCCCCGCGCCTTGCGCCAGCCTCGCCAAACGCAGCACGGCTTCATCCGGACTCCCCGGCATGCCGATAGCGGCGAGATCGCTTTGCGCCATGCTGGTTAACACCGTCACCGCAATCAGTTTTGGCCGTTGCGCCTCACCCGCAAGCGCCTCACGCGCCGCCTGCATCATGGCGCGCCCGCCCGAGGCATGCACATTCATCATCCACACGCCCAGTCGCGCCGCCGCTTTACACGCACCGGCAACCGTATTCGGGATGTCATGAAATTTAAGATCGAGAAACACGCCGAAGCCGCGCGCAACCAGCATTTCCACCAGCGCCGGCCCCGCAGCCGTGAACAGTTCTTTGCCTACCTTGACTCGGCACAAGACCGGGTCGAGCCGCGCAACAATATCCAGTGCAGGCTGCGCCGAAGCGTAGTCGAGCGCGACAATGATCTTCGGATCGTTCATGCGGGCAAACCTTTTTCTTCCGTGCGGCGCGGCGAGTACGTTTCCCATGACGCGCATGCCGGACAATGCCAGTAAAACTGACGCGCGCGGAATCCGCAATGATCGCATTTGTACATCGCGAGTCCGCGCGTGTGCTGATGCACCAGGGTCTTGGTCAACTCCAGATCCTGCCTGCGTTCAGCCGGCACATCGATCAACTGGGCTTCGAGCAGCTTATCCAGACCGAGCAGCGTGGGCGAGCGGCGCAATTCGTCGCGCACCAACGCATACGCGCTTTCCGCGCCCTGTGACTCGAGCAGCCCGTCAAACACCGTGTTCAACAAATCGAGCGATGGGTACTTGGTAAGATAGCCACGCAGCAGCGTGATGCCCTCCGCGGCCCGGTGCTGCAGTTTGCATACGCGATAAATACGTTCGGCGACCAGCGACAGGTAATCCGGATTCTGGCTCTCGATACGCTTCCACGCGGCCACCGCGGCTTCGAGCCTGCCTTGCGACTGCTCCAGATCACCCAGCAGCAGATTGGCGCGCACGCATAAGCGATGATGGGTGAGCGCTTGATCGAGATGCGGTCGCGCGCCCTCGGCACGCGAGTGCATGATTTCACTGCCCGCCATCTCGCAATAAAAATTGGCGATGTCTTTTTGATGCGAGTGGCCGGTCACGCTTTCGAGTTTGCCGGCGATGATAATGGCTTTGCGCCAGTCTTTCTCCTGTTCGTAAATGTCGAGCAAGAATTTGAGCGCGGGTTCGGCGTATTGCGTGCCTTCAAGCTTGAGAAACAGCTCCTCGGCGCGATCCAGCAAACCGGCCTTGAGATAGTCCTGCGCGAGTTCATAAAGCGCGAGTGTTTTTTGATCTTTGCCCAGATCGGGACGCGCCACCAGATTCTGATGCATGCGGATCGCACGCTCGACTTCGCCCCGGCGCCGGAACAAACTGCCCAGTGCAAAATGCAGTTCTATCGTTTGCGGATCAACCTTGACGACTTCGATAAAGGCTTCAATCGCCTTGTCGGGCTGCTCATTCAATAGAAAATTCAGACCTTTGAAGTACGAGCTTGGCAACACCCGCGATTCCGACAGCAAGTGACGGATATCAATGCGCGCCGCCATCCAGCCGAGTGCAAAAAAAAGGGGCAGCGCGAGCAGCCACCAATATTCGATTTCCATGGCGCTACACCGCGTCCGCGATGCGCGGCGCCGCGGACGTTTCCACGGATTTCACCGGCGCCCTGGCAGCGGTGATTTCTTTACGCAAACGAGAGCAGTCGCGCCGCAAACGCATCACGTGTCCGAGGCTGGCAAACACGCCCGCCACCGCACCCAGGCAAAACACCACCAGAATCACGAAGATCAGCGGCGCCTGCCACTGCATGCCCAGGTAGTAGCGCACGGTAACCACATCGGTATTTTTCACCGCAAACGTCAGCGCGATCAGGAACAGCAGCAGCTTGATAATCCAAAAAATTATTTTCATCACGGCAAACTGGCGCACAACGGCAACACCTGAACAGCATCGCCAGCAAAAAACGGCATGATCTTTGGATCATGCCGTTTTGCGGGGTTCATCGCGAAACGCAATACGCAATAAATAGAACTATTTCTGCACATCAACGCGATCGCGCAATTCCTTGCCGGCTTTGAAATGGGGAACGTATTTCGCGGGCACCTGCACCCGGTCACCCGACTTGGGATTGCGTCCGACACGCGGCGGCCGGAAGTTAAGTCCAAAACTGCCGAAACCTCGAATCTCGATGCGTTGCCCCTGTGCAAGACTTTTTCCCATCGCATCCAAAATCATCTTCACCGCCAGTTCAGCGTCCTTCGCCACCAACTGGGGAAAGCGCGCCGCAAGTTTCGCGATCAACTCCGACTTGGTCATGATGCTCCCTTATTATTGAGTATTCGCCGTATCCAACTTTGCCTTGAGCAAGGCGCCTAGATTGGTGGTCCCGGTGCTTGCCGACTTGCTATCCGCAGTGACTTTTTGCATCGCTGCGGACTCCTCCGCAAGGTCTTTTGCCTTGATCGAGAGATTGATCGAACGGTTCTTGCGATCAATGTTGATGATCATCGCCGTCACCGAATCGCCTTCTTTCAAATGGGTGCGGATATCTTCCACCCGGTCGCGCGCCACTTCCGACGCCCTCAGGTAACCTTCGATATCCCCCATCAACTGTATTACCGCCCCCTTGGCGTCGATGGATTTTACCGTACCTTGAACGATGGAGTTTTTGTCGTTGGACGACACAAAATTCGTGAACGGATCGCCGTCCATCTGCTTGACGCCGAGCGAAATCCGCTCTCTCTCGACGTCGATCGCCAACACCACGGCCTCAACTTCATCACCCTTTTTGTAATTGCGCACGGCTTCTTCGCCGGGCAACGACCACGACAAATCGGACAAATGCACCAGGCCGTCGATGGCGCCGGTAAGGCCGACGAAAATACCAAAGTCGGTAATCGATTTGATCTGGCCTTTGACTTTTTCGCCCTTCTTGTGATTCATCGAAAACTCTTCCCACGGGTTTGCCATGCACTGCTTCATGCCGAGCGAAATACGGCGGCGCTCCTCGTCGATTTCCAGCACCATGACTTCGACTTCATCGCCCAACTGCACCACTTTCGACGGATGCACGTTCTTGTTGGTCCAATCCATTTCGGAGACGTGGACCAGGCCTTCGATGCCGGTTTCGATTTCGACAAACGAGCCGTAGTCGGTGAGATTGGAGACTTTGCCAAACAGGCGCGTGCCAGTCGGGTAACGGCGGCCGAGGCCCACCCACGGGTCTTCGCCGAGTTGCTTCATGCCGAGTGAAACGCGATTTTTCTCTTGATCGAACTTCAGTATCTTGGCCTGCACTTCGTCGCCGACGGTGAGCACTTCGCTCGGATGCTTGACGCGGCGCCATGCCAGATCGGTAATGTGCAGCAAGCCATCGATGCCGCCGAGATCCACAAACGCACCATAGTCGGTGATGTTCTTGACGATGCCTTTGACCACCGCGCCTTCTTGCAGGTTGGCCAGCAGTTTTTGACGCTCTTCACCCTGAGTCACTTCCAGCACGGCGCGGCGCGATACCACCACGTTGTTGCGCTTGCGGTCGAGCTTGATGACTTTGAAATCCATCGCCTTGTTTTCGTACGGCGTAGTGTCTTTGACCGGACGAATGTCCACCAGTGAGCCGGGCAAAAAGGCGCGTATGCCATTCACCATCACGGTGAGGCCGCCCTTGACTTTGCCGTTGACCATGCCCTGCACGATACGGCCTTTTTCCAGCGCGTCTTCCAAATCAAGCCACGAGGCCAGGCGCTTGGCTTTGTCGCGCGACAGGCGCGTTTCGCCGAAACCGTTTTCCAGCGACTCGATGGCAACGCTGATGAAATCACCGATTTTGGCGTCCATCACGCCGCCATCGGTCATGAATTCTTCCTTGGGGATATAGCTTTCGGACTTTAGACCCGCATTGACGACCACAAAATTATCGTCGATACGTACCACTTCGGCGGTGATCACCTCACCGATGCGCATTTCCTGGCGCGACTGGCTTTCTTCAAAAAGTGCCGCAAAGCTCTCGCTGTCGGCGACGACGGGTTGAATTTCAGTTTTCATTATTTAAAAATCACTTGGGATACCCGCCTCCAATAAAACTTGGCGGGGTTGGTTGGTAAAGCCATAGGCCTTGGGAGACTATGGCGCCGGGTTGAATCTGTGGTTACTGTTGCGCTTTGGTTACCGCTTATCCGTAATTTCTTTGTAATACCCCAACACTCGCGCTATCGACTGCGCCACCGACAGATTCGTGGTGTCTACTTCGATGGCATCAAGGCACTTTCGCAGGGGCGCCGCAGCACGTTCGCTATCTCGTTGATCGCGCTGCATTATTTCCTGCAAAATGCCGGTCATATTAGCATCGAAACCCTTGCCTATCAACTGCTTATAGCGTCTTTCGGCACGCGCTTGCGGGCTTGCGGTGAGGTAAATTTTGAGCCGGGAATCCGTAAAAACAACCGACCCCATATCCCGTCCATCGGCCACCAAACCGGGCGCTAGCCGAAATTCGCGCTGACGTTTCAGTAGCGCGCGGCGCACTTCGGCGTGGGCGCCGACCTTGGATGCGGCGGCGCTAATCGGCTCTGCGCGGATCGCCTCGGCCACATCCACGCCGTTTAGCAGCACCTGTGAGTTTTCAAATTTTATATTAATTTTCAATAAGTTATATAGCACTGCGGCTTCATTGTCGAGATTCACACCAGCCCGCAATGCCGCTAGTCCGACAATCCGATACAGCGCCCCGCTATCGAGATAGTGAAAGTCCAACGTCTGCGCCACAGCCTGCGCAACCGTGCCTTTGCCCGAAGCGGACGGACCGTCGATGGCAATTACGGGTATAACTTGCGTGATATTATTCAAAAAGTTAATAAAAACAGTTAGTTACAATGCAACACTAGCGTTCACTGATAGATGCCAGCACATCGAAATATTGCGGAAACGTTTTCGCAACACAGCCGGGATCGTTTATGCGCACCGTCACGCCGCCGAGCGCGGCCAATGAAAAACACATCGCCATGCGATGGTCGTCGTAGGTGTCAATCGATGCGTGAGGCGTAAGGCTTGCGGCGTGAGGCGGGGTGATTCGCAGATAGTCCGCGCCCGCTTCCACAGTCGCGCCGAGTTTCCGCAGCTCGGTTGCCATCGCCGCGATGCGGTCGGTTTCTTTCACCCGCCAACTGCCGATGTTGCGTAGCGTGGTGGCGCCGTCCGCGAACAACGCCGCCATTGCCAAAGTCATCGCCGCATCAGGAATATGATTGCAATCGGCGTCCAGCGCCTTCAGCATGCCGCGACGCTTGGAATCGGCATTCGCCGTCGCCTGAATCCAGTTATCGCCCGACGTCACCGCCGCGCCCATTTGTTCGAGCACCTCGGTAAAGCGCACATCGCCCTGTATGCTCGCACGGCCGACGCCCTGCACCCGCACGGGGCCGCCGCCACTGAGTCCGCTGATCGCGCCCGCCGCCAGAAAATACGACGCCGACGAGGCATCGCCCTCGACAAACACCTCACCGGGACTCTTGTAATGCGCCTCGGCGGGCACGGCAAACGACACCCAACCGTCGCGCTCAACCTGCACACCAAACTGCCGCAAGGTGTTGAGCGTAATCTCGATGTACGGCTTGGAAATCAACTCACCCGCCACGCGCACGGTTGTGCGCTGATGCAAAAGCGGCAACGCCAGCAGCAATCCCGTCAAAAACTGGCTCGATACAGCGCCGCGTATGCCAACTTCACTATTGCCGGTGAGCGCCGCCGGATGAATTTGCAAAGGCGGAAAGCCGCTCTTGCCAAGGTAATCAACGCGCGCGCCGAGTTGCCGTAGCGCGTCCACCAGATCACCGACGGGCCTCTCATGCATGCGCGGCACGCCAGATAACTTGTAGTCGCCGCCGCACAATGCCAGCACCGCCGTCAGCGGCCGAAATGCCGTGCCGGCGTTGCCCAAAAACAAGTCAGCTTTTTTTGCGGGAAACGCACCGCTCGCGCCGCGCACTCGTAACGCGCGTGGACCGGCGTCACTCACGCCCACGCCCAGCGCGCGCAAAGCTTCGATCATGCGCTGCGTGTCGTCGGAATCCAGCACGTCGCGTATCAGCGTCTCGCCCGTCGCCAGCCCGGCCAGCAGCAAGATGCGATTGGAAATGCTTTTCGAGCCGGGCAGCGTTACCGTGCCGCGCACGGCTTTGATCGGCGCAAGATCGAGTGTTTCCATCGCGGCGTGTTTAATCAACCGCGCTTGGCTTTCACCAGCCAGCGCTCACGCGCATCACGCGCGTGCTCAAACATCGCTTGCAGCGCATCCCCATCACGCGCTTTCAGTGATGATCGGAGGCATTTTATTTGATCGATAAATTTTTCAATATCCGCGAGCAGCGCCGTGCGATTGGCGAGAAAAATATCGCGCCACATTTCGGGCGAACTGCCGCAGATGCGCACGCTGTCGCGCAGGCCGCCGGCGGAAAACCCGAGGATGCGCCGCGCGTCTTTGCGTTTGGCCAGCGTGCCCATCAAAGCAAACGCCACCCCATGCGGCAAATGGCTGACGGCGGCGAGAATTTCATCGTGCTCGCGCGCCTGCAAGCGCACCACAGTTGCGCCACAGGCTATCCACGCCGCACGCACTCGACGGACGGCACGCGCAGAAGTCTCAGGCTGCGGCACGAGGATCACTTTACGCCCGCGATATAACTCCGCAAACGCCGCTGCCGCGCCGCTATGCTCGGTGCCCGCCATCGGATGTGCCGGCACAAAGCGCGCAAAATGCTCACCCAGAAGATTACGCGCGCTGGCGATCACTTCCTGCTTGGTGCTGCCGCCGTCGGTGATGATGGTCTTGTTGCCCAGATGCGGCGCAATCGCTTTCATTACGCCCGCCAGTTGCCCCACCGGCGTGCCGATCAACACCATATCGGCATCTTGCACGGCACGTGCCGCATGCAGCGAGATTTCGTCAACCACGCCGAGCTTCAGCGCAAGATTAAGATTCTTGCGCGTGCGTCCGACGCCAACCACGTGCTTGACCACCCTGGCTTTTTTCAGCGCCAGCGCAAACGAACCGCCGATCAGACCGACGCCGATGATCACCAGCTTGTTAATACGCAACGATGTCATGCCGCAATCGCTTGCTTCAAGCTCAACAGGAAGCGCGAATTTTCCGATTCCAGGCCAATCGACACGCGCAGCCAATCCGGCAAACCATAGCCCGCGATGGGCCGCACAATCACGCCGGATTTCAACAGTGCCAGGTTGACGCCCTCGGCATTGCGCACTTTAAAAGTCACAAAGTTGCCATACGACGGAATGTATTCAAGCCCGAGATTTTTCAAGCCCGCAGTCAGTTGATCCATGCCGGCGAGGTTCAATTCATAACTCTCGCGCACAAATTCATGGTCGTCCAATGCCGCTGCGGCCGCCGCTAACGAGATGCTGTTCACATTGAACGGCTGGCGCACGCGATTCAACATATCGGCCACGCCGGCGCTGCCCACGGCGTAACCCACGCGCAGACCGGCGAGGCCATACACTTTTGAAAAAGTTCTTGTAATCAATAAGTTAGAGTATTTTTTTAGCCACGATAGGCTATGGGAGCAATGCGCCGGACGCAGGTATTCGTTGTAGGCCTCGTCCAGCACCGCCAGCACATGGGCGGGCAGGCCTGCGATAAATCGCTCCATGTCGGCAGCAGCCACCAGCGTGCCGGTAGGATTATTCGGATTGGCGACGAACACGATGCGCGTGTCGGGCCGCACGGCGCGCGTCATCGCGTCGAGGTCGTGGCCGAAATTTTTTGCCGGCACTTCGATACCCTTGCAGCCCATCGCCTGCACCACCAGCGGATACACTGCGAACGCATGCTGCGCATATACCGCCGAATTCGCCGGCGCTAGAAATGCACGCGCCGCGAGTTCCAACACATCGTTGGAGCCATTGCCGAGCACCAGTTGATCCATGCCTACGCTCAGATGCCGCGACAACGCTTGCTTCAATTCAAAGCCGTTGCCGTCGGGATACAACGCCAGCCCATCGAGCACCGCGCGGATTGCCTGTTGCGCCTTGGGACTCACGCCGAGTGGATTTTCATTAGAAGCGAGCTTGATGATACTGGATTCTTCAAGGCCGAATTCGCGCGCGAGTTCGGAAATGGGCTTGCCGGGCTGGTACGGCGCAATCGAACGAATGTACGGCGGCGCGAGATCACAAATCGTCATGAGCAGTTACTGCTTGAACGTGGCAGCGGCAGAAGGATAGGAGCCGAGATTCTTGACAAACGACGCCTTGCGCTCGATCGCGGTCAACGCCCGCGCCACGCGATCATCCCTGGCATGGCCTTCGATATCGATGTAGAACACGTATTCCCACAAACCCGTGCGCGCCGGACGCGCCGGCCGTGATTCCAGCCGCGTCATGCTCACGCCATTTTTCGCCAGCGGCGACAGCAAATCATGAATTGCGCCCGGCACATTGCGCGTCGAGAGTATCAACGAGGTTTTGTCGTGCCCGGTAGGCGCGACATCCTCGCGCGACAACACCAGAAACCGCGTGGTGTTGCGCGACTCATCCTGAATGTTGCGCGCGAGCAGGTTGAGTTTATACAGTTCCGCCGCGGTTTTGCTGGCAATGGCGGCAGATTTTGAATCGCGCGCCGCCAGCAGCGCGGCTTCGGCATTGCTCACCACGGCTATAAGCTCCGCGCCCGGCAGATTGCGCGCCAGCCAGTGCTGGCACTGCGCAAGACTTTGCGTATGTGAATAAACTTTCTTGATGCTCGCGCGGGTTTTCGCCCTGCTCATCAGGCATTGGCGCACCGGCAGCATGATTTCGCCGCACACTTTGGCCGGTGTGGTCAGCAATAGATCAAGTGTGCGGCCGATAGCGCCCTCAGTGGAGTTTTCAACCGGCGCCACGCCATAACCCGCCGCTCCGGTTTCCACTTGCTTGAATACGTCGTCAATAGTGTTACACGAACGCATTTCGATGCTGCCGCCGAAATGGCGTATCGCGGCTTCCTGACTGTAGGTACCCTGCGGTCCGAGATAGGCCACCGCCATCATCGCTTCGAGCGCGCGGCAGGCCGACATGATTTCGATGTAAATGCGGCGCAGTCCGGCCGCCGGCATCGGGCCTTTATTGAGTTCGGCAACGCGCCGCAGCACTTGCGCCTCACGTTCAGGCCGATACACCAGCGCGCCATTCTTGATTTTGCCAACGTGCTGCGCGATCGTGGCGCGCGCAGAAATCAGTTTTACCAGCCGGGCATCAAGCGCGTCGATCTTGCGGCGAATTTCAGCGAGCGTGTCAGGCATGGTTATCGTGAAACGTAAAAAGTGAAACGTGAAAAGTGAAGAGCAGGAATATGCCCCGCAAATTTACGTTCCATTCTTAACGTTTCACGTTTCACGTTTCACTGCCCTTCCAGCGGCAAATAACGCACCGACCGCACGCCGTCGATGGCTGCCAGCCGATTGACGAGTTCCGCGGGAATCGCACTGTCCACATCCACCAGCGTATAAGCCATTTCGCCGCGCGACTTATTAAGCATGTTGTGTATGTTCAAACCGGCGCCCGCCATCGCGGTAGAAATCTGCCCCACCATGTTCGGCACATTGGCGTTGACGATGCATAGCCGATACGGCGATTCACGATCCATCACTACATCGGGCAGATTCACCGCGTTGCGGATATTGCCGTTTTCCAGAAAATCGCGCACTTGATCGGCCACCATGATGGCACAGTTGTCTTCAGCTTCTTCCGTGGACGCGCCCAGATGCGGGGTGGCAATCACACGGGGCGCGCCCTGCAGCGCCTGCGCTGGAAAGTCGCAGATGTAACCGCGCAAATTGTCCGCGCGCAGAGCCTCGACCACAGCCTCGTCGTCAACGATGCCATCGCGCGCAAAGTTGAGCAAAATCGCGCCCTGCTTCATCAACGCGAGACGTTGTGCGTTGATCAGATTACGCGTGGCGTCGAGTAACGGCACGTGTATCGTCACGTAATCGCTGGCCTTGAGCACCTCTTCAATGCTGTTGGCTTTTTTAACCGAAGACGGCAGACTCCACGCGGCATCTATCGTGATATGCGGATCAAAACCAATGACGTTCATGCCGAGCTTGATCGCGGCATCGGCCACCAGACTGCCGATCTTGCCGAGTCCGATCACACCCAGCGTGCGTCCCGGAAGCTCGGTGCCGGAAAATGCTTTTTTGCCGTCCTCGACCAACTGGTGCAGCGTCTTGTCATCAGCGCTGAGTCCCGCAACAAACGCGAGCGCCGGCGCAATATTGCGCGAGGCGATCAGCAGCGCCGCGATCACCAGTTCCTTCACCGCGTTGGCGTTCGCACCCGGTGCGTTAAACACCGGCATGCCGCGATGGCTCATCTTCTCGACGGGGATATTGTTCACGCCCGCACCCGCGCGCCCTATGGCTTTGACACTGGCGGGAATATCCATCTCGTGCAGGTTTTGCGAACGCACGAGTATGGCGTCCGGTTCAGTTATCTTGGGGCCGACTTTGTAGTGCGCGGGAAAGCGCTTCAGACCGATTTTTGAAATAGCGTTGATGGTTAATATATTCAATAGGTTAGGCACTGTCCGTTACCCTTGTTTCTTTTCAAATTCACGCATGAAAGACACCAGCGCTTGCACCCCTTCGAAGGGCATGGCGTTGTAGATCGACGCGCGCATGCCACCCACCGAACGGTGACCCTTGAGTTCAACCAGGCCCAACGCTTTGGATTCTTTCAGGAAGGCATCGTCCAGCGTCTCGCTGCGCAGCCGGAACGGCACATTCATGCGCGAGCGGTCTTCCTTATTCACCGGCGACTGGTAAAACTCGGATTGATCCAGGTAATCGTAAATCAATTTCGATTTGGCGATATTGATTTTTTCCATCGCCACGAGTCCGCCCTGCTTTTTCAACCACGCAAACACCAGACCTGCGATGTAGATCGCGTAGGTCGGCGGGGTATTGATCATCGAATCGGCTTCGGCCTGCACTTTGTAATTGAACACTTCCGGCGTAGTGGGCATGGCGCGCCCCAGCAGATCATCACGCACGATGACGATGGTAAGACCCGCCGGGCCGATGTTCTTTTGCGCGCCGGCGTAAATCAAACCAAAGCGCGAAACATCCAGCGGCCTCGACAAAATATGCGAAGACGCGTCCACCACCAGCGGCACGTTGCCGGCGTCGGGGATCCAGTTGAATTCCACGCCACCGATGGTTTCGTTCGACGTGTAATGCACGTAGGCTGCGCCGGCGTCGAGCTTCCACTTCGATTGCGCCGGCGCGTAGCTGAAATTCTGGTCTTCCGAGCTAGCCGCCACGTTAACTTTACAGAATTTTTTCGCTTCGCTGATGGCTTTTTTTGCCCACTGCCCGGTGTAAATGTAATCCGCAGCCGTTTTGCCACCGAGCAAATTCATCGGAATGATGCTGAACTGCGCCGCAGCGCCACCTTGCATAAACAACACTTTGTAGTTTGCCGGAATCGCCAGCAAATCGCGCAGATCTGTTTCGGCACGCGCGTGAATGTCGATGAAGGCTTTGCTGCGGTGACTCATCTCCATCACTGATGTGCCGGTGCCGCCGTAGTCCAGCATTTCGGCGGCGGCTTGCCTGAGCACCGCTTCCGGCAACACCGCCGGGCCTGCGCTGAAATTAAATACTCTTGCCATAGTGAATATACCTAAGTATTTGTTTTAAAATAATTTTTCCTGATCATCATCGTCATCCGGTTCGACGATTTTCTCGAGCCCGGCGAGTTTTTCGTCGTCATCCAGGTTGATGAGTCGCACACCCTGTGTGGAGCGTCCCTGCTCGCGCACTTCGGATACCCGCGTGCGAATCAACACACCGCCGGTGGTGATCAGCATGATTTCGTCTTCCTTGCACACCAGTTGCGCGGCCAGCAGCTTGCCGTTGCGGTCGCTGCACTGGATGGCGATCATGCCTTGCGTGCCGCGCCCGTGACGCGTGTATTCCGACATCGGCGTGCGCTTGCCGTAACCGTTTTCGGTCGCAGTCAGCACCGAGAGCTTCTCGTCGGATAAGGCCAGCAGGGAAATTACTTTCTGCACTTTTTGCAGCCGCATGCCGCGTACGCCCGCTGCATTGCGGCCCATCACGCGCACTTCGGATTCCTGGAAGCGCACCGCCTTGCCGGCATCTGAGAACAGCATGATGTCCTGCTTGCCGTCGGTCAACGCCACGCCAATCAGGAAATCGCCGTCATCGAGTGTGACCGCGATAATGCCCTTGTTCATCGGGCGCGAGAAAGCCGACAGCGCGGTCTTTTTCACGGTGCCGTTAGAGGTCGCCATGAACACGAAGTGATCATCATCGAATTCCTTCACCGACAACACGGCGGTGATTTTTTCGTGCTCCATCAACGGCACCAGATTGATGATGGGCTTGCCGCGTGCGCCGCGCGTGCCCTGCGGCACTTCGTACACTTTCAACCAGTAAACGCGGCCGCGATTGGAAAAGCACAGAATGAAATCGTGGGTGTTGGCGATGAACAGTTTGTCGATGAAATCTTCTTCTTTGGTGGTGGTCGCCTGCTTGCCGCGTCCGCCGCGTTTTTGCGCCCGGTAATCCGCCACCGGCTGCGACTTCATGTAACCGCTATGCGACAGCGTCACCACCACGTCTTCACGCGCAATTAAATCTTCATTCGAGATATTCTGCGTGGTCACCACGATTTCGCTAAAACGTTCGCCGCCGTACTGCTTTTTGATTTCGGCGAGTTCCAACGAAATTATTTTCGTCACGCGCGCGGGCTTGACCAGTATGTCGAGCAAGTCCACGATCTTTTCCATCGTCTCTTTGTATTCGGCGGTGATCTTGTCGGTTTCCAGCGCGGTAAGGTTTTGCAAGCGCATTTCAAGGATGCGTTGCGCCTGTATATCTGAAAGCTTGTAACCTTTTTTATGCAGGCCGAATTCAGGAGAGAGGCCTTCAGGGCGCGACAAGGCGCCATCAGTGCCCCCGTCGCTAATTGCGCGCGCGAGCAAATCCTCCACCAGTTTGGAGCGCCAGAAGCGGTTCATCAACTCCACTTTGGCGTCGGCGGGCGTGGGTGCAGCCTTGATTAGCGCGATCACTTCGTCCACATTCGACAGCGCCACCGCAAGGCCTTCGAGGATGTGCCCGCGTTCTCGCGCCTTGCGCAACTCGAATACCGTGCGGCGGGTGACAACCTCACGCCGGTGGCGCAGAAAGGCATCCAAAATCTGCCGTAAATTCAATAACTTGGGTTGGCCGTCAAGCAGCGCGACCATGTTCATGCCGAAGCTGTCCTGCATCTGTGTTTCTTTCCACAGATTGTTCAGGATGATCTCCGGCACTTCGCCGCGCTTGAGTTCGATCACCGCGCGCATGCCCGACTTGTCGGACTCGTCGCGAATATCGGAAATGCCTTCGATTTTTTTCTCGCGCACCAGCTCGCCGATTTTCATCAGCAGGTTGGCTTTGTTGACCTGATAAGGCAGCTCGTCGATGATGATGGCGGCACGTCCGCCCTTTTCGGTCTCCTCGAAATGCGTGCGCGCGCGCATGATCACGCGGCCGCGACCGGTGCGATAGCCTTCCTTCACACCCTCGATACCGTAGATGATGCCGCGCGTCGGAAAGTCCGGCGCCTTGACAATTTCGATCAACGCTTCGATATCGGTCTCGGGATTTTTCAGCAGCAACTGACAGGCATCGATCACGTCCGACAGATTGTGCGGCGGAATATTCGTCGCCATGCCCACCGCAATGCCAGACGAGCCGTTCACCAGCAGATTAGGCACCCGCGCCGGCAGCGTCACCGGCTCGTTTTCCTTGCCGTCGTAGTTGGGGACGAAATCGACGGTTTCCATATCGATGTCGGCCAGCAGCTCGGAAGTAATTCTCTCGAGTCGGCACTCGGTGTAACGATAAGCCGCCGCCGAATCGCCATCGATCGAACCAAAGTTGCCCTGGCCATCGACCAACATGTAACGCAGCGAGAAATCCTGCGCCATACGCACCATCGCGTCATAGACCGACGTATCGCCGTGCGGGTGATAATTACCCAGCGCATGACCAACGATTTTGGCCGACTTCTGATACTTCGCCGACGCGGTCAGATTGAGATCGCGCATCGATTGCAAAATGCGGCGATGCACCGGTTTCAAACCATCGCGGACGTCAGGCAAGGCGCGATCTACCAACACGCTCATGGCGTAGGTCAGGTAGCTTTCCTTCATCTCCTCTTCGATCAAAAGGTCGCGAATGCCAGAGGTCTGGTTGGTCGTCATCGGGGCTCCGTACGGGGACCGGGGGACTATGGTTCAATCACCGTTTGGGCAAGCCCAGGAACGTGGCCCAGGAGGGTCGAGCAGGGGCCAGAGCAACGGCTACCGGCTACTGGCTACGGACCACCGGATCGTGCTGCGGCGGCGCGG
>JANMXV010000460.1:0-1250 GCA_031381325.1 Betaproteobacteria bacterium | reverse complement strand
ATTTTCAGTGCTGAATCTGTCGTCGCTCGACGGCGGGCTGGCGTTCCGGCAAATGGCGACCACCGGCAACGAGATCGGCATATCGACGCTGGATTTCATCGACTACTTCATACGCGATCCGCACACCGAGGTGATCGCAGGCTATCTCGAAGGCGCAAAAGACGCGCATCGCATTCCTGAAATCGGTCGCAAGGCGATGGAAGCGGGGAAACCCATACTGATGTGGAAAGTCGGCAACACCGACGAGGGCCAGAAAGCCGCCGCGTCGCATACCGCGAACCTCGGCGGTGCAATGGCGCTCTACCAGGCGGCGTTCAAGCAGACCGGCATCATTCAGGTCGAAGACATTCAGGATGTCGTCGATTACGGGCGTATTTTTCGCGGCAGGAAATTGCCCCAGGGCAATCGCATTGCCATCATCACGGTTTCCGGCGGCGCGGGCATACTGATGACCGACGAATGCATTTCGCGCGGTATGCAGCTTGCACAACTTGCGCCGCAGTCGGTGGCGAAGTTGAAAGAATTTGTTCCGTCGTTCGGTTCGGTCGGCAATCCGGTGGATGTAACGGCTGGCATATTCAACGATCTCACGCTGATTAACCGCACGCTGCAAATTATCGTGGATGATCCGGGCGTGGATTGCATTGCGATGATTAACGCGTCACTGCAAGGCGAAATCGCCGAGAGGATCGCCTCCGAGATCGTGGCGGTCGCTGCCACCACCGATAAACCCATCGCACTCGCGTGGAGTGCGCGCGACGTGAAAGCGCCTGAAGCCTACGCGCTGCTCGATGCGGCGTAAATCGCGCACTACAAATCGCCGGTGCGCTGTGGCCGTGCGTTTGCGGCGCTGAGTTGGTACGCCGAAGCCAGGCGCCGCAATGAGGCGCAGCGTAACGAGCAGCCGCTGGTATTACAAAAAATACAATCAAAACAAATACTTATGGGTAAAACGAGCGATGTTGCGGAATACGAAGCAAAGAAAGTGCTGGCTGAATACGGCATCGCGGTGACGCAGGAAGCACTCGCCGCCACGCGCGAGCAAGCGTTGGTGATTGCGAAAAAAATCGGCTATCCAGTGGCAATCAAAGTGCAATCTCCGGATATCTCGCACAAGACCGAAGCCAAAGCGGTGAAGCTAGGCTTGGCATCGGACGAGGAACTCGCGGCGGCCTACGACGAAGTGCTGGCCAATGCCAAAGCCTACAATGCAAAAGCGCAAATCGATGGCGTGCTGGTGCAGGAAATGC
>JANMXV010000444.1:0-18972 GCA_031381325.1 Betaproteobacteria bacterium | reverse complement strand
CTATTTCTTCCAGTTCGGCGAGCGCGGATTCAAAGGTGGGTGGTTTGGTGGTTTTGGACATGGGGCGAGGAATATCTGCGCGGGTACTACGGCGGGTAAACCGAAAGGGTAGCCCAATCAGAGGGTTGCGGTCAATGAACGACCCACAATCGCACCCCGCGCAGTGTCGTCCCAACATCCCTGCGCCGGCTCACGCGGCAAAGCACTAGCTTGAACCTCAAGTAGCCGAATGGAATGAACCTCTCTCGCTAAGCATCATTCTCCTCCGATCTTTCCGTTTTCTCATTCTTGATTTGCCATTGTGAACCATTCGGTACACAATTACCGTTCTCTCGCTTTAACGGCAGCAACGGATACCCGGCATGGCACGCCCCCGCGAATTTGATCCCGACGAAACGCTCGAACGCGCCATGCAGGTGTTTTGGGCGAAAGGCTACGAGGCCACATCACTGGACGACCTGTGCGCTTCCACCGGGTTGGGACGGTCGAGCCTGTATGCAGCATTTGGAGACAAACAAGCACTCTACCTGGGCGCGCTTGAAAAGTACGAGGTCGCCGCGTTAAGCCGCATCGCCAGCGCGCTTGCAAGCAACACCACGCCATTGGAAGGCATCGCCGCATTCGTTGACCGCATCATTGAAGACATCGTGGCAGGGCCCGGGCGCCGCGGCTGCTTTATCGGCAATTGCGCGGCCGAACTCGCACGGCAAGATCGCACCCTGTCCGCGCGCGTGCGCCAGAGCATGGCGCGTGTGCAAGGCGCATTCAAGGATGCGCTGTTGCAGGCGCGCAGCGCGGGACAATTGCGCAAGAACGCAGACGTTGACGCGTTAGCCGCATTTTTAATGTCGAGCATCCAGGGCTTGCGGCTCGTCGGCAAAGCCAACCCCGACCGTGGCGTGCTGAAAGACATCGCCAAAGTCATGCTGCGTTGTCTTGATGCATAATTTTTGATTCGCTTAATCATCAACGAAAGGATGACATTATGGTACGTCTGGCCGATCTCCCGGATTCAGACCGGGAGAACATGCTCAAGAAAGTTCCCACGCTGCCGCGTTTCACGCAGCGCCATTGGGCGCGCGGGCCGCAGCTTGCGCAGCGCCGCGTCGCCATCGTCAGCACGGCCGGATTGCACGCCCGTGGTGATCGTCCGTTCGGCGCCGGCGGCATGGATTATCGGGTGATACCCGGCGATGTTCACGCCGATCAACTGGTGATGAGCCATATGTCGGTGAACTTCGACCGCAGTGGGTTTCAGGAAGACTGGAATGTCGCGTTTCCGCTGGACCGGTTAAAGGAACTGGCGCGCGAAAAAGTGATCGCTTCCGCTGCGGCGTTTCACTATTCGTTCATGGGCGCGGTGTCGCCGGTGACGAACTACGAATCCAAAGCAGCCGAGCTTGCGCAGCTTTTACACGGCGACAAGGTTGACGCCGTAGTGCTATCGCCGGTTTGACCCAACTGCACGTGCGCCGTCGGCGCACTCGGTCATTACCTCGAAGCCGCAGGCATTCCCACCACCCAAATCAGTCTGGTGCGCGAACACACCGCAGCGCTGGCGCCGCCGCGCGCGCTGTGGGTGCCGTTCATGCTGGGCCGCCCGTTCGGCGTGCCCAACGACGCTGCGTTCCAGCGCAAGGTGCTGCTCGCCGCGCTGCAATTGTTCGAGCGTGAATCCGGCCCGGTGCTGGAGGATTTCCCGGAAGATGCACCGCATCAGCAGCTGAGTCCGCCGCCCGAGAATCTCGCGTGCCCGGTGAGCTTCCCGCGCATGCAGTCCGAAGGCACGCTGGCTGAAAAGCTGGATGATGAAGTAGCGCAACTGCAAGCGTGGCACGAGGTCGCCGCTAAATTTCGCGGACGCACAACCTTGGGCGTCACCGGTTTATCGCCGCTAAAAATCGTGGAGTACCTCAAGGCGTGGCTCAACAATCAACCACCGCAACCGTTTCGCGCGGACATCTCCGCAGGCGATGCATTGAAGCAGGCGTGCGACGAACTAAAAGCGTTTTATCTGGAAGCCAAATCGGTGCAGCCGGGCGAACACTCGGCGGCCAGTATGCAAAACTGGTTGTGGATGGAAACCGCACTCGGTCAGGCCGTCGTGCAGATACGCACTATTGCTGCGAACAGCACCGAGCCTTCGGTAAAATCCGTTGCCATGATGAGCTTGATTCCGCGCGCGATCGAAACAGCTTTGAAGCGCACGGCTAAACCAACCCCTGAAAGGAGCGCAGCATGAGCACGCACGCCGAACCCGGCCCCGGCGTCACCGTCATCGGCGAAAGACCGAGCATCGACGCGCCCGAACTGCCTGCCAAGCCCTACGAATTCGTGATGGAGACCGAGGTCGAGTCACTGGAAAAAATGCACAAGGTCGGGCGGCATCGCAAATTTGAAATTCACGTCGACGAACCTGCGCATCTCAAAGGCGACGACAATTACCCGCAGCCGCTCATTTACGTTGCCACGGGCCTCGGCGCCTGACTACTCACCCAGGTGTCGCGGTACGCGGCCATGACGAAGACGAATATCACCAAGGCAAAGGTTCGCGTGTTAATCCATTGGTATCTGACCGGATCGGTAATTAAGGGTACGGTAGACAGCGGATGTAAAGAAGTCGAAACGCATCTCGAAGTCGAGTCCGATGATGATCCGGAAAAGGTAAGGCACGTAATCCGCTGTGCAAAAAAAGGCTGTTTTGCCGAGCAGATGGTCGTAAAACCCGTTCCGCTGACGGGATCGATCAAGATCAACGGGCAACCGTTCGAACTATAATGAGCGGAACACACGCTGCTATGCTTGCCCCGTAGCCAGTCGAAATTTAGAACTTCCATCCTTCAAATAGAGGAAAGCACGATGATAAAGCCACTGGGTAATGACGATTTGTCCGACAAGCCGGGTGAGCGGGTTATTGACCAACCCGAATTGCCGGCCACCGGCATCACCAACGAAAACGATGTATTGACCGAAACGATCAGTGGTCAGTTGCAGTTAAAGCGAAGCCAGTCGGGAAAGTTTGAGGTATGGTGTGACGAACCCGCACGTATTGGCGGAACTGACAAATATCCATCGCCGATGAGCTATCTGGCGATGTCTATTGGCTTCTGACTTCTCACTCAGGTTGCGCGGTACGCGCACATGATGAAACTGAAAGTCAGCGATCCGAAATGCCGTGTAGTGATGCGCAAACACTTAGGCGGATCCGTAATCAAGGGCACCGTGTTCAACAAATGGGAGGGCATCAGTACCTATCTCACGGTTGAAAGTGACGAGGCGGAGGACAAACTCGTGCATCTGATCAAAAACGCAAAGGCAGGATGCTTTGCGGAAGGACTGATCACCCAACAGGTTCCGCTACACAGCCATGTCGAAGTAAACGGCAAGCCGTTTCACATCGAAGGTGTTACGCAGAATTAGCGCTTTGTCGCACTGGGTTATTGCAAGATTTTTGCTATGCGCAGCAAAGCCGCACTGAATCTATTTACCATCATGCTCGTAGAGCGTATGCCGCAGCAATAATCGAAATCCCGATTACAAAAAATCGAGCATGCCCCGTAGCCGATGACTTCATTACTGCGGTTTAATCTTGGCTGCTTTGACTACCTTCGCCCATTTGGCCATTTCTGCCCGCAGAAAATCCGCAAACTCCCTTGTCGTACTGCCCACCGGCTGCAATCCCTCGACTGACATTCTTTCGCTCAGGTCTGGCGATCGTACGGCACGGGACGTTTCCTGAGAGAGTCGCTCTACGATGGCAGGCGGCGTACCACCGGCTGTGAACAGGCCGAACCACTGCGTGGCCTCATAACCTGGTACGCCGGATTCGGCAATGGTTGGTACTTCCGGCATCGAAGGCACTCGCGACCTGGTTGTCACACCCAGCGCGCGCATGCGCCCGGCACGAACATACGGCAGCGAGGATGGCGGCGTAGAAAACTGCAGGGGCACTTCCCCCGACATCACAGCAATGGATCCCGGACCGGAACCTTTATAAACAATAATAAGCAAATCGGCTCCGGTCATAAGCTTGAACAACTCCGCCGCCATGTGCGGAGTACCGCTGATGCCCGGCGATGCCGCAGAGAGCGTACCGGGTTTTGCTTTGGCGAGAGCAATCAATTCTTTCACCGTACGTACCGGCAACGCAGGATGCGCGACCAGGACATTGGCAGACTCCGCTACCTGCGAAATTGCCGCGAGATCACGCAACGTGTCGTAGGGCATTTTCGCGAAGATACTGGGGTTGACTGAAACTGCGGCCGGCGGAATCACCAGTGTATAGCCATCCGGCGCGGATTTCGCCGCCGCGTCAGTGCCAATCATGCTGCTTGCGCCGGGACGGTTCTCTACGACGACCTGCTGCCCCATCTGCTCAGCAAGTTTTTGCGCGAGGAAGCGCCCCAAAATATCACTACCGCCGCCAGGTGAACTCGGCACGATCATACGCAATGGTTTTTGAGGATAGCTCTGAGCAATCACCGCGCCGGCAATTAAACCGAGAACACCAAAGCCAGTCCACCTGAAAATGCGCTGCATATCCCCTTATCGCTTTGCGCCACGTGCATTTTTACGAGCAGTAATCATTCTACCCAATACGCCGTAATTTCCCTCGAAATTCGCGCAGCAATGCTTGCCGTTACTGGCTAACCGTAATGTTAGCTTCGCGTGCAACTTTCGTGTACTCGATGATTTCGCGCTTGATCCGCGCGGCAAACTCCGCCGGCGTATTGAGCACAATCTCCGAGCCTGTAGACTCAAAGCGCTCGCGTAGCGCAGGCGCGGCCTTGAACGCCTTCACCGCTTCGCCGTAGAGGCGATTTACCACAGCCTTCGGCGTGCCCGCCGGCGCAAGCAGTGCGTACCATCCGCCAATCTCTACGCCGGCTACACCGGCCTCAGCCATCGTCGGCACATCCGGCATCACCGTCAAACGGGCGCCATTCGCGAGGGCCAGCGCGCGAACCCGATTGCTGCGTATGAATTGAAGCTGGTTCTGCACCGAGTCCAGAGACGCGTTGACTTCGCCGGAGACCAATGCCGCTGCCGAAGGCGCGCCCCCTTTGTAGGGCACGTGAGTAAGCTTCATCCCGGTACGCAGCAGGATGAGTTCCATCCCAAAGTGCGCGATGCTGGCTGGGCCGAACGACGAGTACGACATTCCCGGTTTGGCCTTGGCAAGTGCGACCAGTTCCGGCACGCTCTTCGCAGAGATCGACGCAAGTATTGACTACAAGCACGAACGGAGAGGACAATACGATAGTGATCGGCGCAAAATCACGCACCGAATCGAACGGCAGTTTTGGGAAAACCGCCGTGTTGGCGATCAGTTGGCCATTGGTGCCCGCCAGCAAAGTGTAGCCGTCGGGACTCGCCTTCGCGACGAGATCAACGCCGATAATTCCATTCGCTCCCGGCCGGTTATCGACGATAAATGATTGACCAAAAGTCTCGGTAAACTTCTGCGCGACGCTGCGAGCCATAATGTCCGACGGGCCGCCCGGTAGCGTCGGATTGACGATCCTGACCGGTCGGTTCGGCCATGTTTGCGCCTGCGCCTGCGGTTGCGTCAACACCGCTAAAACAATCGCACTGCCTGCCAGCGCTGCGCCAGCGATGACTAATTTTTTTGGCTTCATTCGAATCCTCCTCCAAGTCGTCGTCAGGGGCATTCTAGACGAACGCTGCGTCTTTACGCTACCGCACGCACGGCGATCCAGTCTTTCTCAAATGCCGCCAACGGCAACGGCTTGCTGAAAAAATATCCCTGCACCTCGTCGCAACGGCGCGCACGCAGAAATTCGAGCTGCAGACTGTTCTCGACGCCCTCCGCCACGATCTTGGTGTTGAGCGATTTGCCCAGCCGCAGAATGGCATCGCAGACGGCCTCTGCGTTGGCGTCGGCGCCGATATCATCGACGAAGGACTTGTCGATCTTGATCGCGTCCACGGCGAACCGGCGCAAGTAACTGAGGACACGTCCGGCGGCACCATGCCACGCGTGGCGTGATTCCAGCGTAACAGCACCTCTGCCCCGGCAATCACGGCGCCGCCATCCGATGTCAAAGCCATCTTGGGCTGGAATACGGCACGAGGCATCGATTCGCAAACGGGCAAGGCCATCGACATGTTCAATCAACGCGGCACGGTTAGGCAGCCGCGTCAGCGGGTCGTGCCGCGTCAGAAAACGCGTGCGTTCCTCCGCCACTTCGTGGTCACGGCGTTTGGAATCGGCGACGCGTTCCAGCATTGCGTTGTGCGCGGCAATGAGTTCGCCCACTTCGTCGCGCCGCGTTGAGGTCAGAATAAACTCGTTCGCCCGGCCTGGCTCCACCCCTGCGGCAAGCGCGCTATCGCGCAGTTGAAGCAGCGGACGCAACACCCAGCGATGAAGCACGAGCATGGTGCCGACGGTGACCACCAGCACGATCAGGGCAACCAGACCGCCGATTCGCCACAAGTAAGCGACCAGGTCGTGCAACACCTTGCTGGAATCGATGCGCACGGCAATCACCGGACTACCCTGCGCGTCACTGTGCCATGCCACCTCCAGCCGCGTGCTATCCGCCGCCCGCGCCACCTGCCGAACCATGCGGCTCAATGCGTGTGACTTGCCGGGAAAACCCGGCGCTGGCGCGGCGCCTACTGTGGTCACCAATTGGCCGCCGCGTTGGTAAACGGCAATGGACTCTATCCCGTACATACTCACCAGCGGCGCGAGATCTCGCGTCAATATCCCGCGAGAGGCCAATCCGCGGCCCAATAACAGCACGGGTTCCACCGTGATATGCGCTGCGCGCGCCAGGCGTTCGAGTTCTGTATCCCTGAAGCGTGCCGCCGACGGAATCAGTATCACGCCCTCCACCGCAAGAATCAAGCCGAACACCACGAGCGTGATGCGCCAGCACAGGCGGCACGAAAACGGATTGCGCAAGCGTTGCATCGACAGGATCGGCTGAACGTGCCGTCAGCTATGCGACGCGACAAACCGCTGTTCGTGGCTGCGAATTACACCCACGCGGCGCGGCTTGCCGCGCATTTGCGCGAGCTCGCCACTAACGTCATCAGCCAGCCGAAACACGGCAACCGCATCGCGCAGCTCAAGCGCCTGCTTATTCATGTCGGCGGCGGTGCGTGCCGCACCCTCAATCAACGCAGCGCTTTGCCGTGTTGTACGGTCCATATCGCCAACCGCACGGTTGACCTCGGCAAGCCCATGCGCATGCGCCGCTGCCAGCGTGGCAATCTCACCGACTATGCGCGTAACGTCGTTGGCGTTGTCCACGATTTCCGCCATGGTTTTACGCGCCGACTGCACGGCGCTGGCGCCTTCACCCACCTTGTCAAGCGAATCTTCGATGAGCTTTCTGACCTCTTGCGCCGCAGCGGCGCTTCTTTGCGCAAGGTGGCGCACTTCGGTCGCCACTACGGCAAAGCCGCGACCGTTTTCGCCTGCGCGCGCCGCTTCGACGGCGGCGTTAAGCGCAAGCAGATTGGTCTGGAACGCGATACCGTCGATCACGCCGATGATCTCGGTGATGCGCCGCGCGCTGGCGTCGATTTCAGTCATGGTGTACGCCACGCGCGCGACTTCGTCGCCGCCTTTGGCTGCGATGCCGCTGGCGCACGTCACCCGCTCGGCAGCGCTTTGCGCATTGTGCGCCGTGCGATCAATCCCTGCCGAGAGGTCGCCCATGGTCACCGCCGTTTGCCGGAGTGTGGCTGACTGGCTGCTCATGCGTACGGCAAAATCAGCGTTGGCAGACGCGATTTGGTCGCTGCAGCCGCCGATGCTTCGCGAAACGCTGCGCACCTTGCCGATAAGCTGCGCAAGCCCGTGATTCATGTCGCGCAACGAGCACATGACGCGGCCCAACTCGTCTTCACTGTCTACACGCACGTCGCTGCGTAAATCGCCGCCCGCCACGGTATCGGCAACCTGTGCGACGCGCGCCAGCGGACGGGTAATCATTTTGACGATCAGCAGATAAGCCACAACACCCGCGCCAAAAACCAGCATCAGCATCGTGAGGTAAGTGCGATTCAATATCGACGTCTCGGCCGCGTGTGCGGATTGCGCTTGCTTGCGCAGTTCGTCGCTGTGCCGCGACAACCCGTCGATCAGTTTTTCGAGCGGCGGCGCTTGTGGATGAAGCAACGACTCGTCCGCTGCGAATGCGCGCGCCGCGCGATGCGATTCACGCAGCGCGCGCACCGTGGCCGCGTCCACGCCAGCGCCCGCTGCAAGCGTTTCAAGGCGCGCCATTGCGTCATCGGTTTGCTGAAACGCGCGCCGGCGCGAATCGTCTGCGGCCGGCGCGGCGCGGCTCGATAGCGCTACAATCATCTGGCGCGCCAGGCCCAGCTCGGCACGGCGCGCCTCGGATAGCGCCAACTGCGCCGTCTCGATATGATCGCTGTACCCCTTGAACCGCTCAAGAAAGCCGCCGAGTTGACTCAACCCCACCGCGCGCGTGGCGGCAAGCGCAAAAATCGTCACGCCCAGAATCAACGCGAGCTTGCCGCGAATCGACATAGGCTTGAACGAAAAACCCATCACGCCTTATCCCGCCAGTAAAATATTTAAATTAAGCACGCTACCGGGTAGCCACGCCTGCCAACCCATCCAGCGCGTTGCGCAACCCTGCCGCCACCGGCCCGCAGTCTTTTGCCCCGTGACGTGCGGCGAGAAATTGCGGATCGTTATAGCCGAGCCATACCTGGCCTGAGGCGTCCTGCCACGCCAGCGCTTTGAGCGGTAGATCAATGCCAGCGGTTTGCGCACATTCCATCAACGGCGTGCCGCCCTGCGGGTTGCCGAAGATCAGCAGTTCAGTGGGGCGCAAGGTCTTGCCGATTTTTTGCGCGCCTGCCGCGTGATCGATACGCGCAAAAATATGCAGCCCGCGTTCCTTGGCAACCGTTTCAAATTTCGTGATCGTGTCTTTGACGCTGTGTGCGCTTTTGATTGCTATCATGCCATCCGCCGCATGCACCGTGCCTGCGAAAAACACGGTTGCCAGAACACTTGAAAATTTCATCGTTTACTCCTTTGGCTATTTTGGTTACAAATCATCAGCAACGGTCACAAGGCAACCGCGGCTTATCCGGGCTTGCTGAAGTGCGCTGTTCGCGCATCGCCAGCACATAAAAAGCAAAATAGCCTGCGAATACCATTCCAGCTAGCAGCCAGCCCCAGTTTTTGATTAGCCATCCGATCATTGCGCCCGGCCTTTTTTCTACCAGCGTAACAATAACGGGCCAAGCACCGCACCCACCGTCGCCGGAATCAGCATGCCCAGCAGATACCAGATGCCGATAAACGGTGCGGCCATTTCCGGACAATATAAGGAGTACGCGAGCGCGCCGATCGTGCCGGCGAGCAATCCCGAAGCAGCGCCGGCCAGCGCAGGGCGCGTTGGCGCAAGTCCCTTCATCGCCCATAACGCCGCAACCAATGCGGGCACGGACAAGGCCGCTATGTAGAATGGGCAAACCGACCACGAAACGCCAAACATCAGGTAATTCCGGGTTTCGGGGGTAGCGCCCAGCAGCACGACCGCCGCCAGCAGCCACATCGCCAGTACCGGCGCGCCCACCACCAGCCGCACGCGTCCCAGGCGCAAACCCGGACGCGACAAGCGCAGTACCGCCGCCAGCGCGCCTGCGAGCAACGCGGCGGGAAAAGCCAGTTTCACCCAGAACATCGGCAGAAAAGCGGCCACCGCAATATCGCGCCGGACGCCAAGCCAGATTGCCATCAGCAGCAGCGTACCGAACGCGCCCCAGCCCAGCGCCGCGACGTAGCGGCGCTGCGCAGCATTGGGCTCGACGGCTATGGCGCCCTGTGCCAGCATCGAAATCAGATCATCGGTTTTCATGCATCACCTCGTATCATCGCCGCCAGCGCCTTAAGCCCGCGGTGTACGCCCACCTTTACCGCTGACTCGGACATGCCGGTCAGCCTTGCCGCTTCCACCACCGACAGTCCTTGCAGCTTCATGTGAATAATCGGCCGGCGCTGTCTGTCCGGCAGACATTCGAGCAACTTGCCGAGATCGCGCCGCGCATCAGCCGCCTCGGTATCGGATTCGGCAAATACCGCCAATTCATCGTCCAGCGGATCGTTGAGCGCATCGCGCCCCGCGCGGCGGCGCAGCAAATCAATCAGCTTATAACGTGCAATCGCATGCACCCACGCGGTCAGCGGCTGCCCGGCATCATACGTATGCCGTTGATTGTGAACCGCCAGCAACGTCTCTTGCACAAGATCCTCCACTTCATCCGGCAAGCGGGTGAGCCGCCGCTTAAGAAACGCGCGCAAATGTGCGCTCAATTCCTTAAGAAATGCGTGATAGCTCGAAGCATCGCCGGCCAACCCGCGCACCAGCAAATCTCTCAATCGATCTTCGATCACTTTCGCGCTCATGCAGCCTTCTCTCTGTATTCGTCTTGTGACGGCATTTAGTTACAAGCCCATGAAAATATCGAATGCAGTGTAACCAATTGTCGATCTGCCACGAATTACCTTGCAGACCGCGCACTGACAACGCACCACGGTTCGAATGTGCGGCTTTGTTGTAACACGACTCATCCAAACCCAAAGGAGCTTGTAACATGAATTCCCGTAAATTTGCAGTGACTGCCGTTACCCTTGCCACCCTCGCCGCAGGCGCCGCCTTTGCGCAAGATAAAGGCGCTTCCATCAAAGGCGAAAAAGAGCGGTGCTATGGCATCTCGATGGCCGGCAAGAACGATTGCGCTGCCGGCCCCGGCACCACGTGCGCCGGCACCAACAAGGTCGATTACCAGGCTAACGCATGGAAATACGTCGCCAAGGGCACCTGCACCACCCTGAAGACGCCATCCGGCATGGGCATGCTCACGCCGGCGAAAATGGACAAGATGGACAAGATGTAAGCACGCGCAGAAAGTCACCTTGCCATCATGACCACAGTCCTCACCGCCGGACTCGGCTTAAAGCCGCAGCACTATGATGCGGCGCTTGCCTGCCCGGCGGATGGGCTGTGGTTCGAGGTGCATCCCGAAAATTACATGGTCGATGGCGGCCCGCGTTTGAAGTGGCTGGACGCTATACGCGCCCGTCACGCGATCTCTTTGCACGGTGTCGCGCTGTCGCTGGCGGCAGATGCCGAACCGGATGCCACGCACCTCGCGCGCCTCGCCGCATTGGCACAACGCATCGAACCTCAACTCATATCCGAGCATCTCGCCTGGTCCACCTGGCGCGGCGCTTATCACCCCGATCTATTGCCATTTCCGCGCACGCATGAAGCGCTGGCGCGCATTGCAGACAATATTTCGCGCACACAAGATGCACTGCAGCGCCGCATCGCCATCGAAAACCCGTCGCACTATCTGAAGATCGATGGGCATGACTGGAACGAAATCGATTTTCTGACGGAACTGACCCGGCGCACCGGCTGCGGCCTGTTGCTCGATGTGAATAACGTCTACGTCAGCGCACGTAATCTGGCGTTTTCATCGGAGGATTATCTCGACCAGTTTCCCGCTAATGCGGTGATGGAAATTCACCTCGCCGGCCATACGCGCGATCCGCAACTCGGCGAAGCACTGCTGGTCGATTCACACGATGCGCCCATTGCACCACCGGTGTGGGCGCTGTATGAACGATTGATCGCGCGCATCGGCGCACGGCCGACACTGATCGAACGCGACGACAATGTGCCGGCATTTGAGGTGCTGCTCGCCGAACGCGAACACGCCGCCGCGCTGCTGCGCACGCCGCTGGCGCAGGCCGCGTGATGCTGTCGCCATCGCCATCGCGATCCTTATCGCTTGCGCGCTTTCAGGATGCTTTCGCGCACGCGCTGCTCGCGCCTGATGCTGTGCCCGCGCGTGAGGTTGCAGCACTCACCGCGCAGCCCGCGTTTGCGGTGTACCGCAACACGGTGATGAAAGGCTGCATCGACGCGTTGCAAGCCAATTACCCGGCGGTGACGCGGCTGGTGGGCGAAGAATGGCTGCGCGCGGCTGCCGCGATTTATGTGCGGCAATCGCTGCCTGGCGACCCCACGCTGCTGCGCTATGGCATGGATTTTGAGCAATTTTTAGTGAGTTTTGAAGCGGCTGCCGAGCTGCCCTATCTGCCTGGCGTTGCGCGGCTGGACCGGCTGTGGAGCGAGGCGCACGCCGCGCGCGATGAAGCGGCGATAGCGCCATCCGCAATCGCGCAACTCACGCCGGACGCGTTGGCGAACACGGTGTTGCATCCACACCCGGCAGCGCGCTGGGCGTGGTTTGCCGATGCGCCGGTCTACACTATCTGGTCGCGTAATCGGTGCGAAAGCTCGTTTGAATCCGACATGGCGTGGCAAGCCGAAGGCGCGCTGCTCACGCGCCCCGATGATGCCGTGTCATGGATAGCGCTCGACGCCGCGGGCTGCGCGTTTCTCGACGCCTGCGCTGCTGGCGGCACACTGGCGGCGGCAGCACAAGCCGCGCTGGACGCGAACGGAAACGCCGATCTCGCGCCCCTGATGTCCAAACTGCTCACGGCCGGCGCGTTTGGCCGCATCAGCATCGCACACGAATAAAATACTTTTAAAACAAATACTTAATGAGCCGCCGTCAGGTTGCGCGACAGTCTAAAAACTAACGTGCCGGGGCACGACGAAGTACAATGCACGAAATGTGCGTTTTGCCCGCCGCAGGCCACAACAACAAGTCATTGGAGATCAAACGATGCATGCCACCCTGCCGCTGCTGGAAATCAGCGACTTTCCGGCGATCCGCCGCAAGCGCCTTGATACGCTGCAAGTCAACCTCGGTTACAAATGCAATCAGAGTTGTGTGCATTGTCATGTGAACGCCGGCCCTACGCGCACCGAGGCCATGAGCCGCGAGACGATCTTCGAAGTCATTGCGTTTCTCAAAGCAGCGGGCATCAAAACACTCGATCTCACCGGCGGCGCGCCGGAACTGAATCCGCATTTTCGCCTGCTAGTGAAAGCCGCGCGCGACATTGGCGTGCAGGTGATGGATCGCTGCAACCTCACCATTCTGCATGAGCCTGGGCAGGAAGGTCTCGCGGATTTCCTGCACCACAACGACGTGGAAATCGTGGCGTCATTGCCGTGTTATCTCGAAGAAAACGTCGACCGGCAGCGCGGCAAAGGCGTGTTCGACGCCAGCATCCGCGCGCTGCAGTTGCTCAATGAAAAAGGTTATGGCCGGCCCGGCTCGCCGCTGAAACTAAGTCTGGTCTACAACCCGCAAGGCGCGGTGCTGCCGCCGCCGCAAGGCCCGCTCGAAAGCGATTACCGCAAACATCTGGGCAGTCATTTCGGCATCGAATTCAGCGAACTTTATGTGTTGACCAATATGCCGATCCAGCGTTTTGGCAGCATGCTCATTTCAAAAGGCAATTTCGAGCATTACATGGATGTGCTGAAAAACGCGTATCAGCCCGGCAATCTGGATTCGGTGATGTGCCGCTCGCTGCTGTCGGTGGATTGGCGCGGTTACGTCTACGATTGCGATTTCAATCAAATGCTCGGCCTGCCGCTGGCGTGGAAAAACAAACCGCGTACGCACTTGCGCGAGTTGATGAGCGCCGAACTCATGCACAATCCCATTGTCGTCAAAGACCATTGCTACGGTTGTACTGCGGGACAAGGCTCCAGTTGCGGCGGCGCCTTAGTTTCGTAAGTGCGTTTCGTAAGTGCGTTTCGTAAGTGCGCTTTGTAAGCGCGTTTCGTAACATCGTTTCGCAACATCGGCCTCATAAATAGTTACGCCATGATTGAAGCATCGTTCTCTGTAGCGTTTTGGGGCTTTCTATTCCTCTACGGCGGCTTGATGTACGCGCTCACGCCGCGCGCGCACTCGGTCGCGGGGTTTTTCCGTGGCGAAGATGCGTCGGGCCATGCCGCCAGCGGCTGGGCGCTGACGTGCAGCATCTTCATCAGTTGGATATTCGCCAAATCAGTGACCAATGCGGCCAACCTCGGTGCGACTTATGGCGTGGTCGGCGGGCTCGCCTATGCCACGTACTGGTTGTCGATCCCAGTCGCAGGCATCGTCATTTACCGGCTGCGCACGCGGCACGGCGCAACCGGACTGGTGCCGTTTTTGATTGCGCGCTACGGTCGCTTCGCGGCCATCGCTTTCATGCTGGCGATTTTGATCCGCCTCTACAACGAAGTGTGGAGCAACACCGCCGTGGTCGGCGCCTACTACGGCAAACCGGGAACGGGTGTGTTTATCACCGCCGCGCTGATTTTTACCGCCGCATCGCTGTGCTACAGCTTGAAAGGCGGGCTGCGTAGCTCGATTGTCACTGACGTGATTCAATCGGTGTTGTTCGTGCTGGTAATGCTGGTGGTGCTGTTTCTGGTGTTGCCGCAGCATGGCCCGGCGCAACTGCTGTCAGTGGGCACATTCCAACTCAATACCGGCGTAGACCTGCTGCTGGTGGCGCTGCTGCAGGTGATTTCCTATCCGTTTCACGATCCCGTGCTAACCGACCGTGGCTTCATCACTGAAGAAAAGACCATGCTGCGCGCGATGCTGTGGTCCGGCGTGCTGGGCTTTATTTGCATCTTCGCCTTCAGCCTGGTCGGCGTACACGCCAAGCTCGAAGGCTTGCCCGGCGGCGACAACATGCCCGGCGAAGTGGCACGCGCGTTCGGGGCAATTCCTTATCTGCTGATGACGCTGGTAATGATACTGGCGGCCGGCTCCACGCTCGATTCCACCTTTGCCTCGGTGGCGAAAGCCGTCGGTCAGGAAATTCCGCTGCTCGCGGGCCGCACGCCCGGCGCACGCGCGGTACGCATAGGCATGTGGACGATGTTGACGTTCGCGCTGCTCGGCAATCTGCCGATGATCGCCGGCACCGACATTCTGAAAGCTACCACCCTCAGCGGCACCATGGTGATGGGTCTTGCGCCGATTTTTCTGCTCGCCCCGCTGGTGAAATATTCGCCGTGGAGTTTTCACCTCGCGTTCTGGCCCGGCGTGATGCTCGGCGTGCTGGTCGCGGTGAGCGCAATACCGGCTTCGTGGGCCATCGGCACAGGCAAGTACGCGCTGCTGCTGGGAACCAATCTCTACGGACTGATGATCTGCTTTGCGGGCTTTGTACTGCCGCTGGTTTGGCGACGGCTGGCCGCACGCGATCGGACCACGTGAAGACATGCGAACCGTTTTCACACGGCGTGTGTGTTATCGATACACTTCGCGCCGATTACCCAAGCTCAAAACGGTGATGAGAATTTTCTGGTCTTTGATCTTACAAATCAGCCGCCAGTCGCCAACGCGGTATTTCCAGAATTCGCCCAGTTCGCTGCCCTTGAGCGCTTGGCCGATGCTGCGCGGACCATCCAACAGCGCGACCCTTTCGCGTAAAAACGCGCGTATGCGTTGGGCAATGGGCCGGTCGAGTTTGCCTGGCTGTTTTTCAGCGGTCTCAGATACCTCAATCCGCCACACCAATCCGCGCCTCTACTTCTTCCAGCGTGGAAGTACGCTCTTGTCCGCCATCAATGCGCCGCACGACCTGCTCGGCCAGATACAAGTCTTCCAGATCATCAAGGTGTTCCAAAATGGCTTCACGGGCGTAAAAGGATTTGCTGCGTCCTGTGCGCTTGGCGAGGTTTTCGAGCCGAACTTCGATCTCATCCGGCAGGCGTATGGCTAACATGGCGTGCTCCTGCAATCCGTGGCACGGGGAGACTACTCCCCGTTGGTTGCACAAGTATAGCGCATTCGCCGGATAGCACCTTCTAACCCATGCAACCCATGCAACCCGGCCGTAGCTGTCCGCTGCACTATCGTTACTCGCCGCAAGCCCTCGCGCGCCCGGCCGATTTCCAAGCCGCCACGCTGTATGTGATCGGCGGTCTCTACGGCAATGTGCCCGCGCTGGAAGCCGTGCTCGCACTCGCCGCGCGCGAGCCCGCGCCAGTGACGCTGGCATTCAACGGCGATTTCAACTGGTTCAATATCGACGACACGGGCTTTCGCGCGATCAACAATGAAGTGCTGCACCATCACGCGTTACGCGGCAATGTCGAAACCGAAATTGCGCACGATGATGAAACCGCCGGCTGTGGTTGCGGCTACCCTGATTATGTGAGTGCTGAAGAAGTCGAGCACTCAAATGAAATCATCGTGAAGCTGCGCGACACGGCGCGGCGCCATGCGGATTTGCGCGCGCGGCTGGCGGCGTTGCCCATGCATCTGGTTGCTGAAGTCGGCGGCGTGCGCGCAGCCATCGTGCATGGCGACCTCGAATCGCTGGCTGGATGGTCGCTGTCACAGCACGCCCTTGCCACGGACACTGCGAGAAATAGCGTTCAAAAACAAATAGTTACCTCGCGCTGTCGCATCGTCGCCAGCAGCCACACCTGCCTGCCGGTGGCGCTCACGTTTGATACCGCAGCGGGACACTGCGCGATTTTCAACAATGGCGCCGCGGGCATGCCTAATTTTCGCGACACGCAATACGGTGTGATTACGCGCATCGCGACCACGCCCGCAAATCACATAGCAGCGCTTTACGGCGCACGCATCGGCGGCGTTCATGTCGATGCGCTTCCCGTACATTACGACCCCACGCGATGGCAGCGGGAATTTCTCACCCACTGGCCGGCAGGCAATGCCGGGCATTTGTCGTACTATCAAAGAATCACACGTGGCCCGGCCTATGCCATCGCCGACGCAAATCGTGTGGCTGTAAGCGTTGGCGGCGCGGCACGACCAAAGACCATCGCCGGAATACAAGCCTAAGGAATCGCCATGAAAAAAAGCAAAATTCTGCTGTTCCTGATTATTGCAGCCGCCATTGCAGCCTTTTTTGTTTTCGACCTGAAGCAGTACTTCAGCCTCGATTACTTCAAATCGCAGCGCGCGGTGATTGATGCCTACGTCGCGGCTAACCCGCTGCAAGCAGGGCTGATTTTCTTCGCGATTTACGTGGTGGTGACGGGGCTGTCGCTGCCGGGCGCTGCGATCATGACCCTGGTCGGCGGCGCGGTATTCGGCTTGTTGTGGGGCACGGTGCTGGTGTCGTTTGCATCGTCGGCGGGCGCAACACTGGCGTTTCTGGCGTCGCGCTTTTTGTTGCGCGATTGGGTGCAGGCCAAATTTGGCGACAAACTAAAGCCCATCAACGACGGCATCGCAAAAGAAGGTGCGTTTTATCTGTTCGCGCTGCGGCTGGTGCCGGCGTTTCCTTTTTTCGTGATCAATCTGGTGATGGGCTTAACCAAAATCAAGACCGTGACTTTTTATTGGGTCAGCCAGATCGGCATGCTCGCCGGCACCCTCGTTTTCGTCTATGCCGGCACCCAGCTCGGCGAATTCAAAATTGGGCTCGGATTTATTTTTGCCTTCGTGCTGCTCGGCATCTTCCCGTTGATCGCGAAAAAGTTTCTCGATGCGCTCAAGGCACGCAAGGTCTACGCGAGATGGCAGCGCCCGGCTTCCTACGACCGCAACGTGGTGGTGATCGGCGGCGGCTCGGCAGGTTTGGTCACGTCATACATTGCAGCCGCAGTCAAAGCCAAAGTCACGCTCATCGAAAAACACAAAATGGGCGGCGATTGTTTGAATACCGGCTGTGTGCCGTCGAAAGCGCTGATCCGCTCGGCCAAGTTGCTGTCGCATATGAAACGCTCGAAAGAATTTGGCATTCGTTCCGCCAGCGTGGATTTCGATTTCGCGGAAGTGATGGAGCGCGTGCAGCGTGTGATCAACGCCGTCGAGCCGCATGATTCGGCCGAGCGTTACACCCAGCTCGGCGTGGAATGCGTGCAAGGCGAAGCGCACATCATTTCGCCGTGGGAAGTCAAAGTCAAAACCGCCGATGGCGAGAAGACGTTTACCACCAAAAACATCGTTATCGCCGCCGGTGCGCGGCCGTTCATCCCGCCGATACCGGGGCTGGCGGAAGCGAATCCGCTAACCTCGGACAATGTATGGAATTTGCGCACGCTGCCGAAACGCCTGGTGGTGCTGGGTGGCGGCCCCATCGGCTCGGAACTCACGCAATGCTTCGCGCGCTTCGGTTCGGAAGTCACGCAAGTGGAAATGGCGCCGCGCATACTGATTCGCGAAGACCCGGAAGTCTGCGATCTGGTGATGAAACGCTTTCAGGCGGAAGGCATTAACGTGCTGGTCAATCACAAGGCCAAGCAAGTTGTTGTCGAGAACGGCGAAAAATTTTTGATCGTGGAACATAATGGCGCCGACAAACGCATCGCCTTTGACGAGATTCTTTGCGCGGTGGGCCGCGTGGCCAATCTCACGGGTTACGGCCTCGAAGCACTCGGCATCCCGGCGCAGCGCGTGGTGGAAGTGAATGAGTATCTGGAAACGATTTACCCGAATATTTTCGCCTGCGGCGATGTGGCGGGCCCTTACCAGTTCACCCACACCGCGGCGCACATGGCGTGGTATTGCGCGGTGAATGCGCTGTTCGGCAATCTAAAAAAATTCAAGGTCGATTACTCCGTGGTGCCGTGGTGTACCTTTACCGACCCCGAAGTGGCGCGCGTAGGACTGAACGAAACGGAGGCCAAGGAAAAAAAGATTCCGCACGAGGTCTACGTCTACGGCATCGACGATCTCGACCGCGCGATTGCCGACGGCGAAGCGCATGGCCTGGTCAAAGTCATCACGCCGCCCGGCAGCGACAAAATACTTGGCGTCACCATCGCCGGGGAACACGCCGGCGATCTGCTGGTCGAATACGTTGCAGCAATGAAACACGGATTCGGCTTGAACAAAATATTGGGCACAATTCATATCTACCCGACGCTGGGCGAGGCCAATAAGTACGCAGCCGGTGTGTGGAAAAAAGCACAGACCACCAAGCAGCAATTGCATTTCGCCGCGGCGTTTAATGAGTGGCGGCGCGGCGCGGGCGGTGTCGGCGCGGTAGCCGGCGCAGCCTTCGGGTTGCTGGGACAAGGCATCAAAGCC
>JANMXV010000419.1:0-8181 GCA_031381325.1 Betaproteobacteria bacterium | reverse complement strand
CCAGTTTGTGCAGGCGCACTCTGACCCTATTACACCCCGAGAAGATCAGATAGCCGAGGCGGGTCAGTAACTTCAAGATTCCATCACGCGTCTGCACGCAGCCGCCAACGGCGAGTCTTCAGAGCGTGATAGCATCCCCCGCCGATGAACACACAAGCACAGCGCCGCTGGCAGTTCTGGATCGACCGCGGCGGTACCTTTACCGATATCGTCGCCCAGCGACCGGACGGCACGCTGCTCACGCACAAATTGCTGTCGGAAAATGCCGGGCAATATGACGATGCGGCGCTCGCGGGTATCCGCGATTTGCTGGGTGTGGCGCGCGACGCACCGATACCTGCCGAACGCATCGCGGCGGTCAAGATGGGCACTACTATCGCCACCAATGCATTGCTCGAACGCAAGGGTGAGCCGACGGTGCTGTTCATCACGCGCGGCTTTCGCGATGCGCTGCGTATCGGCTATCAGAACCGCCCGCGCATTTTCGACCGCCACATCGTGCTGCCCGAAATGCTCTACAGCGCCGTGCATGAAATCGATGAGCGCATCGGCGCGCGCGGCGAGGTGTTGACGCCGCTTGATCTGGCGCAGGCGCAGCGCGAAATTGAAGCTGCCTACGCGCAAGGTTTGCGTGCGTGCGCCATTGTGCTGATGCATGGCTACCGCTATCCGCAACACGAACAGGCGCTCACTGCACTCGCACGCGCCTGCGGCTACACACAGGTTTCGGTGTCGCACGAGGTCAGCCCGCTGATGAAGCTGGTTTCACGCGGTGACACCACAGTGGCGGATGCTTATCTTTCGCCGGTGCTGCGCAGCTATGTGGAGCGCATTACGAAAGAACTCCCCGCTGTGAAAGTCATGTTCATGCAATCGAGCGGCGGCCTTACCGACGCGCGGCGCTTTCACGGCAAGGATAGCGTGCTGTCCGGCCCGGCGGGCGGCGTGGTGGGCATGGCACGCACCGCGCAGGCGGCGGGGTTTGACCGCATCATCGGCTTTGACATGGGCGGCACCTCGACCGACGTGTCGCACTTCGCCGGAGAATACGAACGTGCGTTCGACACGCTGGTCGCCGGTGTACGCATGCGCGCGCCGATGATGAGCATCCATACGGTTGCTGCCGGCGGCGGTTCGATTCTGCATTTCGACGGCACTCGCATGCGCGTCGGCCCTGATTCCGCGGGCGCTCAGCCCGGCCCCGCCTGTTATGGGCGCGACGGTCCGTTGACCGTCACCGATTGCAACCTGTTGCTGGGCCGCATACAGCCGGATTATTTTCCTGCGGTGTTCGGGGCGTCCAGTAAATCCAGGCTGGACCTGCAAGCAGCCGGCCAAAAATTTATAGCGCTTGCCGATAAAATAATTAATAAAAACAATAAGTTACAGTCCACTGAAAATATTGCCGAAGGTTTCCTGCGCATCGCCGTGGACAATATGGCTAACGCGATCAAAAAGATCTCCGTGGCGCGCGGCTACGACGTAACGCGCTACACCCTCGCCTGCTTTGGCGGCGCCGCCGGGCAACACGCCTGCCGCGTTGCCGATGCGCTGGCGATGCCGCGTGTTTACATTCATCCGTATGCGGGCGTGCTGTCGGCGTACGGAATGGGGCTTGCCGATATCACCGCGATGCGCGAACAAGCGGTCGAAGCGCCGCTGGATGACGCGCTGCTGCCACGGCTTGTTTTGATACTGGATGCGCTGGCTGAGGCCGCCAGCGCGGAAGTTGTTGTGCAAAACGTCACGCAGGATCAAATCACCGTCACACGCCGCGCGCACATCAAATACGATGGCACCGACACCACGCTCAACGTTGCGTTCGGTTCCGTAGCGGAAATGGTGCGCAGCTTTGAAAGCGCCTACCTTGGACGCTACAGCTTTTTGATGCCGGGGCGCGCACTGGTAGTTGAAGCGGTTGCGGTGGAGGTGTCAACTAACGAGCGCGGCGCACCAGATTCCCCTCTCCTGCCGGGACAAGGGAACACTTGGAGCGGAGCAGAGGGGTTAGGGGTTAGGGAAAGCAGTAGTGCGCTCGCAGCCGAGACCCGCGTAAAAATGTACAGCGAAGGCGCCTACCACAACGCCCCGCTGCATCGTGTAGAAAACCTGCAACCGGGCAACGTCATCCCCGGCCCCGCCATCATCACCGACGCCAACGCCACCACCGTGATCGAGCCGCAATGGCAAGCCGAAGTCACTGCTCAAGGTCACTTGCTGCTCACACGCAGCACACCACGCGAAGTCCGCACCGCCATCGGCGCCACGGTTGATCCCGTCATGCTTGAAATCTTCAACAACCTGTTCATGGCCATCGCCGAGCAGATGGGCGTGACGCTCGCGAACACCGCCTACTCGGTCAACATCAAAGAGCGGCTCGATTTTTCGTGTGCGCTGTTCGATGCACAGGGCAATTTGATCGCCAACGCCCCGCACATGCCGGTGCATCTGGGTTCGATGGGTGAAAGCGTGCGCTGGGTGATACGCGACAACGCCCATAGTACGACTGGCATGCGCGCAGGCGACGTGTACATGCTGAACGATCCGTACCGCGGCGGCACGCATCTGCCCGACATCACCGTGATTACGCCGGTGTTCGACAGCGCCGGAGAAACTTTGCTGTTCTACGTCGGCTCGCGCGGCCACCACGCCGATATCGGCGGCATCACGCCCGGCTCCATGCCGCCGGACAGCCGCCACATCGACGAAGAAGGCGTGCTGATCACCAATTTTCTGCTGGTTGAAGCCGGCCGTCTGCGTGAAGCCGAAACACGCGCCCTGCTCGCCGGCGCGCGTTACCCTTCGCGCAACATCGAACAGAACCTCGCCGATCTGCGCGCCATGATCGCCGCCAATCAAAAAGGCGTTACCGAACTCGCGCGCATGGTGAATGAATTCAGCCTTGAAACCGTACACGACTACATGCGCCACGTGCAGGATAACGCCGAGGAATCCGTGCGCCGCGTGATCGGCGCGTTGAAAGACGGCACATTCAGCTATGAAATGGACGATGGCGCGGTAATTCAGGTGAGGATCACCATCGATCACAAGGCACGCAGCGCCGTCATCGATTTCACTGGAACCGCGCCCCAGCGCGACACCAATTTCAACGCGCCTTCGGCAGTGGCCATGGCGGCCGTGTTGTACGTGTTCCGCACGCTGGTTGATGAGGATATTCCACTCAACGCCGGATGCCTGAAGCCGATACAAGTGATCATTCCCGAAGGCTGCATGCTCAACCCGCGACACCCCGCTGCAGTCGTTGCCGGCAATGTCGAAACCTCGCAGTGCGTGACCGATGCGCTGTATGGCGCGCTGGGTGCGATGGGCGCATCGCAAGGCACCATGAACAATTTCACCTTTGGCAACGCGCGCCTTCAGTACTACGAAACCATCTCCGGCGGCTCCGGCGCGGGTCCCGACTTTGACGGCGCCAGTGTGGTGCAAACGCACATGACCAACTCGCGTCTTACCGACCCGGAAGTTTTGGAGTGGCGCTTTCCGGTGCTGCTGGAAAGTTTTGAAATACGCCAGGGCAGCGGTGGCGCGGGCCAAACGCGCGGCGGCGACGGCGCTATTCGCCGGTTGAAATTTCTTGAACCGATGACCGCCGCGATATTGTCCAGCCACCGCCGCGTACCGCCCTATGGCATGGCCGGCGGCCAACCCGGCGCGGTGGGCCGCAATCACGTCGAACGCGCCAACGGAGACAAGCTTGAACTCGGCGGCTGCGCGCAAACCGGCATGCAGGCGGGCGATGTGTTTGTTATCGAAACGCCGGGCGGCGGCGGGTTTGGCACACCCGTTGCCACGAATCGCCTGGAACACGGAACGTAGGATGCTGGTGAGCGCAGCGAACCGCATCAATCGCAGTCACGGTAGCGCGGGGTTCGTTACTCGACCGATGCGGTTCCTTCGTCACCGGCATCCTACAGGTGTCGCTATATTCAGATAGCGCTATTGATCTCTGTGTCCTCTGTGGCAAAAACGCTTTTGCGGAATGCAATTTACCACGCTGAATCGCCTATAATGACCAGCCTTGAAATCCCATCGGAAAAGCTCATCATGCAATGCTTGACCTCATTGATTTGCGCGCTCATTGCCATAGCATTCAGTCCGGCGCTCCACGCACAGCCCTTCCCCAGCAAACCCATACGCATCGTGGTGCCCTTTGCGGCCGGCGGGCCTTCGGACATCACCTCGCGTAACATCGCGCCACGCATGACGGACCTACTCGGTGCGAGCATCGTGATCGATAATCGCGGAGGCGCCAACGGCATGATCGGTTCTGAAATTGTCGCCAAAGCGCCGCCCGATGGCTATACACTGCTCGCGGGCACCGCGAGCATCACCTCCATCAACATGGTGGTGTACTCGAAGCGGCCTTACGACACGCTGCGCGATCTACAACCGCTGACGCCGCTGATGTCTACTTCGACTTTGCTGGTAGTGCATCCGTCGCTGCCATCGCGCAATCTAAAAGATCTGGTCACGCTTGCGAAGTCACGTCCGGATTTAGCCATGGCCTCGGCGGGCAACGGCGGCATCCTGCATCTCGCGCTGGAACTGCTCAACACGCAGGCCGCAATAAAAATCACCCATGTGCCGTACAAGGGCGCGGGCCCGGCGGTAATCGACGTGATCGGCGGCCAAATCAACGGCATGTTCGTCGATCTGCCGGTGATTTTGCCTTACGTCAAATCGGGCAAGGTGCGTGCCATCGCCGTGGCGAGTCCAAAGCGATCCGTGTATTTTCCCGATGTGCCAACTACCGGCGAAGGCGGTTTTCCCGGCGTGCAGGTGAGCAACGTCTATTCGCTGCTGCTGCCGGCGAAAACGCCGCGCGACATCGTAATGAAGCTGCACGATGCGGTGGCGAAAACCATGGCCACGCCGGATGTGCGCGAGAAATTCATCAACGTCGGCGCCGACCCGTTGATCATGACCCCGGAAGAATTTACGGCGTTCATTCGCAAGGACATCGACATGTGGGCAGGCGTGGCGAAAGCGTCCGGCGTCAAAATAGAACAATAAATATTTTTTAAAAATACACGTTACGGTACACTGACATGGCGCGCGTTCCCCTGATCGATGAAGGCGACGCCGCGCTCGCGGCGCTGATTGCAAAGCTCAAAGGCGCGCGTCGCGGCAAGCTGCTGAATCTGTATCGCGTGCTGTTGAACAGCCCCTCGATTGCCGAAGCCTGGCAGACATTCAACACCGCGATCCGCTTTAACACCGCACTCGACGATCGGGCACGCGAACTGGCGATCCTGCGCGTATCGCAGTTGAACGGCGCGGACTACCAGTTTCAAATTCACGCCACGAAATACGCAGCCGAAGCCGGCATTACGCCGCAGCAGATTGCTGCCCTCGACGGCGATGAAAACTCCAACCTATTCCAGCCCGCGCATCGCGCGCTGCTGGCCTACGCCGGCGCGATGACCACGGCTATCGAGGTGCCCGACGACGTATTCGACAAATTGCGTCACCACTATAGCCCTGCGCAAATTGTAGAACTCACCGTGCTGATCGGCGCTTACAACATGCATACGCGAGTGGGACGCGCGTTGCGCATCGACCCGGAAGCGTCCTGAGTTCAACACCTTTTCAGCAGCAGATAAGCACAGATTAAGTTCCGCACATGACCAAAACGCACCTCAAGAAAGTCAGCATCGCCGCCGGCCATGACCAGCCCCACCTGTCCAAGGGGCAAAAGACCTTCAACGCCTTAATCAAGCAGATAGAACAAGGGCGCGCAAAACTCACCGCGTGGGAGGCAGTCCAGGCGCCCTATCATCAAAAATACGCTACCGTGCTCCAACCCCTTTACAAGGACGCCGAGGACCTGCAAGTCAAAACGGTGCATGCCCTCGACAAAGCCGGCACGCAGCCCGGATTGACCAAAGCCGAGCGCCGCGAGATCGCGGCCGTCATTACCAACATGGCCCAGGACTTGTTGCTGGGGCGCGAGGATGAAGCGTTAAAAGCCGTCTTCAACAAGTACAGCGATGTCGACTATGACGAAATCGAAGCTGAAGACGAGGCCGGCCTGAAATCCGCGATGGAAGACCTGCTCGGCGTCGAACTGGACGACGACATCGACCTGCGCTCTCCCGACGCCGTACTGCAACAAGCTCAAGCGAGATTGTTCGAGCGGCAGGCTCAAGAAGACGCCGACCGGAAGATTTGGCAAGAACGCCAGGCCACGCGCAAAAAATCCGCCAAACAACTCGCCAAAGAAGCGCAAGAAGAAACCGAAGAACAACAACTACGCCTATCCATTCGCGAAATCTACCGCAAGCTGGCCAGCGCGTTGCATCCCGACCGTGAGCCCGACCCGCTGGAGCGCGAACGCAAAACCAAGCTGATGCAACGAGTCAATCAGGCCTACGACAAGAACAACCTGTTGCAATTGCTGGAACTGCAACTCGAACTCGAACAAATCGACCAGGCCGCCATCAACAACGTCAGCGAAGACCGCTTAAAGCACTACAACAAAATTCTGCGCGAACAATTGCTTGAACTGCAGCACGAAATTCTGCGCGTCGAAAGCGGATTCATGGCGCAAGCCATGCTCGATCCTTTCGAGTCGCTGTCGCCCAAATCCGTCATAAAAAATCTTTCCGCCGAAATCGCCAACGTTCAGCGTGACATCCGCGAGTTGAAAAAAGACCTGCTCGCGTTTGAAGATATCCACAGACTCAAGGCATGGCTCAAAACGTTGCGTAAGCAAAACAGACGGGATGAGTTTTACGACTTCCCTTTCTGAGTGACGGCAAGTGCAACGGCTTTTTGGCCACAGATGAACACAGATACACATAGATAAGAGCAAGGTCAAAACATTAGCCACAAGAGACAGAGAACACCGAGAGTGCAAACCCCAAACCCGTGATTCCGGCGAAGGCCGGAATCCAGTACGTAACTCGATCCGAAGGATTTTGATTCGAGATGCTTCGCATGATTGCACTTACTGGATTCTGGCCTTCGCCAGAATGACGGAATCTGTGTTTGTCTGTGCTCATCTGTGGCTAAATCTGGTTTTTTCTCAGGCACTCCGCAATGACTATACGTCCTGTCATCGTCGTCGAAGACGATCCCTTCCCCCGCATGTTGAAAGCGTTTCTCGATCCAACCATCGAGCCGCAACGCCTGGCTGCACTGGCCGATTTCTTTGCGCACGACTTGCCTGATTTCGCGGGCTGGCTTGCGCAACTGCGTGCAATGGCCGGGCCGCTTTATCCTGCCGACGTGCGTCTGGTCTCGGATCAAAATGCACTGCGTGCGCAGTTGCCTGAAGCAACGGTGATCGTCACTGAATCATTCGACATCGGCGCTGACGAAATCAAAAACGCACCCCAACTCAAAGTAGTGCAGAAATACGGCACCGTGTTGCGCGGCATTGACGTAGCAGCTTGCGAGGCGCGCAGCGTCAAAGTGTTGACCCTGCGCCGCCGCGCCAACATTTCGTGCGCCGAACACGCGCTGATGCTGATGCTGGCACTGTCAAAAAAACTGCATCGGCTGCATGGCCTGATCAGCATCGAACAATTGCAGGCGGCGGGCTACCGGCCAAAAACCTTCGATACGGGTTACACGCCCAACTCCGGGTGGCCGCGCGTGCCGGGCCTCTCCATACTTTACGGCGCCACGCTCGGCATCATCGGCTTTGGCGAAATCGGCCGTGAGATCGTATTGCGCGCGCACGCTTTCGGCATGCGCGTGCTGTGTACGCAACGCACGCCGATGAGCGAAACCGAGCAACGCGAGTGGCATGTCGGCTACCGCGACCGCGACACTCTGCTCGCAGAAAGTGCTTGGCTGTGCATCCAGCTTCCGGCGAACGCGGGCACACGCAACTACCTCGACCACGCGCAATTCGCGCGCATGAAACCCGGCGCTAAACTCATCAACGTGTCGCGTGCGCAAGTGGTGAATCGTGATGCGCTGCTCGGCGCATTGCGTTCGGGACACCTCGGCGGCTTTGCACTCGACCCGCTGTATGAGGAACCCGGCCGCGCCGAAGATGAACTATTGAGTTTTGAGAACGTGATCCTCACGCCCCATGTGGCGGCCATGCCACGGTTCAACGGGTTGAGCGACTTTGAAGACCTGGTGCGCGAAGCATTGGAAATTGTCCACGGACAACTCGAAGCGCGTGGAGTGACGGTTCAAATTCAG
>JANMXV010000371.1:0-1692 GCA_031381325.1 Betaproteobacteria bacterium | reverse complement strand
AGACTTACCGGCGCAAAATGACGCACAAGATCATCAACTTGCCCGTCCACAAAAGCGGGCCTCGCTCACTTGTCCGCTGAGGCCGAACCCAGTTGCTTCGTCAACCGCCAGGCCATCGCCCCCAGCACCAGCACGCCGATGCCCAACATGCCCCACAGACTCCAGCGCTTCCAATCGACTTGCTCCTGCAAACGCGCTTCGCCGCCGAGTTCTTTTTGCGCCGATTGCGATCCGGCCTGCGCGGCCTGCACATTGATGATTTGTTGCGCGCCGGTTTTCGCTGCGCGCACTGAGGCGCCGGCATCTTCGCGATAGCCGGGGATCAGCGATTCAATCGGCAGTGTACCCAACTGAGCACCCGCCTGCGCGCTGCGATTACCATAGGCCAGCGTAAACGGCGGCGCACCGCGCGCAGCAAACACCAGTTGATGCGGCACCCAGCCCGCGTTCAATGCGGGCATGCCGCTGCCCAGGCCGCCACCACGTTGATCGACTCGTATCATCACCCAGCGAGACGACGCGCTCACTTGAATGTCCGGGCTTAACACTTCGTGGCCTTGCTGATTCAAGCGGTACGCCACGCCGCGCGCGGCGCTGCGCCACGGCTGTTCGGATTTGTCGCGCACGAGTACCTCAATCTGCGCAATGGTGTTGGCTTGCGGCAACTCCAGGCGCAATCGATAGACTGGCAATTGTCCTTTTAAATCAAATAGATACTCGCCCTCTTTGTCGCCTTTATTAGCCGCGAATTTGCTCCACTCGCGCGCGGCCTCGATAAATTTTTCAGCCAATTCGCCGTTGGCTGCGGTGAGTTCGGGAGAAGCATTTTTCGCGCCGCCAATCGCTATCTCGCGCATCCACGCCAGCCGCAGATATTTGGCTTTGTGTTGCGGCAACTCAACGTGTTTTTGTTGCAGGCGCTGCCCGCCCACTTCAAGGTTGAGCAGCGGCGCGCCTGCAACCAGTGTGCGCCAGTTCGCGAGATCGTCGCTGGCATCCACACGCAGCTTGCCGCTGAACCCATCAACCGATTTCCAGTCGAGTTCGATGGCGCGCAACGCACGATCCTTGGTAATCATATCGCTCATGTCGATGAGATACGCCACTGTTTCCTGCGCCGCCGCCGGCGCGCCACCGGATTTCACATCAACGCTTACCGCGCCCACCTTACCATTGGCGCCGCGCCGCACATTCACCGTCAAACTATCAGGATTCGCCCCCGTTGCCGCCCGCAGTGGAAACAGCGTGAGTTGCACACTCGCACCCGCATCGGCTTTTTCGGTGCGGCGCGGCCGCCACGCATGCGGCACCACTTCGCCTGCGCCGTTGAATACACGCACATCGCCCAGATCGCGGCGCGTCACGCCTTGGTATACCGCCGGCGGCAACGTTACGTCATACAAGGCCTCGCTGCCGCTGGCTTCGATCTTCAGGCCATAGGCGTATTCCGCGGGTTTTTCAGCAGCTCTCGCAAACACCGACAGCACAAAACACGCAATAAAAATACAAGTCCTCTCAAAAGCCTCCCTCACCCCAACCCCTCTCCCGGAGGGCGAGGGGCTTTTCACCCTTCTCCCTCCGGGAGAAGGCCAAGGGATGAGGGAAAGGAAGCGCAGAAATGCATTGTCAGGACAGCTTTTGATAATTCGGGTCATACGCCCTCCTCGACTTTTTGTTTCGGCGGCACCGGCG
>JANMXV010000357.1:0-1424 GCA_031381325.1 Betaproteobacteria bacterium | reverse complement strand
GGCCCGATTGCGCTGTACGCCATGTACCGCATCTATCGTATCAAGGCGCGCCCGTACTGGGACCACTGGCAGGTGGCGACTTCTTTTTACGGCTCAATGCTGGCGTTGGGGCCGCTCGTCGTGACCTTGGTTTACGCGGGTGTTCTGGTTTACCAGGAACAGGCGTTTTCCGCTGCGCTTGGCGTGCTCGCGTGGCCGATAGTGCTGGGCCTTACGCTTGAAGGTTTGGGGCTGATCGCCCATGCGCGCGACCTCGAGCGCCGCGGCGGCGAGGCAAGCGCTTCGCATAGAGAACAATGTACGCGCTTCGGCAAGACCTATATTCTGCGCAACACAGGTCTTGCGCTTTCCGTTGCGCTCGTAGTCGCGCTGGGTGTGATGCATGCCGACGGCGCGCCCGGTTTTTGGGTCTGGGTGCTCGCGGCTGTGCTGATCATCGCCACGGCGCTTATCGGCCGCGCCCTGTTCTACGTGCTGGTAATTCCCACCACCATGCCGGGCGCGTTCTTCTGGCGCAACAAAGGCTTCGAAGAACACGCGCGCGCGACCGGGTTGGCCAACATGCCGCAGGTGGGCGTGCTGCCGAACGTCCATTGAGATCGATGCCGTGATGAAGGATGCACAGGGAAAAGTCTATCTGATCGGCGCGGGTCCCGGCGACGTGGAGTTACTGACGTTGAAGGCCGTGCGCGCGCTCGGTGAGGCGGACGTGGTACTGATCGACGATCTGGTGAATCGCGAAGTGCTTCAGTTCGTGCAGTCGCACGCGCGCGTGATCGAAGTGGGAAAGCGCGGCGGCTGTCGTTCCACGCCGCAGGCTTTTATCGAACGCAAAATGCTGCAACTGGCACGCACAGGACTCACAGTGGCGCGCGTGAAGGGGGGCGACCCGTATGTATTTGGGCGCGGCGGCGAAGAAGTTGAAACACTGTGGCGCGCGGGGATTGCGGTTGAGGTGGTGAACGGCATCACGGCAGGCATCGGCGTGCCGGCAGCGCTGGGCATACCGGTGACGCATCGTGAATTCTGTCGTGGCGTTACCTTTGTGACGGGTAACTCACGCGCAGGTGCTCAACCCAATTGGCACGCGCTCGCGAACAGTGGCACGACATTGGTGATTTACATGGGGCTGGCCAATCTCGCCGGCATTGTTAGCGGACTGCTCAGTGCGGGCATGGCGGCAGCTATGCCGGTGGCGGTGGTGCAGAACGGCACCTTGTCCACGCAGCGCAGTGTGGTGAGCCGGCTGGATCGCGTGGTGGTTGCAGTTGAGCGCGAAGGTCTGGCGAGTCCGGCGCTGGTGGTGGTGGGTGAAGTCGTGCGCTTCGCTACGATGCAAGCGAGCAGCGGGATTGAGGAACTGTCGAGGAAACAAGCATGAAAAAAATGAAACTGGTGATGGTCGGCAACGGCATGGCGGGGGT
>JANMXV010000299.1:0-3417 GCA_031381325.1 Betaproteobacteria bacterium | reverse complement strand
CTACGACCCGAAAGAAGATTTGCGCTATGTGTGGAGCTTCGAGCTACAGATCATCGGTTCCAACAGCTTCTACGATGAAAACCTCAAAGCGCTGATGGACATGATCCAGCAAGGCACGATGAAGCCTGTGATCGATGAAGTGTTGCCACTGGCACGCGCTGCCGAGGGCTTGCGGCTGATCGAGAATCGCGAGGTGTTTGGGAAGGTGGTTGTGGTGCCGTGATGGCGCGAACAGATGTCAACGAAGACCGGCACGGTCGTAGAGATCTTCCCGGTTGAAGTGTGTATAGGAAATGATACCCGCTGTACCGCGTCTGAGTCCAACATCGTCAAGCGGAAAAACAGTAGTTCACGACATCACAAAGGAGGATTGGTAATTAATCGCGACTGTATAATGTTAGAGTCATCAAAGCTCCTTGTGGATGTGAAGCATCGTGCCAAATCGAATACCGCCGAAACCAGATAGCCTCACACCCGCCATTCCTGTAAAAAGCAGATGTAGGATGCCGGTGAGCGCAGCGAACCGCATCAATCGCCAACGTGGCCGCGCAATGAGTGTCACTCGACCGATGCGGTTCCTTCGTCACCACATCCTACTCGGACCTGACGATTCACTGATCTCGAAATGACTGTTCCTCGCCCCGAAGCACGCGGTTACGCCGGCAATCTCGGACTGCTGATTGCAGATCACGCACAGGCAACGCGCCCTGCGATCATCGATCTGCGCGATGCACGCCAGCCGCGTGCAACAAGCTTTCAGGAACTCGATGCCTTGTGCAACGCCTGCGCGCGCGGGCTTGCAAATGCGGGCCTCAAGGCTGGCGACCGCATCGGCATTCTTTCACTGAACCGCGTTGAATTTGTAACCACGCTGCTGGGCGCCATGCGCGCCGGCGTGGTGCCGGTACCCGTCAATATCAAGCTCGCGCCCGACTCCGCGCATTACATTTTGAAGGACGCCGGCGCCAAGCGCGTGTTTATCGAAAGCGCCTATCGCAAACTGTGTCCAGCCGAATTGCCTGTAGTGGAATACGGCGACGCATTCCACCAGTTTCTCGACGCAGGGCCGTTCGACGCTTTCGAGCCTGCACCCGACTCAGTGGCGATTCAGCCCTACACCTCCGGCTCCACCGGAAAACCCAAAGGCGTGCTGCTCACGCACTACGGCCAAAACTGGAGCCGGCGCATCCTCGCGCACACGCGCGGCACCACGCCCGATGATGTGATCCTTGTCGCCGCGCCGCTGTATCACAAGAACGCGCTGAACGCGATCAAGCAGGGCCTTACCGCCGGCGCGCAACTGGTATTGCTGCCGCAGTTCAACATCGAGCGTTACATCGAGGCGATCGGGCGCTTCCACGCCACGGTGATATCCGGCGTGCCGACGATGATGTCGATGATGCTCACGCGCCATGATCTGCTGGCGAAAATCGATACCTCATCCGTGCGCACCATAATGATGGGGTCCGCACCCTCCTCTGCACAGTTATTGCGCGAACTGAAAACTGTGTTCCCCAATGCCGAGGCGCTGGTGGTGTATGGCGTGACCGAAGGCGGGCCGGTGCCGCTGGGGCCGCACCCGGATGGCAAGCCGCGTCCCATCGGGTCTATTGGTTATCCGTATCCCGGCACCGAGGCCAAATTGATCAACGGCGCCACGCCGGACGATGGCGAGCTGCTGCTGAAAAATCCTGGCGTGCTTCTTGCGTATCACAATTTACCTGACGAAACCGCCAAGCGCGTTCGTGACGGCTGGTACTACACCGGCGACATCTGCCGGCGCGATGCCGAAGGCTTTTACTATTTTGTGGGGCGCAATGACGACATGTTCGTGTGTGGCGGAGAAAATATTTTTCCGATTGAAGTGGAGTCACTCCTTGAACGCCATCCGGCGGTGCATCAGACTTACGTGATGCCGTTCGAGCACGACATGAAGGGGCAAGTGCCGTACGCGTTCGTGGTATTACGCAAAGACAGCCACGCCACCGAGGAACAAATCAAGCAATTCGCGCTTGCTAACGGCCCCGCCTATCAGCATCCGCGCCGCGTGTTTTTTCTGCAACAATTGCCGCTCGCCGGTACCAACAAAATCGATCAACAACAACTGCGCCGCCATGTAGCATCACTGGCTGAGGAACACAACAATGGCTGAAGCCCATTTCACGATGGAAAGTCTGGAACAACGTCTCGCCGTCGGCCCGTTCAATCGCTGGCTGGGATTCAAGGTGTTGAAAATGGATGACAACGGCCTTGAACTCAAAGCCACCTGGCGCGAAGAGTGGGTGGTCAATCCCGACCGGCGTTACACCCACGGCGGCATTCTTGCCGCGATCATCGACGTGGCCGCCGACTACGCGATTGCCGTGAAGCTGGGCCGCCCAGTGCCGACCATCGACCTAAGAGTCGATTATCACAAGGCCGCGATGCCGGGCGATTTAACCGCGAAAGCGAAAGTCGTGCGTATGGGCGGGCAGTATTCAACCGCAGAGGCTTACGTTTACGATCAGGAGGGCGCGCTGGTCGCCAGCGGGCGCGGCACGTACTACACCGCAGCGCCGCCTCCGCCCAAGCAGAAATAACGTAACTATTTGTTTTTATTAATTATATTATCGTAGCGCTCTTCGTGCCTGAAGTTCTCGAATCCGCCATCCACGCGCCCACGCCACCCAAAAAATGGCGCGCCTCGCTGGTGGCGCAGCGCATCGCGCTGGTGGTGCTGCTGGTGGCGATCTGGTGGATTTACTCGATGTTCAAGCCGCACTTCATCGTGCCTTCGCCGCCGCGCGTGATGGGGGCGCTGTGGCTGCTGATCGACAACGGCGACCTGTGGAAGAATCTCGGCATCACGCTGGGCCGCGTGAGCATCGGTTTTCTGATGGCCACCGCCATCGGCCTGCCCCTGGGCATCGTGATGGGCGCGAACCGCAGCATCGGCGATTTTTTTGAGCCGATCATTCCGGTGATGAACACCGTGTCATCGGCGATCTGGGCGATCTTCGCCATTCTGTGGTTTGGCGTCTCCGATGGCACGGCAATCTTCGTGGTGTTCATGACTGCGATGCCGCTGATTATCACCAACGTGTGGCAGGGCACGCGCTCGGTCAACGCGGATTTCATTGAACTCGCACACACGCTGCGCATGCCGAACTGGAAGGTGATGATCAAGATTTATTTTCCGACTATCCTGCCCTATTTCTTTTCCGGTGCACGGCTCGCCTTCGGTTTCGGCTGGCGCGTGTCGCTGGTAGCCGAGACGCTGGGTTCATCCAGTGGTGTAGGATACCGTTTGCGTCAGGCCGCAGATCTCGTGCAGACCGATCAGGTGTTCGCCTGGACACTCACCCTGATCGTGATGATGGTCATCCTCGAAATGGGCATCCTGCGGCCGCTGGAAAACCATCTGTTCCGCTGGAAAAA
>JANMXV010000263.1:0-5316 GCA_031381325.1 Betaproteobacteria bacterium | reverse complement strand
CCCGCGGCTTGCTGATGCACGGTTTTTCTACGATCAGGATCGCAAGGCGCGGCTGGAGACGCGTGTGCCGGGACTGGGCAGGGTGGTGTATCACAACAAGCTCGGCACGCAACTGGAGCGCGTCGAGCGCATTCAGTTGCTCGCAGGGAAGATCGCGCGCCTGATCGACGCCGACGCGTTGCTCGTGGAACATGCTCAGCGCGCGGCGTGGCTGGCCAAGGCCGACCTGCTGACCGGGATGGTGGGTGAGTTTCCTGAATTGCAGGGCATCATGGGCCGCTACTACGCGCGGCACGACGGCGAACCGGATAGGGTGGCGGACGCGATCGCGGGGCATTATCTGCCGCGCTTCGCTGGCGATCGCCTTCCCGAAGGCGCAGTGGCGTGTTGCGTTGCGCTGGCCGATAAACTGGACACGATTATCGGCATCTTCGGCGTGGGCGCCATACCCACCGGAGATAAGGACCCGTTCGCGCTGCGGCGTCATGCGCTGGGAGTTATTCGTATCTTGGCGGAACGCAAAATACCTCTGGATTCGGACACGTTGCTGAAAATTGCCCACGAAACTTTTCCCCTAGGCGCTCTATTGGCTAGCCACGACCACAAAGGCATAGCGGTTCCTAATGCCGTCGAAGCCGGGATCTTCGTCGCTGAGCGAGCCAAGAGCTACTTGCGTGATTTGGGCTATGCCGTGCTGGAAATAGAATCCGTCCTCGACCTGTCACCCAGGCCGCTCGAATATGTGAGCCGGCTGGTAGCGGCTCGCAAGTTTCTTGCACTGCCGGAATCCGCCGGGCTTGCCGAGGCCGACAAGCGCATACGCAATATTCTCCTCAAATCCGGTGGCGACTCTGTCGTCATCAAAGCGAATGAATCGACGCTCGTAGAAACGGAAGAAAAACAATTGCTTAGGTTGACCCGGCTGCTGCGCGAGCACGTTGACGCTCTAGTCACGCAGGCAAAATTCAGCGAAGCCCTGCTGCTCACCGCACAACTGCATCAGCCGGTGGCGCAATTCTTTGACAAGGTAATGGTCAACGCGGAAGACCGTGCGCTGCGCGAGAATCGTCACGCGCTACTGCATGAAGTGGCCAACCTCACCAATCGCGTGGTCAACATCTCCAAACTCGCCACATGAAACTGATCGTTCTGGATCGCGATGGCGTCATCAACTATGACAGCGCGAATTTTATCAAGAACCCCGGCGAGTGGCGTCCGCTTCCGGGCAGCCTGAATGCGATTTCACGGCTGAATCAGGCGGGCTTTCATGTCATCGTCGCCACCAACCAATCCGGCATCGGTCGCGGCGTTTTTGAGATGGCAGCGCTCAACGCCATTCACGACAAGATGCATAAGGCGCTGGCGCAAGCTGGCGGCCGGATTGACGCGATTTTTTTCTGTCCCCATGCGGCCGACGACAACTGCAACTGCCGTAAACCAAAAACCGGCATGTTCGAAGACATCGCCCATCGATTGAATACCAGTCTTGCAGGTGTGCCGATGGTCGGCGACAGCATTCGCGACTTGCAGGCTGCTGCGGCGACGCAGGCGTCACCTCTACTGGTGCTGACCGGCAATGGCAAGAAAACACAACGCAGCGGCGCCTTGCCGCCCGCGACCCGCGTGTTTGCGGATCTGGCTGCGGCTGTAGACGCGCTTGTGGACTGAGCGCCCTTGCCGCCTTTGCCACCCGTGCTTTTTCTGCGCTCTTGCCTGTTTTTGTTGTTTCAGATCGTCGTTACGCCGGTTTTTTGGATCATCGCGCTGCTGACGTTCCCCTTTTCACAGCTCACGCGCTATCGCATCATTTCCACCTGGTCGCGGCTGATGACACGCGCCGCCACCGTGATCTGCGGCGTGCGCTACCGCGTCATCGGCGCGGAAAATATTCCGCGCGTGCCTTGCGTTATTTTTTCCAAGCATCAATCGGCGTGGGAAACGATGGCGTTGCAGACGATATTCCCGCCGCAGGTGTGGGTGATGAAACGGGAACTGCTGTGGATACCGTTTTTTGGCTGGGGACTGGCAATGCTCTGGCCGATCGCCATTGATCGCGGCTCCGGCAGCAAAGCCTTGCGTCAGATGGCGGAGCAGGGCCGCGAGCGGCTCGACGCCGGGTTTTACATCGTCATCTTTCCCGAGGGTACACGCGTTGCACCCGGCCAACGAGCGGCGTACCATCCCGGTGGGGCTTGGCTTGCCGTCAAGACCGGCGCGCTTGCATTGCCAGTGGCGCATAACGCGGGTGAGTGTTGGCGCAAGAACGCCTTCATCAAGCGGCCGGGATTGATTACCGTAAGCGTCGGCAAGCCGGTGTCTCCCGAGGGATTGTCTGCGTCAGAACTGAACCACCGCATTGAAGACTGGATCGAATCCGAAATGCCTAAATTAAACGGCTATGCCAACCCCCGTTAGCACGCAAGTTGGCACGCCAGTAAGCGCGCAACTCGAATTGCCGTTCGCGCCGCTGTCGATGAACCCGCTGGTCACCACTTGCGCCGTGCTCGACGGCCGGCCGGTGAATTACATACTGCATCGCAGCCACGGCCGGCGGCGCATCTCGCTGTCGGTCGATGAACGGGGACTGCGCGTCGGCGCACCGCTACGCGCCTCCCTGCGCGAGATCGAAACGGTGCTGCGCGATCACGCGCGCTGGGTCATCCGCAAGCTGAGCGACTGGAACGATAAGCGCGCGCCTGCGCGCCGCTGGGAAAGCGGTGAGACGCTGGCGTATCTGGGCCTGCTGCTTAAGCTGGAGGTGACGCAGGGCGCGAGCGCGGTCTTGCTGACGCCCTCGCAGGTACAAATTCGCTCGCCTGACCGGTCACCCGCAGCGGTCGCAGCACTGGCCAAACACTGGCTGCGCGGACAGGCGCTCGAACATTTTCACCGCCGCATAGAACATTTCAGGACCCACGTAACGCTGGCAACGGTAGCGTTACGGCTTTCCAACGCGCGTTCACGCTGGGGCAGTTGTCACGCCAGCGGACGCATCTCGCTCAACTGGCGGCTGATCCACATGCCGCAGCACCTGATCGACTACGTGGTAGTGCATGAGTTGGCGCACCTGCGCGAAATGAATCACTCGCCGCGCTTCTGGGCGGTGGTGGGCAGCGTGATTCCGGACTACGCCGCCAGACGGCGTGAAATCCGCCGTGAGTCGCACCGTTACCTCGTGGATTGAGGGTTGAGGCGCGTGATACTTTGCGGTGGATTTTAGGGTTAAATAACATGCGTACGTTACTCATCTCTTTTGCTCTTATCGGTACGCTGACTGCGTGCGGATACCGCACACCGCTGGCGCTGCCCAAACCTGACGCCAAGCCCCCGGCAACTGCACCGGCGCCGGCAGCGAGCGAAGCAAAATGAGCGCGACCGATACGAACTATTTTGCGTATCACGACAACGAGCTTCATGCCGAAGACGTTGCGCTAAGCCACATCGCCGAAACCCACGGCACGCCGTGTTACGTCTACTCCAAAGCCGCGCTGACCGCGGCGTACCGCGGTTTTGACCTGGCGTTCGCATCCCAGGCGCATCTGATTTGCTACGCGGTCAAGGCGAATCCCAATCTGGCGATACTCCATCTGTTCGCGCGGCTGGGCAGCGGCTTTGACATTGTGTCCGGCGGCGAACTCGCGCGCGTGATCGCCGCCGGCGGCGATCCGCGCAAGGTCGTGTTTTCCGGCGTGGGCAAGAGCGCTACCGAAATTCGAGATGCCTTAAGCGCCGGAATTCTATGTTTTAACGTGGAATCGCCGTCCGAACTGTATCGCATAGACGCTATCGCCGGTGATATGGGCAAGGTCGCGCCCATCAGTTTGCGCGTGAACCCGGACGTGGACGCCAAAACGCATCCGTATATCGCCACCGGTCTAAAGGAAAGCAAATTCGGCGTCGCCTATGGCGATGCGCTGGCGCTTTACCGCCGCGCGCGCAGCCTCAAGCATCTGAAAATCGAGGGCATCGACTGCCATATCGGTTCGCAGCTCACCGATGTGGCGCCGTTCACGGCAGCAGTCGAGTGCGTTATGGCGCTGGTCGAGCAACTGCATGCCGAAGGCATCGATCTGACGCACATTGATGTGGGCGGCGGGCTGGGCATTCAGTACCAGGCCGAAGAACAGCCGTGCAGCATCGATGATTACGCCGCTGCCATTCTCAAAGGCATCAAGGGCCGCAACGAAAAACTTTTGTTCGAACCGGGCCGCTTCCTCACCGGCAATGCCGGCGTGCTGCTGACGCGGGTGGAATACCTGAAACGCGGCACGGATCGTAATTTTGCGGTGGTGGATGCGGCCATGAATGATCTGCTACGGCCCGCACTCTACGGCGCGTGGCACGACATCGTGCCCGTCTGCACGAATAACCAAGCGCTTGAATCCTGGGAAATCGTCGGCCCCGTCTGTGAAAGCGGCGATTTTCTGGGACGCGGCCGCAAGCTCGCTCTGCACGAGGGCGCACTACTCGCGATCCGCTCCGCCGGCGCATACGGCATGAGCATGAGCTCCAACTACAACACGCGTCCGCGCGCGGCTGAAGTGATGATCGATGGCGCAGTCGCACGCGTCATTCGCAAGCGCGAAACGATTGCTGAACTCTACGCCAACGAGATGGTACTCAAGTAAGCACTCGAATGAGACGCAAAAAATTGCGTTCGGCGTTGTACGGATACAACATTTTTTGCGCATCACAATCGCATGCGCCATAGTGATGCGCGCACCGGGTGTTGTACTAATCGCACAAACGCAATCATCATCATCAAAAAAAGTCAATAAAAGTGTTGCTTTATTTTTATACTGTGGAATAGAATTGGCGCACCATGCATGGTTTCGCTGGTGTACTGTGTGATGTTCGTAGATATTTGTATTTTTTTACGTTGCATTCGCGGTCATCAGCAGAATAATGCGGCAAGTTGCGCAGAGTTCTTTGAATTATGGATGGGGCTGCGGAAAAATATCCGTAGCAAACGATGCCAAAGTTAACTTAAAAGGAGACTCACATGGCAGCGAAGAAAAAAGCAGCAAAGAAAAAAGTAGCTAAGAAAAAAGCAGCGAAGAAGTAATAGCAGTTGTTTTATCTCGACGGAGACCGAAGTTTGGTCTCCGTTGTTTTATGGTGCGGCGGATTACACACTCAGAGTCGCCCGCCAGCGTACTGAGCGCTGAGCGCGCCCCTGCGCCACGCGCAGTTAATATTGTTAAATATCATTTAAAAACAAATAGTTATACTAGAACAGCGTATGCGCCGCGCACGCGCAAATACCGCTGAATGGTGCGCAGTGCGCACCCACAATGACTCGGTATCCGCGGGGGC
>JANMXV010000259.1:0-3677 GCA_031381325.1 Betaproteobacteria bacterium | reverse complement strand
GTGCGGTGGCGGAGTAAAGACGTAGGGCGTTTAACCACAGATAAACACAGATGAACGCAGATAAAAAACAAACAGCACTCTGTGGTTCAGGTGTTATCCGTGTTCATCTGTGTTTATCTGTGGTTAAAAAGATTTTGCCGTTATCAGCAACTCTTCTGGTCGCAAGCGCAGCGCACGCCCAGCAAAACTACCCCACCCGCCCCGTGCGCTGGGTGGTGCCGTTTGCGCCCGGCGGCCCGACGGACATCATGTCGCGCGCGATTGGCGAAAAACTTGGCCAGCGCCTGGGACAGCAGTTTGTCGTCGACAATCGCGGCGGCGCGGGCGGCGGCATAGGCGCGGAGATCGTGGCGCGCGCGCCCGCCGACGGCTACACCATCATGATCGGCCACGTCGGCACGCACGCCATCAATCTCGCGCTGTATGCAAAAGTGCCCTACGATCCGATCAGGGATTTCACGCCGATTTCGTTGCTGGCTACACTGCCACTGGCGCTGGTTGTGCATCCTTCCGTTCCGGCGAACAACGTAAAAGACCTGATTGCGCTCGCGCAGAGGCGTCCCGGCGAATTGAACTTTGCCTCGGCCGGCAACGGCGGACCTACGCATCTCACCAGCGAAGTATTGAAGAGCATGACCAAAGTAAACATCGTTCATGTGCCGTTCAAGGGCAACGCGCAGGCACTCACCGAGTTAATCAGCGGCCGCGTGCAGATGATGTTCAGCAATCTGCTCACCGCGATGCCCCACGTGCGCGCGGGCAAATTGCGTGCGATCGCAATCTCCACCGCAAAACGTTCGCCGCAGGCGCCCGATCTGCCAACGGTTGCCGAATCGGGCGTGCCGGGTTTCGATGTCACGCCGTGGTACGGCGCGCTCGGCCCCGCAGCGCTGCCGCGTGCCATCACCACGCGACTCAACGCGGAAGTCGCCGACATCATCAAAGCATCCGACATGCGCGAGCGCTTCGTCGCACAAGGTGTCGATCTCGCGTCAAGCACACCTGAGCAATTCGCGGCGCTGATCAAAGCGGAGGTTCCGCGCTGGCGCAAAATCGTGCAGGATTCTGGGGCAAAGGTGGATTGACTTAACGTCAAGAGCCATTAACCACGGATGAATAATCCATTAAAAACATATAGTTACATAACACATGCTTAACGCAGCCATAGTCGGCCTGGGCCGATGGGGTCAAAACCTCGTCAACAGTATTCAGGGAAAAAGCGACAAGATACGCATCACCATGGGGGTGTTACGCCACCCGGAAAACGCGCGCGCGTATGCGAACGCCAAAGGTTTTCCGCTGGTGGATAGCCTAGATAAAGCGCTCGCCGATCCGCACATCGACGCGATTGTGCTCGCCACGCCGCACACCGCACATGCCGAACAGATCATCGCGTGTGCCAAAGCCGGCAAGCCTGTGTTCACCGAGAAACCTTTCACGCTCACTACCGACAGCGCGAAGGCCGCGCTACGTGCCTGCGCTGAAGCGAATGTTACGCTCGCGGTCGGCTACAACTGGCGCTTCCAGCCCGCCCTGCAGGAAATCAAGCGTGCGATAACGGATGGCCGCGTGGGAAAATTACTGCACATGGAAGGCAATTTCAACGGCCCCAGTGTTTATCGCGTGGGGCGCGAGCACTGGCGGCAAAATCGCGAGGAAGGCCCCGGCGGCGGCATGACCGGGCGTGGCGTGCATGTGCTCGATGCCATGCTCTATCTCGCCGGACCTATCGACACGGTACATGCACAAAGCTGCCGCATTGCGCTGGACTACGGCACCGACGACACGACATCCATGCTGTTCAAATTTCGCGGCGGCGCTACTGCATATCTGGGCACCGTCATCGCCACTGCTGAAACCTGGCGCTTGCAGGTGTGCGGCTCACGAGGCTGGGCCGAGGTGGGTGATGTACAGCATTTGACCACATGGCAATTGCGCACCTGTTTTTTTGATCCGGCAAATCCGTATGTGCATCCGCAGCCGCAAACCATCAGCTTTCCCGATACCAGCACCGAGCGCACGGAGCTTGAGAACTTTGCCGATGCGGTGCGCGAAAAGCGTCCGCTCGCTGTAGCGGGCGGCGACGAGGAACACAATGTCGCGGCGTTGGAGGCGGTACTGGAATCGGCGGCGAAGGGTATTACGGTGAAAGTTGCGTCATAAATTGTAGCGTGAGTGACCCCGGACTTGATCCGGGGGTAACCCACCATCGCGCGTCGATACGCGAACGGTGGGTTACGGCGCCAAACCCCGTCGCCTAACCCACCCTACAGGTACTGCATCCTACGGGTTAGTAACGCACGTTCCGCATACACCCGTTACGTTTAATCAAAACCGGGTCACGCGAAACGGATCAAGATTCACGCTGGGCGAGCGCCCCGCGATCAAGTCGGCAATCGCACACCCGGTCGGCGCGCCGCCGCACAGCCCCACGTGACCGTGACCAAACGCATACCAGACGTTGGGCACTTTCGACGCCGGCCCGATCACCGGCAGTGAATCCGGCATCGAAGGCCGCCGGCCCATCCATTTCGTGGCATCGACATTGCTGATGCCCGGAAATACTTTTTGCATCTGCGTTGCCAGTACCTCGGCGCGCGCATAGTTGGGTTCTGCATCGTTGCCCGCGAATTCGCTCTGGCCGGCGATACGCAGCCCCATTTCCATCGGCGTCACAAAAAACTTTTGCTGCGGCAAAAATATTGGCAGCGGCAGCGTAAAACGCGGATCGGAATACGTCACGTGGTAACCGCGCTCGGCTTCCAGCGGCACATCGTCTCCAAACTTCGCCGAGAAATCATTGGAATGCGAGCCTGCGCAAATCACCAGCGTCTCTACCGCCATGTTGCCAACGTCTGTCACCAACGCGCGCGGGCCGTCGGGCGCAATCTCGATGTCGAGCACCTTGCGTTGCACGATCTTGCCGCCGTCTATTTGAAATTGCGCCGCCAGCGATTGGGTCAGCCGTTCCGGATTGGTGACGTAGCCTTGTTCAGGCAAGTACAGACCGGCTTCATAGTTGCCGCCGAGTTGCGGCACTTTTTGCCGGATGCCGGCGGCATCGAGTTCTTCCATCAACACGCCGCGGTCCCGCCTCAGCTTCCACGGCAGCGCATCTTTCTGCAAGGCCGCGCGTGTCGCGTAGGCCACCACATAACCCGTTTGGCGAATCATGTCCGCGACACCGGCATGCTGAACCAGCGGTCGGTACGCATCAAACGTTTGCTTGAGCAGCGGACGCAACGCGTCGGCGATAGCTTCCACACGCGAAAGCCGCGACGCCGCCACCAACCGCAAAAACCAGGGAAGCGCTTTCAAAAAGTGCGCCGGCCGTATCGCCAATGGCCCCAGCGGATCCGACAGATACCCCGGCACCTTGCCCAGCACGCCCGGCAGCGCCTGCGGTACGCATGACCCCGGACTCAGTATCCCCGCGTTGCCGAACGAGCAGTATTCCCCCGGCGGCCGCATATCCACCACCATGACCGCGTGGCCGTCCCGCCGCAGATAGCTGGCCGTGGCAATGCCGACAATGCCTGCGCCGATGATGGTGATATTTTTCGCCACGCGCTTCCTCGTTGTATGTATTTGTTACGATGGGGAATTATAGATGATGCAGAGCAAGCTACCTTGCCGTGTCGCGCGCAACAGTGGTAAACTTCGCGCCCAACCTCATC
>JANMXV010000258.1:0-29306 GCA_031381325.1 Betaproteobacteria bacterium | reverse complement strand
ACGATTTCCGCGCCGATCAACCCCGCCGCGCCCGCACGATTGTCAACCACGATTTGCTGGCCCAGTATGTCGCCGAGGCTCACGCTCAACGTGCGCGCGATCACGTCCACGGGACCGCCTGCCGACGACGGCGCGATCATGCGAATGGGGCGATTCGGATAGCCTGCGGTTTGCGCGGCAGCCGGCGTGCTTAATAACACGCCCGCAGCCAGCCAAGCTGCGGTTTGCAATGCTGTCATTGTTCTGCTCCCGACTTTAATGGTTGCGGCATGATACTACCCCTCGCCCGCTACACGGGTAGCGACTGCGCAGTCAGAAAATCCGGTAGCGCATCACCGCCGCGCACCCATTCCGAAAAATCTTCCGCTGTATCCAGATCAAACGCCAGCGCCGGTTTTACGCACGGAAAGGTGCGCACGCCGCGCGCCTCGCCCTGCGCGATGTGACGTGCGAGACTGTTTTTGCCAAATGCAAACTTGCGCACGCTGGCATCGACCAGCAAGGCGTTAGTACCTTTGAAATGACGGTCGGGCGCGATCACCACCTCCTTGCCGAACACCGGCAGCATCTCCATCGCCTCCAACGCCTCACCATCAAGTCGCGGCAAATCACACGGCAAAATCAGCATCCGTTGCGCGCCCAGGGATGCGGCGTGCGCGGCGGCTTGCGACAGCGCGGCATTCAAGCCACGTGTGAATGCCTGCTCCCGCAGCGCAACGGCACCCGCCTTACGCGCCAGCGCGAGCGTGATTTCGCACGGGCTCACCACCACACAGCGTTGCGCGTTGCCCAGCCACGCGCTCACAATGCGCAGGGTGCGCGCGAGCAGCCAGCGATTGAGCTTGGCGCGCGCGGCATTGTTCACCACGCGGGACAGCCGTGACTTGCCTTCGTTCACGCCCCGATGTGGCACGATTGTCAGTAAGTATTTGTATTCAAACATTATTTTGTAATGGCGCTACGGGCAAATCCAAGCACACGACGAGCGAGCGCGGCGCTCTTGCGGCGGTTGGTCATCAACGTATCAGTAACCAACACCCGCTTGCCCATTCGCTCAATGTCATCGGATAACTCCGCGTCTTGCTGATCGATCACCCAATGATCCACCGCATCGCCGTAGTGACGCACAATTTCGAGCGCGGTCGGCTTGATGCCCAGCTCGCGCATCATCTTCGCCGCAGGCCCCTTGATCGCCGCACCGCCGACGATGGGCGACACCGCGATTACCGGAAACGTGCGCGCTTTCAGCCACGCGTCAATCGCGGGCACACTTAGGATGGGCGCGATGCTCACGAACGGATTCGACGGGCACAGCACCACGGCATCTACACGCCCGCGCATCACGCGAGCAAGCACATCGGGCACGCGCGCATTGCGCGCACCGGCAAAACGAAACCCCGTCACGCGCGGCTTGCATCGCTGGCGCACGAAGTAGTCCTGAAACGCGAGTTCGCCGGATGTGGTTTTCACGCGTGTGCGCACCGGCGTGTCGCTCATCGGCAGGATCACGTGCTTGATGCCGAAGCGTGCGGCAAGATCGCGCGTCACCTGCGATAAGGGCTCGCCGCGCGCAAGCGCCTGAGCACGCAGTACATGCAGCGCAAGATCGCGGTCGCCCAACTGGAACCAATCCTCATCGCCCAAGCGTTTTATTTCGTTCATGAACTGCCACGTTTCTCCCGCGCGGCCCCAGCCGGTTTTCCGATTGTTTACGCCCGCCAGTGTGTACATCACGGTGTCGAGATCAGGGCAGACGGTGAAGCCCAAGTGCTCGAAATCGTCACCGGCATTCACCACGATGGCAAGCGCCTTGGGCAGCAACACCGCCGCCAGCCCGACCGCGAGCTTCGCGCCGCCTACCCCGCCTGCGAGTGCCACAATCATCGAAATAAATCCTCGGCTTCCGGGCGCAGCAGTTCATTAATCGAACTCTCACGCTGCGCGTAGGGGAATCCGCGCACCAGCACAACGGGCGTGCCTTCGCCAGCTTGTCCCATGATAAGCGAGGCGGCTGCGGCAAGTTCATCGGCTGCCGCCACTTGAGTTGCTTTCAAGACACGGCCCTCGCGATCTTTGTTGCCGCGCAAGTCGACCAGCGCAGGAATACCGGCAACGCCAATCGCAGTGCCGCTGACGCCGTTGCGCCATGCGCGCCCGAAGCTGTCGATGATCAGCACGCCGACCTCCACCCCCGCTGCCTTACGCAACTCGTCACGCAGCTTGCGCGCAGAGGCATCGGGGTCTACCGGCAGCAATAACACCGCATCTTCACCGCCCTGCACGTTGGATTGATCAATGCCCGCATTCGCCATCACGAAACCGAGCCGGTGTTCGACGATGATCACGCCCGGTTTCACGCGCAGCACTTTGTGTGATTCGCGCAGCATGAGTTCGACGATGCGCGGGTCTTTGCCGGCTTTTTGTGCAAGGTTCAGCGCGCCCTCGGAGGGAGTCACGCTCGCCAGTTGCATTACGCGGCCTTCGGCTTTGGAGACGATCTTCTGCGCGAGCACGAGAATATCGCCGGCCTGCAAGCTCATGCCGGTGCGCACGATGGCGGCCAACACGAGTTCGCTGAGTGCCGCGCCGCGCGTGACTTCGGGAATACCCGGCAGTGCGATAAGGCGCAATTCTCGCTGCATACGATACAAGCCGGCGACTGTCCCTCATCCTACCCATGAACCTCCCCGCTCGGGCGGGGACTCGACGCTCCCTTCTCCCTCCGGGAGAAGGGCTGGGGATGAGGGAAGAGACGCCATGTTCCCGACCGCAATTCGCGACGCGCGCGCCGTGGCGTCTCTCCGGCCCCTCGCTACGCTCTCCCCGCAAACACGCGGGGCGAGGGTATGCAGCGAGGCTCCCTCGCCCGCCTGGGCGGGCGAGGGTTGGGGTGAGGGTAGGGAAAACGCTATCATCCGAAAAATTACTGGGCCGGCACGCCGGTAATCCGAATACCCGACCCGGCAACCTTGTAGCGCTTGTTGATCGCGATCAGTACCGAAGTCAGTGCCTCCGTCGCGACGGAATTGGCCAGCACACCGGCATGCCACGCACGCAAGCCCGCGTCGTGCGCGAGGCCGATTACCACTTCGCGTGCCCCGGCATCATTTCCGCACACCAGTACATCGCAGTCGATTTCATGCGCGGCATTTATGAGATGCGCGGCGGAAACGTTCTGGAACGCGGAAACCACTTTCACCGCTGCGCCGAGCCGGCGTTGCAGTGCGGCCACTGCCGATTCGCCGTTGGGCAACTGCACGCTGTCCACGTTGGGCGGCGCGAGCGGCACTGTGACATCGATGAGGATTTTCCCGGCGAGCATGCCGGCGACGCCGTCCGCTGTAGCAAGCTGCGCTGCATACGGCACCGCGAGCACCACCAACTCCGCCTGTGCGGCATCCGCATTGCTTGCGCCGCGCACCACGGCCTTGTCGCCGAGCAGACGATTTAGTTCCGCCGCCCCGTTTTCGGCTTTGCGGGCATCGCGCGAGCCGATCACGATACTGTGCCCGGCAAGCGCCCAACGATAGGCAAGTCCGCTGCCTTCTTTACCGGTACCACCGAGCACGCCGATGTTCATGCCGCAGCGCGCTTTTGAATCGCGATGGGCAACGCGGCCAGCGGCAGCGCGGTCTGCGCTACAGTGTGTCGCTCCTTCGCAGCCTCGCCATATAGCGTGGTGCGCTGTTGCGGTGTACGGCCCGCCGCGTGGATCAGGGCTTCCATGCGCGCCGGCGGCATTTCCTGCCCGTGCTGTGTGCCGGCCGCGCGCGAAATGCTTTCGTTCATCAGCGTGCCGCCGAGGTCGTTGACGCCGGCGGTCAGGCACGCCGCGACGCCTTCTTCGCCCATCTTCACCCACGACACCTGAATATTCTGAATCACCGGATGCAACACCAGGCGCGCCGCCGCGTGCATCAAAATCGCCTCGCGCGAGGTCGGCCCTTTGCGCGCGTGGCCTTGCTGATACACCGGCGCGCCCATGTGTACGAACGGCAGCGGAATGAATTCGGTGAAGCCGCCGGTTTTCTCCTGCAACGCGCGTATGCGCAGCAGGTGTCGCGCCCAATGGCGCGAATGATCGACGTGACCGAACATGATGGTGGCCGTCGAACGCAATCCCAGCCCATGCGCGGTTTCCATCACCTTAAGCCATTCGTCGGTGGTGACCTTATCGGGGCAGATCACGCGCCGCACTTCGTCATCCAGTATTTCCGCTGCGGTTCCGGGCAGGCTGTTCAAACCTGCATCGATCAGCCGCGACAAGAACTCACGCACCGTGATGCCCAACGTTTGCGCGCCATGCGTGACTTCCAGCGGCGTGAACGCATGCACGTGAATGTCCGGCGCGGCGCGTTTCACGACGCGCAGAATGTCGAGATATGTCTCGCCGGTGTACGAGGGATGGATGCCGCCCTGCATGCACACTTCGGTGGCGCCGCGCGACCACGCTTCCGCCACGCGCCGCGAAATTTCATCGAGTGATAAATCGTACGGCTCGCCGCGCAGCGACGCGCTATGGCGGCCCTTGGAAAATGCGCAGAAGGTGCAGCGATAGGCGCAGATGTTGGTGTAGTTGATGTTGCGGTTGACCACGTAACGCACGGTCTCGCCCACAGTGTTACGTCGCAGCTCATCGGCTGCTGCACAAATCTCGTGGAACGCGTCGCCGCGCGCGGCGAATAAACGTTCGATGTTGGCTTCGGTCCATTTCCCACGGTTGGAGTAGGTTTCCAAATCGCGCAGCAGGAAATGCCTTCCCTCATCCCCGGCCCTTCTGCTCCGCTGCAAGTGTTCCCTTGTCCCGGCGGGAGAAGGGTGAAAAGCCCCTCGCCCCCCGGGAGAGGGGTTGGGGTGAGGGAGGATTTTAGGACTGTACCCATTTGTTTTTATAGAATATTTTTTTCTTAATTGGGTATTCAACGGCAATGCCAACCCCGGAGACCAATCGTCCCTACGCGCGTAACCCTCGGAATCACTGGCGCGAATAATCGCCGTGGCAATCGCTTTGCCGTGCCACAACACCGCGTCACGACAATACGCCGGATAACTCGGCAGCCGCGCAACCAGTTCCTTGCCGCGCGCAGCGGTGACGCGGCGCAGTTCTTCAATCGCGGGCCATGGCGCTTCAGGATTCACGTGATCAGGCGTCACCGGCGAGACACCGCCCCAGTCATTGATGCCGGCATCGATCAACTCACCACAGTGGTCGACGCTCAAATTCGGCGGCGCCTGGATATTCATCGCAGCACCCAGTATCAGGCGGGCAACGGCGATGGTCCACAACAGTTCCTCGTGCGGCGCGTGCGGCGCATCAGCCATGCGCGTATCGGGCTTGGCGCGAAAATTCTGGATGATGACTTCCTGGATGTGGCCGTAGCGCTGATGCAGATCACAAATCGTCTGTAACGCGGCTATACGCTCCACGCGCGTTTCGCCGATGCCGATGAGCAGGCCGGTGGTGAACGGGATTTTCAGTTCGCCCGCGAGCCGCAGCACTTCGAGACGCGCCGCCGGCTGTTTGTCGGGCGAACCAAAGTGAGGCCCGCCTTTTTCGCACAAGCGCCGGGACGTGCTTTCCAGCATCAAGCCCTGCGACGCACTTACCTCGCGCAGCCGCGCCATCTCATCGCGCGTCATCACACCGGGGTTCACATGCGGCAGCAGCGTGGTTTCACGCAACACCAGCGCGCACATCGCATGCAGGTAGTCGATGGTGGTGGCGTAGCCGAGCGCCGCGAGTTCCCCGCGTGCTGACTTGTAGCGCAACTCCGGTTTATCGCCGAGCGTGAACAGCGCCTCCGTGCAGCCTGCCGCCTGCCCCGTTTTTGCGATATCCAGCACTTCATCCGCAGTGAGATAAGCACGCACTCCCGGCTGCGGTGTGCGCGCGAACGTGCAGTAGCTGCACACATCCCGGCACAGCCGGGTCAGCGGTATGAATACCTTGCGCGAGTACGAGATGAGTGGCCCATGGCCCGCGTCGCGAAGGCGCGCAGCGTCAGGCATGAGTTCCGATGCACTGGCCTTTAGCCAGCGCTCAGATGCGTCTATCACTGTAGCTTGACGCCGGTAACTTTCACGACTTCTGCCCACGTTTTCGTATCCTGCTCCATCACGCGCTGCATCACGTCCGGGCTTTGCTTCATCGCTTCCGCAGCATTGGTGAGGAAAATCTCTTTGGCCTTTGGCGCATCGACTGCCTTTGCGAACTCGGCGTTCAATCGCTCGATGATGGCGCGCGGCACATTGGCCGGGGCCAGCACACCCGCGATCACGGCTGCATCCACGCCCTTGACCGTTTCACCCAGCGCGGGAATTTCCGGAAGCGCAGCCGCGCGTTTGTCCGCAGTGAGTCCCACGGCGACCAGTTTCTTCGAGCGCACATGCTCGAGCGCCGCTGGTATGGTGGTGACGATTAGCGAGAGTTCGCCGGTGAGCAGCGACACGGTGGAGGTCGCGCCACCCTTGTAGTTGATCGCGGTCAGATCGATCCCCGCGCGTGTGCGGAATTTTTCCGCGGCGAGATGGGTGACCGTGCCGACGCCGGAATTGCCGCAGGTGATGCCGGGGCTGCGTTTCGCCAGCGCGATCAGTTCCTTCGCGTTCTTCACGCCCACGGATGGATGTGCCACCATGATCAATGGCGACGACGATACCGGCGCCACTGCAACCAGATCGCGCGCATGATTGAAAGCAAGTTTGCTGTAGAGCGACGGCATGATCGCGTGCGTGGATAAGTCAGTGAACAGCAGCGTGTAACCGTCAGCAGCAGACTTGGCAACAAACTCCGCGGCGATCGTGGTGCCCGCACCAGGGCGATTTTCGATGATGATTTGTTGACCCAGGCTGCGCGTCATTTCGGCGGCGGTTACGCGCGAAAAGGTATCAGTGGCGCCGCCGGGTGCGAAGGCTACGATCAGGCGTATCGGCTTTCCGGGAAAATTTTGCGCGGCAACTCCAGCGCACAGCGCCAAGCCGATTGCGATATGTAAGTATTTGTTTTTAAACACTTTTTACTCCATGGCTATTTTTTCTTCAATGCGGGCAGCACGTCGCAAATGAATTGCTCCAATTGCGCTACCTGATCCTCTCCCACCAGCCGCAAACATAGATCGGTCACACCCGCCGCTTCGTAGCGTTTGATCACATCAATCACCGCCGCCGCCGGCCCCAAGCCCATCATGCCACGGAAATTCACGCCGCCGCCGTAATATTTTTCCAGAAATTCGCGCGTCATCGACTCGGCTTTGGCCGCGTCGCTTTCGAGGCGTATGGTGGTGTAAACGCACAGCGGGAAATCCGCACGCGGCCGCGCGTGCTTCGCCATCGCTTCCGCGCACACCTCGCGCAGCTTGCGTATGTCGTCCTCGTTGACGTAAGTGGTGATTACGCCGTCGCCGAATTTGCCGACTCTTTCGATCTGCGCCGGAATGAATTCGCCGCGATTGCCGGCGGTGACTAAGAGCGGCGGGCCTTCCACGTTCCACGGCAGCGGGCCGATAGTGTGTTCGGTGAGTTTGAAGCCGTTGCCTTCGTATGTGACCGGCTCGCCGCTCCACAGCATGCGCCACACGGCCATGTGTTCTTCGAGGTCTTTTGCGCGGCGTTTGTGGTTTTTGCCGCAAGCTTCCCATTCGCGAACGATGGCCGGCATGCCCCAGCCCACGCCGAGGCCCAGCACCAGCCGGCCCTGTGAAATCTGGTCGATGTTGGCAAGCTGGTGCGCGAGTACTGTCGGCTGGCGCAGCGCGGGCAAAAGAATCGCGGTTCCCAATCTGGCGCGTTGGGTTATCGCCGCCACATACGCCAGCGTGGTCAGCGGCTCCAGGCGCGGTTTCGCCACCACGCTGTCACCCACCCACACGTCCATGCCCGCGTTATCGCACAGACGCGCGATGGTCCAGCAGTCTTCCACCGGCGGGCGCCGCGCCGATTGAATAATCACGCCCCGGTGGGGCAGTAACACGCCGATACGCATGAGGGTTGCTCCCAATCCATACATTCCTACAAACGATTGCGGACTCTAATACAATCCGCGCTTTCAATCGAGCGAATCAACAACTTCCATGTCCACCCCTGCAGCCATAGACACCCACACGCATTTTTTTCCCGAAGCATGGGTGCGCCTGTTGGTCAACGACGGCCCAGCAAACGGCGCTACTATGGGCAGGAATGCCGACGGTGCGGTCACCTTCTCGTTTCCAGGCATCAAGCAAGTCTTTCTCAAAGGCTTTATTGATCTCAACGTGCGCCTGCAACACATGGACGCCAAAGGGCTGGACATGCACTGCCTGTCGCTCACCACGCCGATGGTGAACTGGGCCACGCCCGAATTCGGACTCAAGCTCGCGCAGGTCTACAACGACGCCTGTTCCGAGGCTTGCGTCAAACATCCGGCGCGCCTCATTGGCATGGCGGTAATCCCGATGCAGGCGCCGGAACTGGCGTTACAGGAACTGACGCGCGCATCCAAACTTCCCGGCATGCGCGGCCTCTACATGGGCACGCATATCAACAAGCAAAACCTCGACGAGAAAGCGTTCTATCCGATCTGGGCCAAGTGTGAAGCGTTGGGCTGGCCGGTGTTTCTGCATCCACTCGACCCGCTGCACGCCGAGCGGCTCGACAAATATTATTTGCGCAACGTCATTGGCTTCCCTTACGCGACTGCGATTGCAGTGGCGTCACTCATCTTCGGCGGCGTGATGGATGCGTTTCCGAAACTCGATGTGGTGTTGCCGCACGCCGGCGGCATGTTCCCGCCGCTGGCCGGGCGCTGGGATCACGGCAATCACGTCAAGCAAGAAATGCAGGGCTGCAAACTGCATCCGTCGGAATATCTTAAGCGCTTTTACTACGACACCATCGCCCACAACGACGCCTACATGCATCACGTGATAAGTGTAGTGGGCGTCGAGCGTATCGTCATGGGCAGCGATTATTGTTTCGGTATCGGCGACGATCATCCGGTGGCGACGGTTAATCGTTTTGCTGCGTCGCTGTCGGGACCCGGGCGCGAGATGATACTGGGCGCGAACGCAGCAAAACTGCTTAAGCTCTGATGAAATGCGCAAGGCGTTGAGCAACACAAGTTAGACTAGCGGCAGGGAGTTTAAGCAGGCGCCAACTATCGATCAATGGACATAATCGACTCATTTTAGCGGTTATCGTGCGGCGCTTCAGTTTCAAACAGCGCGACTTCGCCGCCCGCCTCTATCCATGCGTCGAGCCCGCCTTTCAGCGGGCGAATCTTGCGCAGACCCTTGCTCATCAACAGGCGGGCGACACGCGCCGCGCTGGCTTCGCTGGGTCAACTGCAATAGACGACGATGTGATGTTCTGGTGTTACGTCGCCGACATTGTGCTCAGACGCGGTTACGTCCACTGCAATAGCGCCGGGAATATGACGCGGGTCCACTTTGCGTGCAGTGGACGAGCGTGCGTCCAAAATGATTACAGGCGCGTTGCCCTGCATCAGCAACTTCAGTTCGTGCGCAGTGACGCGTGCCATGCGCATCGCACGAATGAACAGCCGGCGCTCCATCCATTTGGCAACGACATAGAGGCTCACGGCGATGCCCAATATCAGGACAGCGAGAGCGCCTTTTTCGCTCAGCCATTGAATCAGACTATCGACCTGTGTGTGAAACACCATGCCCAGCGCAACCGCGGCGCCTGCCCACAATAGCGCACCCGCCGCGCTGTAGATCAGGAACGACGGCAGTCCCAGCCGCATCGCGCCGGCAACCGGCGGCGCCACCGTGGAAAATCCTGGTACGAATTTCGCGACCAGTAGCGACGGCGCACCCCAGCGTTCGTAAATTGTCTCAGTCTGTTTCACACAAGAATCGGGTTCGATCGATATGCGGCACAGCACGCGCAACACACGATAGCCCGCCATGCGCCCCGCCGCGTACCACGGCAAATCGCCGGCCAGCGATCCGGCTACCGCGGCAAGCAACACCGGCGCCAGCGACAACTGCCCGTCGTGTACCAGTGCGCCGGCCACAATCAGCATCGGCAATGCCGGTAGCGGCAGGCCCGCCTGTGTCAGCAACACATTGGCAAATACGAGCAGCAGGCCATATTGCGCGAGCAGGCTGACCATGTGTTCCATGCGTGACTCGCGGCCTGGTTACAAGCGATTCCCCAGTCGTTGCGGCTTGCAGAATCCGCCGTACGCTAGGGAGACGGCTTACTTCTTCTTGGCCGGCTTGTTGGCGGATTTTTTCACGGCGGGCGGCTTGGGCATCTGATGAAAACCCATCACGTTGCCTTCGGTATCCTTGAACGCCGCGATCCAGCCCATGTTCCGCCCAATTTCCGTCTTGGGCATGCAAATAGTGCCGCCGGCCTTTTCCACTCGTGTGAGGGCCGCATCCACGGATTTGACCGCGATGTAGTTCATGAACGGTTGACCGGGATTCTTGCGTTGCATCAGCCCGCCGTTAATGCCGTCTTCGCCCTGCTTGCGGGTTTCGATAAAAAAGTAATCCATTTTAAAAGGATCGCTGATTTTCCAGCCAAAAGCCTGTTTGTAGAATTTCTGCGCGCGCGCCACATCATCCGCGGGAATTTCAAAATGAACAATTGCGTAAGGCATGGGATCACTCTCCTGGGGTAAGTGGTTAAGAAAGTTTTGCACACACGCTCACGCCTACCGATTGCGCGTGCGGCTGACAGTAAAGTCTAGGGCTATCAGGCGTGTGTTGCAAGGCGCCCATCACAGTTCCCGGCAACAGCGCCAATATCAAGGCAAACAATGCCTGAATGATCGCGGGTGTTAAGCTTCGATTCATTTCCATGGTTTCCCGAAGGTGCGCGCAACAATGCAAACGGTGACGAAGGCCATTTTAGACGACAACCGGGGACGTGACCCGGAGCGCCTTAAGCTAAAACTCGCCGCAATACGGGCCGATATTTTTGCTTTCTTTCGCGGCACTGGCCCGCTTTTTTACAGCACGCTGCAACTGAATCACGCGCTTATCGCGTCGCCCACAGTACTCGCTTGCGGTGACCTGCACCTGCAGAACTTCGGCAGTTACAAGGGTGACAATCGTCTGGTCTATTTCGATCTGAATGATTTTGATGAAAGCTGCGTTGCGCCGGTTGCCTTTGAACTGGTGCGCTTTCTCGCCAGTATAGGGGTAGGCGCAAGTCCTCTGGGCATCAGCGATAAAGTAGCGTCTAAATTGGTCATGCGATTCCTTGAGACCTATGCAGCGAACGTCATTTCAAAGAAGCCGCGCTGGGTTGAGCGCCCGCTGGCCACAGGCCCCGTCAAGACCCTGTTGCAAAGCCTGAGAGGCCGGCGCCGGCGCGATCTGATCATGGCACGCACGCGCCGCAAGGCAGGCAAAATCCGCTTGATCATTGATGGCAAAAGAACCCTCGCGGCCTCCGCACAGGATCGCGCACGCGTCGAATCCATTTTGACCGCCTATGCCCGCGCGCAGCCGTCGCCTGCTTTTTTTGAACCGCTAGATATTGCCCGGCGCATTGCCGGCAACGGCAGTCTGGGTCTGGAGCGCTATGTGGCCTTGGTACATGGCAATGGCCGAATCGACGGGCAGTACCTGATCGACATCAAACTCGCCAACGCGTCGGCACTGGCTGCGACTATCGACATACGACAGCCGCGCTGGAAAAATGAAGCGCAGCGGATAGCGACCATTCAAGGCATAGCGCAGGGTATTTCTCCGGCGTTGCTGGGGGCGGTAGCCATCGGCAAGCGATCCTATTTGATCAAGGAAATGCAGCCGACGGCAGATCGCGTCAATTTGTCGGCCTTGAAAGGCAAGTTCGGCACGTTGAATGACGTGGTTCGAATCATGGCGGAAGTCACGGCGTGGGGACACCTTCGAGGCTGCAGCCGCTATGGCGCTGCCACAGTTGACGCGCTTGCCGATTTTGCCGCGCGGGCAGAATGGCGCCGCCAAATCACGGATAGCGCACACCACGCGAAGCAACTGGTGTTGCAGCAGTGGCAGAGCTACGCAAAAGACTACGATGCCGATCCGCAGCGACTACTGGCGGCAGCCCTTAAGGATTGACGGAGGTTGACGCGCTGGCGCCGGATCGTGCGTTGGCCCGTATAATCGCAGCAGATTTTCGCGCTTACTTTCGTGCTATATCAAAGTAAATCGGTGTTGAGAATATAATGAATAAAAACAAATGCTTATGTTACTCCGCTCTAGTGGCGTTCGCCCTCGTGAGCATTGCGTACGCGCAAACGCCAGCGCCGACACGCGATGCGGCAGGCGCCTATCCGAACCGACCGATACGTTTCGTCGTCGCCTTCCCGCCCGGTGCATCGACTGATATTGTGGGCCGCATTGTCGGCGCGAAACTCGCCGAGCTGTGGGGCCAGAATGTGGTGATCGAAAATCGTCCCGGCGCCGGCGGTAACATCGGCACCCAAACCGCAGGACGCGCGAATCCGGACGGCTACACGATTTTGATGAACAGTTCCGCGTTCGTGGTCAACGTGAGCCTGTACTCGAAGCCCGGCTACGCCGCGACAGATTTCGCACCCGTGGTGCAGGGGCCGACCACACCCAATCTGATTTCGGTGCATCCGTCGGTAAAGGCCAACACACTGCAGGAAGTGATCGCGTTCGCGAAAGCAACGCCCACGAGCTACGGCTCATCGGGCACCGGCACCACCACGCACCTGGATGCGGAGATGATTTTCAAGGCGCTGGCGAAAATAGACATCACGCATGTGCCGTACGGGCCGGCGCAGGCGGTAGCCGCGGTGGTCGGCAATCAAGTGCCGATCGCATCGACCTCGCTGCCGCCGGCGGTACCGCACATCAAAGCCAATCGCGTGCGGCCCATCGCGGTGACTACTGCAAAGCGCTCGGCGATATTGCCCGCGGTACCGACCGTGGGCGAATCAGGATTTCCGGGATTTGCGGATCACACCTGGTTTTCGTTTTTCGCACCCGCGGCCACACCGCCGGCTATCGTCGCCAAGCTCAACAGCGAAATCAATCGCGTGATGCAGATGCCGGATGTGAAAGAAAAACTCGACGCGCTGTCGCTGGAATTCACGGCCAACACTTCGGCGCAGTTCGCCGGCGTGATCAAAGCGGAAATCGAGCGTTACGCGAAGATGGTGAAGCAATCGGGCGCCAAGGCGGACTAAAACAAATTGCGCGTGCGAAACGTTGGAACTGCACTACCCAAAATAAAACTAAAATTGATGAAGGACGCCGGCGTGAAAATTGATTGACCAAATAAACATGGCGACACACACCGGACAACTGATCGACAAAGTGCTGGCGGTTAAATACGACGCGCTGCCCGCCGCCGCCATCGACATGGCGAAACAAGTCACGCTCGACGGCATTGCGGTAATGCTGGCCGGCGCGACCGAGCCGCTGGGCTTGGGCCGCATCGTTACGCAGTACGTGAAAGACAGCGGCGGCAATCCGCAGGCATCGGTGATCGCCGGTGGATTCAAAACGTCGATGCTCAATGCGGCCTTCGCCAACGGCACCATGGCGCACGCGCTTGATTTCGATAACACCTGGCATCCGCTCAATCACCCAACCTCACCCACACTGCCGGCGATACTTGCGATTGCGGAACATCATAGTCTTGGCGGCCGCAAGATCATTGAATCCCTAGTCGCTGCGTTTGAAGTGCAGGGCCGTATGCGCATGGCCGCAACGGGCCTTGAAACCGGCTCGGGCTTTCACAAGCCGGGCACCACCGGACAATTCGGCGCGGTGACGGCGGCGGCGAAGATGCTCGATCTGGATCGACAGCAGATGCTGATGGCCTTCGGCATCGCGGGTTCGCGCGCGGGCAGCATGTCGATCAACACCGGCACCATGACCAAATCGTCGCACAGCGGCCACGCCGCGCGCATGGGCGTGGAATGCGCGGTGCTGGCGAAATTAGGCTTCACCGGCAGCGCCGATGTGTTCGGGCCGAAAGGATTTTTCGATACGTTTCTGAACGGCCGCGCCGAGCCGCATTTGCTGCTCGAAAATTTCGGCGCGCCGTTTCGCATGGTTGATCCCGGCGTCGGCTTCAAAAAGCATCCCTCAAATTATTTCACGCACCGGCCGATTGATGCGGCGCTTGCATTGCGTGAACAGCATCAGATCAAACCCGAACAAATTGCGCAGGTTGAAGTGGTATTCCCGCGCTTTGAATACGTGAATCGCCCGCAGCCGGAAACCGGGCTCGATGGCAAGTTCAGCGTGCAATACACCACTGCTGTTGCGCTGCTGGATGGTGAAATCACGGTGGACTCATTTAACAACGAACGGCGTTTCGCGCACGATGTGGCAGCGTTGCTGCCGAAAATTGCACTGCGGTTCGACGACAACATACCGAACGATTTCGACTTGATGCATATCGACATGACGGTCACACTCATTGACGGGTGCGTGTTCACCCGGCGCGTTGACAAACTCTCCGGCTGGGTGGGTTCGCCGCTTACGCGCGAACAGCGCCTGAAAAAATTTCACGCGTGCGCGCAGCGTGTGCTGGCTAAAGATGCTGCCGATAGCGTTGTCGCGTTTGTAGAAAATCTCGAACAAAAACAAGATGTCACAGAACTGATGGCGCTGGCGCGCGGATAGCGATCGATGAAAGACACGCTTAAGAATCCGCTGGTTTGGGTAGCCATTGCCGCCGCATTTGGCGCCGCGCACGCGGTCGATTCTGGACTCGAAAAGTATCCCGCCAAACCCATCCGTTTCATCATGCCCTATCCGGTGGGCGGCAGCATCGACCTTGGTGGCCGCACCGCCGCACAGCAAGCGGCCGAAAACATGGGCCAGCAAATCGTCATCGACAACCGCACCGGCGCCGGCGGCACCCTGGGCGCGGAGTTGGGCGCGCGCGCGGCGCCCGATGGCTACACCATCGTGATGGGCGGCACCGGCACGCTGGCGATCAGCCCCGGTATGAGCCGCAAGCTGGGCTACGATGTCACGCGCGATTTCGCGCCGATTACGCTGCTGGCCACCACGCCTTATGTGCTGGTGGTGCCGCCCTCGCTGCCGGCGAAATCGATCAAAGAGCTGATTGCCATGGCGAAGGCGCAGCCGGGTAAAGTGATTTACGCGTCCGGCGGCAGCGGCAGCGCGCCGCATTTGATCGGCGAAGTATTCCGCTTGCGGGCGGGTGCGGAATTTTTGCACGTGCCTTATAAGGGCAGCGTGCCGGCGAAAATCGATTTGATGGCTGGCCGCGTGCAAGTGTTTTTCACCGGCGTGCCGTCCGTTGTTTCGGAACTCAAAGCCGGCACGCTGCGCGCGCTGGGCGTCACCAGCGCCAAGCGTTCTCCGTCGCTGCCCGACGTGCCGTCAATCGCGGAAGCGGGGTTGCCGGGATTCGATGTAAGTCCGTGGTTCGGCGTGCTCGCGCCCGCGCGTACGCCGCCTCCGATTGTGGCGCGCCTCAATGCCGAATTCGTGAAAGCCTTGCAGACGCCATCCGTGCGCGACACCATGCTGCGCAACGGCTTCAACGTCGTCGGCAACACTCCCCAGGAATTTGCGGCGTTCATCGCGTCCGAGCGCACGCAGTGGGCAGACGCGGTTCGGATTTCCGGCGCCAGGGTAGAGTAATCGGGGTCGCTGGCGCAGGAATTTGTTGGTTTTTTTGGGAGGGGTTTTATGTATCGCGTTTTCCTCTCTCTGGCCATGCTGCTCGCCTACTCCCGCTTCAACCCTGCAGCCCGGATCATTTTGGCGTTGCTGTCGAGTTCGGCGCGCAGGAACGCGGTGAGCTGTTCCGGCGTACCCGGAGACAACGCGCCGCCTTGAGGGACAGGGTCAGAGGGACAGGGTCAAGTCTTTCGTTATCGTACGATCTTGGGAAATATAGCGTGTAAGTAATCAAGCCGGTTCAGTATGCATCTTCAACCCCAGTGCTTTGCAAACCTTCATCACTGTAGCAAAGCTGGGGTTGCCCTCGGGTGACAAGGCTTTGTATAGCCCTTCCCGTGTCAGGCCGGTGTCGCGCGCGAGTTGCATCATGCCGCGCGCGCGGGCGATGTCGACGAGTGCGGCGACGACCACCGCCGGTTCGCCGTCCGATTCGTCGATGGCGGCTTGCAGATAAAGAGCACAATCCTTCTCGCTTTTGAGGTAGGCGGCCGCGTCATACGGGCGTGTTTGCAGTTTCTTTGCCATGGCTGGCTCTTATAACATCTAGGCGAGTTTCAGCGCGGCTTTGATATCTTTGTCCTGCGTGGATTTGGTGCAGCCGCGAGCAGGATCACCCAACAGGTCAAACTATACGCGCCTGCATGGAAAACGCCCCAGTGTGTTGTAGCATCCCCCCCGTGCATCTGGATGAACTTCAACCCTGCCCCTTGTGTGGCGGTACGTTTACAATCCGCGCGCTGTTGGAAGCGGTCTTTCGCTACTGGCCTGCGTTGAACGTGGTGTACTCGCGCTCGCCTTGCTGCCAAGCGCAGGAAGAATTGGAGGTTCATGTCAACAAGGTCGTTCGCGGTTACATTTACGCTGCGGGCGCGCCTCATTTTTGCGGGATGGATGAATACGATGTACCGGGCGCTTGAACAGCGCGGCAAGGATTACTGGCTGTGCTGGGAAAGCAGAGAGCGCCTGTTGCCGACGGGTTGACCCGCACTTAGTTGTGTTTACAATCTATTGATTTTATTAAATTTTGGAATCCCTTGATGACTGCTGAACTGGAAAACCTGAAGAAATGGATTGGCGAGAAGGAAACCGATACCGATTACGTCACCGTACCATCGGTGCATCGCCTGAGCGCCACGCTGGATCGCGATGATGCCTACCCGAAGATGGGCGATGCGCTGCCCGTGGGCTGGCATTCGATTTTGTTTCCGCGCATCGTGCGGCATTCGGGCATTGGGCCCGATGGGCATCCGGCACGCGGCGATTTTCTGCCGCCGGTGCCGCTGCCGCGCCGCATGTTCGCCGGCAAGCGCTCCACTTTTTCAGGCGAACTGCGGCTGGGTGATGAAGTGAAACGCGTATCTACGATCAAAGATGTCAACATCAAAACCGGTCGCACCGGACAGATGGTTTTTGTCACCGTAAACACCGACATCCATTCACCGCGCGGTCTTGCCATCAGCGAAGAGCAGGATATCGTCTACCGGCAGGAGCCAGACCCGAACACGCCTCCGCCCGTGCCGCAACCCGCGCCCGGCGCGGCGGTGTGGAAAAACACCGTCACGCCCACTGAAGTGATGCTGTTTCGTTACTCGGCGCTAACGTTTAACGGGCACCGCATTCATTACGATTATCCCTATGTGACGAAAACCGAAGGCTATCCGGGGCTGGTGATGAACGGCGGACTGACCACGCTGCTGGTATATGAGCTGGCTCGCGCGCATGCAAAATCACCGGTGAAATTCATGAGTTCGCGCAATGTGCGCCCGATGTTTGCCAATCGCGCGATCTCGGTATGCGGCGAACCCGCTGCCGACGGCAAAAGTGCGAAGTTGTGGACGCAGGACGACACCGGAGCGTTGACATTGAGCGCCACCGCGGAGTTTCAATAATGGCCGGAGGTCCGCTGGAAGGTGTGCGCATTGTCGATCTGACTTCTGTGGTGGTCGGCCCGCTGGCGACACAGATCATGGCCGATCACGGCGCCGACGTGATCAAAGTCGAAGCGCCTAGCGGCGACATCGTGCGCTCACTCGCAGGAAAAGGACGCAACCCGAACATGTCGGGCAAGTTCCTGCACCTGAATCGTAACAAGCGCAGCCTGGTGCTCGATCTCAAGATACCTGCCGCACACGAGGCGCTGTTGAAAATTCTGTCCACCGCCGACGTGATGATCTGGAACATGCGTCCGCCGGCGATGAAGCGGTTGAAGCTCACCTACGAGGACGTGTGCAAAGTCAATCCCAAAATCATCTGCTGCGGCATGTACGGTTTCGGCCAGGGCGGCCGCTACCGGGACAAACCCGCGTACGATTCCATCATTCAGGGTTCGGGCGGCATCGCAGCGTTGTACCAGATGGGCGCCGGCGAACCGCGTTACCTGCCGATGGTAATAGCCGACCGCACCGTGGGATTGATCGCGGTGCAGATGATTCTGATGGCGCTGTTTCATCGCGAGCGCACCGGCGAAGGTCAGGCGATTGAATTGCCGATGTTCGAAAACATCGTCAAGGCCACGCTCGAAGAACACCTATATTTGAAAACCTTCGTGCCGCCGCTGGGCGAAATGGGCGATCCGCGCCTGATCGACCCGCAATCGCGCCCGCTGCCCACTAAAGACGGCTACATCTGCATCTCGGCCAACACCAATGCGCAAGCCTTCGCGGTATTCGACGCCATCGGCAAGCCGGAATTAAAGACCGATCCGCGCATGTGCTCAATCGCGGCACGCTTCAAAAATACCGCGGATTATTTTTTGATACGCGCGCAAGGACTCAAAGAAAAAACTACTAAGGAGTGGATCGAGATTTTTGATCGTACTGATGTGCCGGCCATGCCGTTCCAGACGCTGGATCAGATACTCGAAGACCCGCATCTGAAAGACATTGGCTTCTTTGAAACCATCGAACACCCGAGCGAAGGCAAGATCATCAATATGAAGCTGCCGAATAAACTGTCGCGCGGCGCGCGCAAGGATTTCCGCCACGCGCCGAAGATCGGGCAGCACAGCGTGGAGATTCTGCGCGAGGCGGGGTTTACGCAGGCGGACATCGCCGCACTTATTCAGTCCGGCGCAACTGCCGATGGCGGCAAGACCTGATGGTGACGCTGATGCCGCACTCTGCCATTGTACGTTCGGGCATAATACGTAGCTCCCGTTTTCCCTGACTTAATCCAACAGAGAGGTTAGCCATGCATTTGATTTATAAACGTTTTGCCATTGCGCTCGCCTTTGCGGCGGCGCTGGCATTCAATGTTGCCGCGCAGGCGCAAAACAAGGACTACACGCCGTCGGTCGGGCAAGACGGCAAGGACGTGATCTGGGTGCCCACGCCCAACGAGCTGATCCAGAAAATGCTCGACATGGCGAAACTCACGCCCAGCGACGTTCACTTCGATCTCGGCAGTGGCGATGGGCGCACGGTAATCGCCGCCGCCAAGCGCGGTACGAAAGCTGTTGGCGTTGAATACAATCCTGACATGGTTGAGTTATCCAAACGCGCCGCGCAAAAAGAAGGCGTCACCGCGCGTGCCGAATTCATACGCGGCGATATCTTCGAGACGGATTTCAGCAAAGCCACGGTGCTGACGCTGTATCTGCTGCCAAGTCTCAATCTGAAACTGCGCCCGATCATACTCAACATGAAGCCTGGCACGCGCGTGGTGTCGCACGCTTTCACCATGGGCGACTGGCCAGCCGATCAATCCGAAACGGTGGAAGGCCGCACCGCGTACTTGTGGATCGTGCCGGCGAAAGTGGACGGCAATTGGCGTATGGAAGGCGGCGGCGATCTGGCGCTCAAGCAAACCTTCCAGAAGGTCGAAGGTTCGAGCAGCGGCAAAGCCCTCTCGAACGCCGCGCTGAGTGGCGATGCGATATCGTTCTCTGTGGAGGGTCGGGAATACAGCGGACGCCTCACCGGCGAGCGTATCGAAGGCACGGTCAAGGTCTCCGGCAAAGACGCCCGGTGGAGCGCCGTGCGGTCCAAGTAAGGCATAGCGTAACTATTTGTTTTTATTGATAAAACGGCGCGACTGCAATCGCGCCATTTTATCGCTTAGTGTTCATCAATCGGGTTCTGGAGTCCTGCGTAATGTCTCAAGCATCACAAGTAGTCATTATCGGCGGCGGCATCATGGGCGGCGACATTGCCACCGTGTTCGCGGCCAGGGGCTGGAAGGTTCACGTCATGAGTCCGTCGCAAAAAACCCGCGACGCGCTTGGCGGCCGCATAGCATCGGGGTTGAAAAAAATAAATGCGGAGGCAGCCTGCGCGCACAACGTCTTCACCTACGCGCGTCTTGAAGACATTGCCTGGAATGCGATTGATCTGGTCATCGAAGCGGTGACCGAAGACCTGCCGCTCAAGCAAAAACTCTTCGCGCAACTCGAAACGCTGGCACGTCCCGATACGCCGCTGACGACGAACACCTCCAATTTCCAGATCGGTTCGGTGAGCCAAGGATTGAAATCCGCGTCGCGCGTAGCGGGGTTGCATTTCTTTATGCCCGCGCATCTGGTGCCTTTGGTCGAAGTGGTCAGCGCCGGCAGCACTGATCCCTCGGTGGCGGCCAGGCTGGAACAGATTATGAACGACGTCGGCAAAGCGCCGATTCGCGTCAACAAGGATGTGCCCGGCTTCGTTGGCAACCGCTTGCAGCAGGCGCTGATGCGCGAAGCGATGTGGATGATCCACGACGGCGTTACCACCGCCGAAGGTATCGATACCGCCGTGCGTTACGGATTCGGTTTTCGTTTTGTCGCCTGCGGGCCGTTTCTGCAAAAAGAAATGTCCGGCTGGGACACCAATTTCGCCGTGGCGACTTCGCTCTACCCGCAACTGCACAACGACACCACGCCGCCGCCGTTCTTCAGGGAAATGGTCGAACGCGGCCACGTCGGGATGAAAGCCAAGCAGGGCTTTTGGCCATGGACAGACGAATCCATCGCGCAGGAAAAAGCGCGCATTGAAAAAGCACTGCAGGCGGGCTTCGCTATTCTGGAGTCGGACAAGAAGTAACCCACCGCAGTAGAATGATCGCGCCATGCAGCGCATTCTTAAGTTTTTGTTGTCTTTGCCCTTCCTGCTCGCGCTGGGCGCATTGGGTGTGTATGCGCTGGGCGGTTTCGTGGTCGCGCCGTGGTGGATCAAGCGTGAATTGCCGCAAATCCTCAAGACCAAACTCGACGCGACGGGATCGGTCGGCGAAATCGCTATTAACCCATTCAAATTCACCGTCGATGTGCGTGATTTTGCAGTGACCGAATCCGGCGGCACGCAACCGGCGATTGCTTTTGACCGATTGTTTGTCGATTTCGAAGCGATCAGTCTGTTTCATCGTGCATGGACTTTCGCTGATATTTCGCTCGAACATCCGCGCTTTAATCTTGAAGCCGATGCGAAGGGCGCACTCAATCTGGCGAAGCTCGCGCCGAAGGACACATCGCCCAAAAAATCATCCGAACTGCCGCGCTTGCTGCTGCAAAAGCTGACGCTCAAGCAGGGGCGCGTGACTTTCACCGATAAGGCGGTTACCAAACCTGCGACGGCAAAACTTGAACCTGTGGCGTTTGAGTTGCGCGATCTTTCCACCTTGCCTGATCGGCGCGGTGACTACACGCTCTCCGCCAGGCTGCCTGCCGGTGGCACGCTCGGCTGGCGTGGCACGATTTCACTGGCGCCCATCGCCTCGGCGGGGCAGATTGAGTTGAAAGCGGTGAAGCTCGCGACGCTGTGGCAGTTTGTGCAGGACAAATTGTTGATCGACGAACCGGGTGGCCACGCTGCGCTGTCATTGCAATACAACGCTCGTTACGCAGAAAGCAGGCTCGACGCTACAACCAGCAATATGTCGTTAAGCATCGGCGACCTCTCGCTGCGGCAACAAGGTGCGGTGGACACGGCGCTCACCGCCGGCGAAGCCGTGATGACCGGTGGCACGTTTAACCTGGCGCAACGCAAGATGCAGTTTGCCGAGTTGGCGCTGCGCAAGATCGTGGCCAACACGCTCATAGACGCCGATGGGAAATCAAATTGGACGCAACTGACCGCACCAGCCGGCGCAGCATCGCCAGCGGTCGCGGATGCCAAAAAGCCCGCGCCCGGCGCGCCCTGGCAAATTGCCATCGATGCGGTCAATGTCAGTGAGGGCCGGTTAAGCGCAGTCGATCAGGGCTTCGTGCGCCCCATCGCGGTAGACATCGCGCGCGCCGGCATGCGCACCCGCGTTACGGCTTCAATAGGCACTGAAACGACGGCGACCCTTGAGAACATTGCCGTTGATCTGGAGGATATTCGCGTATCCGAAGCGAACGCCAAAGACAGCTTGATCACGCTGGCCGTGGCGAGTTTGTCCGACGGTACATTTGATCTGGTGCAAAAGAAATTTTCCGCGAATGCGGTCAAACTGAGTAAGCCCGTCACCGCGCTTACTCGGGACGTCCATGGCGTCATCAATCTTGCCACCGCGTTTGCACGTAAAGCGGCCAAGCCATCCGAACCGTCATCGATCATTGCGCAGATCAACACCATCGAGTTAATCGATGGTGCGATAGCATTCCAGGATCGCAGCAACGAACCTGCGCTGGCGCTGGATCTTCAGAGCATACGATTGGTAGCAAAGAACGTCAGCAACGCGGCTAAGAGTACGAATAGCACCTTCCCCTTCGAAGCAGCGTTGCAGATCAAGCAGGGCGGCACGCTGCATGCACAAGGTAATGCGTCGCCCGATCAACAACGCGCGACGGTGAAACTGCAGGCGCGCAACATCGCGCTTGCGCCCGTGGCCGCACTGCTCGAGAAATACACCACGCTCAAATTGATATCCGGGGTAGCGCAAGCCGCCGGGCAACTGGATTGGAGCGGGCAAGGCAACGCCGCCGGCGTACACTACGCGGGCAGCGCGGGTCTTGATGATTTAAGATTTGCTGCGGATGCGAACGCGCCGGCGCCGGTCACGCCAGGGGCTACGCTGCGTGTGCAGGGCACGCTATCGTCCGCCCCGCAACGCGCCTCGCTCAAGCTCGAGGCGCGCAATGTCGCACTCACGCCTCTGGCGGGGCTGGTCGCAAAACACACCACGCTTAAATTGGTATCCGGTGCAGCGTACACCGCCGGACAACTGGAATGGAACGGGCAAGGTACAAGCCCCGGCGTGCGCTATGCGGGCAATGCGGGTGTTGACGACTTCAGACTCGATCAGGAAGGCACTAGCGAACGGCTGGTGGCGTGGAAAGGGCTGCTGGCCGAAGGCCTGCAGGTCGATAGTGCAAGCCGGCTGGCGCGCATCGAAGACGTGCGTATTTCCGCACCCAGCGGCAAGTTCGCCATTGCCAGGGATCACACTACCAATTTTGCCGGGGTGATGCGCAAGCCCGCTAATACGCAGGCCGACACGGCAGGCAAAACAACAATCCCGGCCGCGCCAGCTGCCAGCGAGCCGCCGTTCAACGTGAATATCGAGCGCATGCATGTCAGCAACGGCGAACTGGATTTCGCCGATCAAAGTCTGGTGCTGCCGTTTGCGGCGTTGATTCGGGAATTCACCGGCACGGTGACCGGCGTTTCAACGCAGCCGGGCGCCCGCGCGGGGCTAAAGTTTGAGGGCCGCGTCGATGAGTTCGGGCAAGCCCGGATCGGTGGCGCCATCAATCTGTTGGAACCGAAGGCGTTTACCGATATTACGGTGTCGTTTCGCAATGTCGCAATGTCGCCGCTGACGCCCTACAGCGCGACGTTTGCCGGGCGTCGCATTGCCAGCGGCAAGCTGTCGCTCGATTTGCAATACAAGATCATCAACAGCCAGTTGCTGGGCGAGAACAAAGTGCTGCTCGAACAATTTACATTAGGTGAGCGTGTTGAAAGTCCGACGGCAATCAATCTGCCGCTGGATCTGGCCATCGCGCTGCTCACTGACAGCGAAGGCAAAATCGATCTGTCGGTACCGGTGCGCGGCAACGTGGATAGCCCGGAATTCGCCTATGGCAACTTGGTGTGGCAGGCGATACGCACGGTGCTCACTAACATTGTTACCGCGCCGTTTCGCGCACTGGCGTCGCTGTTCGGCAGCGGCGCCGACAAAGTGGATGCCATCGGCTTCGAGGCGGGCCGCGCACAACTGGCGCCGCCGGAGCGCGAAAAACTCACGCGTGTGGCCGGCGTGTTGAAGCAGCGGCCGCAACTGCGTTTGGTGGTCGAGGGACGCTACGACGCGCGTCACGATGGCGCGGCGCTGCGCACCACCGCGGCACGACGCACGCTGGCCGAGCGGCAAGGTATCAAGCTCACCGGCGAGGATGATGCGGCACTCGCGAATTTTGACAACGCAAAAACCCAGCGCACGATTGAGGCCCTGCTGGAGGAACGCGCCGGTAAAGACAGTATCGATAAATTCAAAGCCAGCCACGAACAAACCACGGGCAAAGCCGTGAGCCGCGTGAACCCGGCGCTGGCGTTGATTGGGCGCGGCAGTCCCGACCGGCAGTTTTATGAAGCGATGTTTAATCTAGTGATTGAATTGCAGCCGCTCGGCACGGATGCCTTGCAGTCGCTGGCAACGCAAAGAAGCGCGGCGGTAGTGGCGTTTTTGAAAACCAGCGCCGGGCTGGATGCTGCACGCATCAACAGCAAAACCGCCGCCGAAGTGAAGGCAGACAAAGCCGCTGAAATCACTACTGCACTCAGCTTGGATGCAGGAAAATAATTGTTATAAAACAAATGCTTACATAACTAAGCGGCTTCCATCAACGCGTTGAGCGTCTTCTGCGGATCATGCTCATACATGCCGGCCTGCAAGCCGCGCACGATGCGGTAAGACTCTCCGGCGGGTGTCGGCGGATCCAAGATCAGATCGAGCATGATCGGTGATGGGTAAGACTGCCGGTCTTTGTCCAGCACCAGCATCACGCGCGGTTTGAGGCGCCGGGCGCGGTTTTGCGACACCACCACCGCCACCTCCCCTGAGTTGAGTTCCACCAGACTACCCACCGGGAATACGCCCACGCACTGAATGAATTGTTCCACCAGATCGGATTTGAACGCTTGGCCGCGGCTGCCATACAGATCGTGAAGCGCCTGCTGCACGGAAATGGGCTGCGCGTACGTGCGCGCGCTGATCAGCGCGGTGTAGGTATCCGCCAAACCGGCCATGCCGCCCAGCAGCGATATTTGATCGCCGGCCAAACCATGCGGGTAGCCGCTGCCGTCGTAGCGTTCGTGATGCTGGCCAATGGAATCCAGCAACATTTGCGAGGCCTCCCTTGAACTGCTCACGACGTCGAGACTGTGGCCCACATGGCTCTGAAATACCTTGAGCTCCGCAGGTGACAATTTCGAGCTTTTGTCCAGCAGCGTGCGCGGCAGTTTGATTTTGCCCACGTCCTGCATCAGACCCACCGTTCCAATCACTTGCAACTGGTCTTCAGGCAAGCCCAGATGGCGGCCAAACGCAATCAGGTAAATCGCGGTGTTCAGGCCGTGATCGTAGGTATACGCATCCACACTCTTTAAGCGGGTGAGCCAGATCATGCCGTCCGGGTTACGCACCACGGATTCCACCATCCAGCCCACGGCGTCGTTAACCTTATCGAGCTCCAGCGTCTTGCTCTTGTTGAGGTCGTCGATAACCGACTGCACTACGTTTTCGACCTTCTGGTGCGCCTCTAGCGCCAGCGGCAGTTCGTCTTCAATCGTGGTTTGATCGACGTAGACCGGCGCTTCGACCACCGCCTTGCTGGCCGACAGTAGTTTCTTTTCTTCGGCACTGGTCTTGAACAGCCGGCTAAACCGCCCGAACATACCGCCGCCGGCGCGCAGCTCCTTTTCGGAATAAACACGCACGCTCGCTTCCGGATCGATAGACTGCTCCAGATAGCTGCGTTCTTCCTGGCTCATGCCTTTTTCGCGAACCGCAGAGGCCTCCGGCGCCGGGCGCCGTTTCGGCGGCTGGTCTTTGTAGATTGTAACCACCGGTTCGCGGGCGCCCTTCGGCTGGGAGCGCGGCCGCTCAGGTTCAGGCGCAGCGCCGTCCGGCGAAAATGCGGATTTGAAAATCTTGCCGATGCTGCCTAAAAATCCATCGTCGGTTTGAGCGCCGGCATTCTTGTCATCCTTGTAGATGTGCGCATGCGGTTCCGGCCGCGTGCGTTGCGGGACGATTTTTTTCTCGACCGGGTCAGCTATAAACTGATCGCCGAGCGACTGGCTGCGCTCCACAAATACGTGCTTGCAGCAGCGCTGGAATTGCTCGATCTCCCGTTGGGATTCGATCACGAAACCCTGGATCAGAAATGGCGTGCCCAGCCACGGGCGATCCAGTTCGGCCACGAACATGCCGACGGCGAGTTTTTCGACGGGAACCTGCTCTCTCATGGCGCTATTTCAGCAGAACTGGCATGGGTACGGCAAGGGCGTTTGGTAAAAATCGTGCATTAATTCACGGCGTGCGCGGCAATGCGCTCGGGCGCGTATTTGCGCAGTAACGCGTGCAATACCTTAACATCTATCGGCTTCATCATGTAATCGTCCATGCCCGCCGCGATGCAATGGTCGCGTTCTTGCTCGGGAGCATGCGCCGATAGGGCGGCAATCATGGTATGCCGTCCCCGCGGCTTTTCGTGTTCGCGTATCGCTGCCACCGCTTCAATGCCACCCATCACCGGCATTTCGAGATCCATGAATACCAGATCATATTCATGATGCCGCAGATTTTCCACCGCTTCAACGCCATCGCCGACGATCACCGTTTCGACACCCTGGCGGTTGAGCAGCAGCTCTATCAGCATTTGATTGTTTTCATTGTCTTCGGCCACCAGCACGCGCATGCCTTTGAACGGCGGGCCGGGCGCCACGGCGGGCATCGACAGTGGCGTGTCAAAATTCGCCGCCAAATCGGCCGCCGCTGACACTTTGAAAGGCAACTCAAACCAGAATTCCGAACCCTTGCCGGCCTCGCTGCGGACACCAATTTTGCCATTCATCAACTCGACCAGTGACTTGCAAATCGACAGCCCCAGGCCGGTGCCGCCATACTTGCGCGCGGTGCTGGCGTCGGCCTGCGCGTAACGTTGAAACATCGATGCCAGCTTGTCGGCGGGTATGCCGATACCGGTATCCGTCACCGAAAACGCGAGCCGTGGTACACCGGCTACCGTGCCGATCAATCGCACACGGGTGGAAACCTTGCCATCGGCCGGCGTGAATTTGATGGCGTTGCCAATCAGGTTCAACAGAATCTGGCGCAGCCGCAGGGAATCTCCCGCCAGCGCATCCGGCACATCACTATCCACCGACAAATCCAGCGTCACTTGTTTCTCACGCGCCTTCACCGCCTGCTCGTGTACCACTTCATCCACGGTCTGGCGCATTTCAAAGTCGGCAAATTCTATGTTCAGTTTGCCGGCCTCGATTTTGGAAAGATCAAGCAAATCATTGATCAAGGTTAGCAAGCGCATACTGGCGCCTTTGATGCGGCGGGAGTAATCCTGCTGCGTCGCGTCTTGCCGGGACGCCAGCAGCGCATCGGAAAAACCGATAACTGCGGTGAGCGGTGTTCTGATCTCGTGGCTGGTGTAGGCAAGAAAGTCGCCTTTGGCCTGATTGGCGTCATCGGCCGCCTGCTTGGCGATTTTAAGCTCCGCCTCGGCGCGCTCGCGCTCGGTCACCACTTGCGCAAACAAACGATTCGCCGTTTCCGCTCCGCGTATCATCGCGCCATCGGACTCACTGCGTTGCTCGTAGCCATCAATGCTGGCCGCGAGCAAGGCACGATAACGGCTGAGACTGAACCACATGGTCAATAACAACGCCAGCGCGAGTATTGCCGGCGCGGCATAGGCTGCATAGTCAATCAACATGAACTTTGCAATCAAAGGTGCGAGCATGGGCGCCAGCAACGCCGCCAGTGTTTCGCGCGTGGGCGAGATGGTCTGCGCCGACGCCGCGGCGACCGCGATCGCCAGTATCAACGTGATCTCCTCAGTACTATGACTGTTGTCAAAGAACGCGTACCCCGCCCAGCCCCAGGCCGCACCGATCAAAAAATTGCTGATAGCGATAATTCGTCCCCAGTATTTGTCGGCTTTGAGATCGGCCTGGGCGCGCTTGTAGGCGACGTACAACATATAGCGGATCGCGATCGCGCAGAGCATGCACAGCAGCCACACCCCGACATGGGTTGCGTCCACGATGCGCATAAACATTATCGCGGTAATCGCCGCGGCAATGCCATGCGCCAGCAGGCCTTGGTCACTGACGCTTTGAATAAGCGTCATCTCATCCGTACGCAGGGTCAATTGGGGTTGCTGGTTCGCGGACCCCGTGGAACCAAAGCCATGATTATCTTGTACCGACATTTTTTATAGGGTGAGCCTCATCAGAGCTGCACGTTCGTGGACCAGGTAGGGTTCGGTCGAAAGCGCCTGTCAAATGCCCGCTCGCCTTCCCGCATAACAGGTATTTTACCTGTGACGGCACGGTGTTTGCACACCGATTTCCGACTATTGCAACAGTCGGGCGCCGTAATCGCCGCGCATAAAACAACCGCAACCGATTTTTTGCCTTGAAATCTTTCACCCTGCTCGTCAAGCGGCAAGGCTTAAGATGGGGTAAATTCCACTCACGAAGGGCAGGCCTTACCCTCACCAAGGCATTACGCCAACGCCCTACTGTTGCTTGAGATTCGCCTGCTTGATTACCTTGCCCCAGCGCGCGATTTCTACTTTTAAGAATTCCATTGCTTCTTTTGGCGTGTTGCCCAGGGCTTCGGTGCCGCCCTTGGCCAGCATCTCGAGCATATCCTTCGCCTTGAGCGCGTTGACGGTCTCACGGTGAATCTGATTGATGATAGTCATCGGCGTTTTGGCGGGCGCGAGCACCATGTACCACGACGACGCTTCGTAGCCCGGCACGCCGGCTTCGGCCACGGTGGGAACGTCCGGCAGCGAAGCAACGCGCCTGGCGGTAGTCACCGCGAGCAGGCGCAACTGCCCCGCGTTCACCTGATTGATGATCGCGAGCATCGGATTGATATACATGTGTACGCGGCCGGGTATCAGATCCGTCAACACCGGCCCCGTGCCCTTGTAGGCGATGTGCGTCATTTCCGTGCCCGTCATGCCGGTGAACATCTCGCCCGCGAGGTGCGACGCGGAGCCCGGCCCCGACGACCCGAACGACATTTCGCGCGGCTTCGATTTCACCAGCGCGATCAGTTCTTTCACGCTTTTCACCGGCAACGAATTCGGAACCACCAGCCCGAATGCCTGTGTAGCCACCACCGAAATCGGAATCAAGTCATTAACCGGGTCGTACGGCAGCCGTGCCATCAGCGTCGCGTTGATCGCGTGCGACGGATTGACAAGCACGATGGTATGCCCGTCCGGCGTAGCCTTCGCTGCTATATCGATACCGATTACCATGCCCGCGCCAGGCCGGTTGTCGGCCACGATCTGTTGACCCCATGCCGCAGTGTAGCGATTGCCGAGAAAGCGCACGATCTGATCCGAGCCGCCGCCGGCGGCAGTGGGGATGATGAAGCGTATGGGTTTAGTGGGATAGGTTTGTGCAGCGCAGAGCGGCGTTGCAGCAACTGCAGCCAAAGCGAGCGCCGCAATCAATTTGTTTTGCATGAAACCTCCCGTAATCAGGCCACTAACAAAAAGGTCGCGGCCCT
>JANMXV010000257.1:0-8356 GCA_031381325.1 Betaproteobacteria bacterium | reverse complement strand
AAATCTGCCCGCCCGGCGCGGCTTGTTCATCGACGAGCAACGTTGCTACGCCCAGCCGCGCAGCCGTGGCCGCTGCGGCCATGCCCGCAGGCCCTGCACCGATCACCAAAAAATCACACGAGGCGCTCATGCCAATTCCCTCGCGCCCAACTGCCGCTCGATGCGCATGCCCGGTCGTACGGTGACCATGCACGCCTGACGCGACGCCACGCCGTCGATCACCATCAGACATTCGAAACACACGCCCATCATGCAATAGGGCGCGCGCTTTTCTCCGGTAACGGGTGATGTTCGTGTATAGCCCACACCAGCGCGCAAAGCAGCGCCGGCGGCACTTTCATTTGCACTCACTGCGATAGGTTGGCCGTCGACATAGACGGTGATCGATTCAGTTGCCATGCTCACCTACCAAAAACCGTCTGCCGTGAAAGGGTTCAATATCAGCGCCGAGTTTGCCCTGGTGTATGGCACCGGCAAGATCGATCGCATGCACCGCCGCCAGTGTCACGCCGGAATGACAGGTGGCGAGAAACGCGCCGGGGTACTGCGATGATTCTTCGTACACCGGGCACTTGTCGCCGGTCAGCGTGCGCAGTCCCGCCCACGCGCGCACCACGCGCACCTGAGCCAGTGCGGGCAGTATGCGCAGCGCACGCGCGGCCATTTTGGCGCCTGCCTGTGGCGTGGTGGAAACATCAAAACCCGCATCCTCTTGCGTGGCGCCGATGAGAAACGTGCCTTCAGCGGTTTGCCGCACCCCGTTCGCGGGCAGCGGCAACACCGGTGCTGCGCGTTCCGTCACCAACTGCTGTCCGCGCTCGGCGTGTATGCGCACGTCGAATCCCAGCGCGCGCATCAACGGCATAATGCCGTGCCCGGCGGCGAGGATCACTTTCGGTGTTGAGAGCGTTTGTTGCGGCGTGCGTACCTCGAATCCGCTACCGACGGGCTTAACCTCCAGCGCAGGCGATCCCGAACGATAATCCGCGCCGTGCCGTCTGAGGCCGCTATGCAACGCGCGCAACAAGTTGAGCGGACTGACATGGCCATCGTGCGGCCCGTAGGACGCGCCCAACACTTCCGGGCCCAGCTTGGCACGCGGCATCAGTTGCATGAGGTCGCCGCGATCCAGCATGCGCGTTTCGTAGGGGTCGCGCTCGGCCTGCGCGCGCATACGCTGGATCATCTCGGCATTTTCGTTGTATTCCACCTCGCCCAGACAATATGAAAGCCCGCCGGATTTGACGTAGTGCGTGTCTACGCCCGTGGTTTCCTTGAGTTCCGCTGCGAACTCAGGCCACACATCACACGAGCGCCGCGTCCAAAACCCGTACGCCGGCATGCCTGCGCCTTTGCTGTGCAGCCACACCAGACCAAAGTTGACGCGCGAGGCGCGAAACGCGTCATCGCCTTCATCCAGCACCGTTACGCGCGCGCCGCGCTTCGCCAAGCCATATGCAATCGCGGAGCCCACCACGCCGCCGCCGATTACAACAACATCTGCGGTTTGGGTCATTCGGTTGCTTCCGCGCAATGCACGCCATAAGATGACTGGGAATCACATCGCAAAGGTCCAGCACCCATGTCCATGAGTCTGCGCCATATCGAAGCCTTTAAAGCCGTGATGGAAAACAGCACGGTGAATCGCGCCGCCGAAGAAATCCGTACCATGCGCCGCGGCGCGCTGTCGGTGGGCGCGATGCCCGCGCTATCCGCCGGCTTTGTGCGACGCGTGGCGTTTGCGTTTTTGCAAGACCGTCCCGACGTAAAACTCGAAATCCGTGCGGCGCAGCGCGTTAAACTGATGGATAGCGTGGCGAGCGGCCAACTCGACATTGCGCTGTGCAATTCAATGCATGAGCATCCCGAAATTGAAACGGAGTTGTTGTCGCGGCAGGCGGCGGTGTGCCTGCTGCCGCCATCGCATCCGCTGACGCAGCGCGCTGAAATTTCCGCGCGTGATCTCAAAAACGAAAATTTCGTGTCGTGGAGCGAAGGCACTTTGACGCGCGTGCGTGTTGACGCGTTGTTCGACAAGCTCGGCATCGAACGGCGTTGCGGATTTTCCGCTTCCACCGCGCCGGCGATTTGCGCCTTCGTCGCCAACGGGCTCGGTGTGGCGCTGGTGCATCCGCTATAGGTCGGCATGGCTGATTCCACCGTGGCGGTACGGCCCTTCAAACCCAAGCTGGAGCTTGATCTGCTGATGGCGTTTCCGAAGCGCGCATCGCGACCGGCGCTGGTAAAGGCGTTTGCTGCGGAAGCGTTGCGGCAGGCTCGGATCATGGAAAAATGCATACACAAATAATTGTTTAAAAACAGATAGTTACGCATTAACAGCACTAGATGCGGCAAGCACATTCAACAGTGGCGCCAGCGCGCCGTCCGCCAGGAGATCGACGGCATCAAGCACCGGCAGTTGCTGTTCTTCACGCAAGGCTTTGCGTGTGGCAATCAAAAATTTCTCTCGCAGATTATCCCATGACAGGGGATTCGCCGGTTCGCCGCGCGGCGTCGTGACTGGCGACTCGAACTTTCCGTTGGCCATTGTGATGATCACGCGCGCCAGCGTTTCCTCGGGAAAGCGCGCGTCGCGATCGGCGTCCCTGTGTAACGTTACCTTGCGTGAAAAATCACTGACATCCGGTCGATTCCAAACCGCTGCTTCTATCGGCAGCAGCGCCTCGGCGCCGATGATCGCAGCCAAGCCGATGCAGTACGGAATGCTGTATTGCACGTCCACCAGATTACGCGGCTCAATTTTGTTGCCGAGTTTTAGCGCCCAACCGAACGTATGAATATCCACTGCAACAATTTCTCCAGGCGACAAGTCGTGATGCGTCATCAACGCGGTGAACGCATCAATCGCGCTGTGGTTGTGGCGGCAGCGCGGATGCGCTGATGGCGTCGGCAATCAGGCCCGTGTTGTGACGGCCGCGTCCGGGATCCTGTATCTGCGCGAGGGTGAACCCGAGTAGATGTAGCACTACCGACTATGTGAGGAGGCGAAAGTATAGCCGCAGTTCTAATAAATCTGCCGCGCGATCCGCTGCGCAACTTTGCGCCGGTTTCCCAGACCGCCAGCAACACCATGGCTCTGATGATGACGCCCACGCTGCCGGCACTCTCGGCAAAGGCGCTCATCGCGCTCGCGAAAGCGCGGCCCGGCGAACGGGTCTACGGCGCCGCCGGCATCGGCAATCTGACGCATCTATCTGCGGAACTGTACTCGCAGACCACCGGTATCAAACTCGTGCATGCGCCGTACAAAGGCTCGACGCCGGCGTGGATCAACCTCATCAGCGGACAAGTAGTGCTGATGTTCACCACCATGCAAGGCGTGGCGCCGCACTTCGCGAGCGACAAGCTGCGGCTGATGGCGACATGCGGCCTACAGCGCACCGCTGCTTTTCCGCAAACACCAACGCTGCTGGAATCGGGCTATCCCGGATTGGTGATGACGGGTTGGAGCGGACTGCTGGCGCCTGCTGGCACGCCAGCGGATATCGTGCAAAAACTATCGCGCGAAGTGAACCGTCACCTCTCCACCGCGGAAATACGCGAACGCATGACCAGCCAAGGCTCGGAGTCCGCGCCGAGCACCCCCGAGGCCTTTGCCGCGTTCATCAACGCGGAAGCAGCAAAATGATCGATGAGAACGACGTGATGAGCCAGGAATTGTGACTAGAAACCCGCCATCCACCCCGAGACAAGTCAACAACTGGCACTTTGCAGCGCGCTAGGTTCATAATGCCTCACGGATGACCCGCCGGGTTTTCCGCTCAATTACTCAAGGAGAGCACATCATGGCTAAGAAGGATAAGAACGCTGTCTATCGCGTCACCGAGGTTATCGGCACCAGTTCGGAGTCTTGGGAGGACGCGGCATGCAGCGCCGTAATTACGGCGTCAAAGTCCCTGCGCGACCTGCGCATTGCCGAAGTGACCAAGCTGGACGTTAAGGTGGAAGACGGCAAGGTAACGCAGTTCCGCACGCGCCTGTCTCTGTCATTCAAGTACGGGGCCTGATTGACAGTCGGCAAGCAGAGTTTCATTGCAATCGTTCGCATCACCGCCAGCCGCGGCGGCAACCAAGTAATCCCAAGAACACGTCCGCTGGCTATTGGTGCTAGACAGGCCATTAGGCAAATTTGCCCGGTAGCGGTCGTGCGCTGCGCGCTACTGTTGCGAGATACCGGCGTCCTTGATGACTCGCGCCCAGCGTGCGCTGTCTGCACGCATGAACCGTGCGAATGCTTCGCGGCTGGTCGGGGCGACTTCGACCACCAGGTCCTTAAATCGCTGCTGCATCTCGGACATGCGCAACACCGCGGTGAGATCGCTATGAACCTTGTCGAGGATAGGCGTGGGTGTGCCTGCCGGCGCACATAATCCGTACCAGGAGTTCACTTCGAAACCGGGAAGCACGGTCTCGTGCAGAGTCGGCACCGAAGGCAACTGCGCTATGCGTGTCAGGCTCGTCACCGCGAGCGCGCGCACTCGCCCGCTCTGAATCGCCGACAGCACCCCCGGCGCCGACTGTACGCTCGAAGGAATCTGCCCCCCGACCACGTCGGATAGCGCCTGCGGCGCGCCCTTGTAGGCGACTTGCACGACCTCAATCTTCGCCGTCAACTTGAAATACTCCATTGCGAGCTGCTGCGACGAGCCGGCGGCTGACGTGCCGTAGCTCAGCTTGCCGGGGTTGGCTCTGGCATAGGCGATGAACTCCTGTACCGTGCGTGCCGGCATCGACGGGTTCACGATCAGGACGTTCGGGGTGGTACCGATAAGGGAGATGGGCGCGAAGTCGCGCGGGTGGTTGTACGGCATCTTCGCGTACAAAGTGGAGCGTGGTTCAGCGGCTGTTGCGCGCAATGCGCCGGCGCGGGCTGCTGTATCGCGCGCTACGCAGGCCCTGATCCTCCGAGAGCCGGATCGCCGGCATGCACACCATCCGCTTACAACGCCACAATAGACTTGAACCCGCCCCAGAACATGCGCTTGCCATCAAAGGGCATGGCTTTCGGATTCATCATCGGCGCAAGGCGCGGGTCTTTCATCACCTTGGCATTGACGCGGTCACGCTGCGCGCGCGATTTGTAAACGATGTAGGCGAAAATCACGGTCTCGTCCGGCTTCAATTTCACGCTTTGCGGAAACGACGTGCGCTTGCCCGGCTTCACGTCGTCAGCCACACATTCAATGTATTCGAGCGCACCATACTCACGCCACACCTTGCCGCATTTCTGCGCCATGCGGCGGTAGGCTTGCAGGTTTTTCTTCGGTAGCGGTAAAACAAATCCATCGATGTATCGCATAAAATTTCCTTTATTTATCAATTAATTAAACAATTACCTCTACCCGCCGCTCAACGCCTGAACGATCACCACCTCATCAGCGGCGTTAAGGGCTTGCGACAATTCATACACCTGCTCGCCATTAACGAAAAAACGTATGTGACGGCGTATCTTGTTCTGCTCGTCGATCATGCGAAAGCGTATACCGGGATACTGCCTTTCTAAATCCACCAATGCATGCGCGAGTGTCGCCCCACGCGCCTCCGCATGACTGCTCTCGGTGTATGAGCGCAACGCGCTGGGGATTAGCACCTTCATCGCCGCGCGCCTTACAACTCAACCGCTTCCACGGCGTATATCTCCGGCAGATGCCGCGCAATGCACGCCCACTTGCGGCCCTCGTCGCGACTCATCCACAACTCGCCGCTGGTGGTGCCAAAGTAAAGTCCAACCGGATCGCGCGTGTCGCCCGTCATGCATTGCCGTTTCACCGTCCACCAGCCCTGGGCTTTGGGCATGCCCGCATCTTGCCGCTGCCACGTTTTGCCGCCGTTGCGTGTGACGTACACCGCGGGCTTGCCGTCCGGGCTGGTGCGCGGCCACACGCCGCTGCCATCCATCGGAAACACCCACGCGGTATTGTCGTCGCGCGGATGCACCACCAGCGGAAAGCCCACATCACCAACCTTTTTCGGCATGGCTTTGCCGATGCGCACCCAGGTGTCCGACGGCCGGTCGATGCGATAAATGCCGCAATGATTTTGCTGATAAATACGGTCCGGGTTTGACGGGCATAGGCGCAGGCAGTGCGGATCGTGAAACGTGGGTTTCGAGGCATCCAGACCGTAACCCTGAACCACCTCCATGCCATTGATAAGCACACGCCAATTCGTGCCGCCATCGAGAGACTCATGCACGCCACCGCCCGACATGGCGAAATACATATGTTTCGAATCGCGTGGGTCAACGATGATCGAATGCAACTTGGGACCGTCCGGCGTGCCGTCCTGCACCGTGCCCATCCACTCGCGATACTGCGGATCGTCGTTGACGGATGAAAACGGCGCCCAGGTCACGCCGCCATTCTCAGTGCGAAACAAACCTTGCGGCGAAGTGCCCGCGTACCAGACGTTGGGTTCCGACGCGTGCCCCGGCGTGAGCCAGAACGTGTGATCGACGGCGCGGCCCTTTTCACCTTCAGGCACTTTGGCGAATGCGGGCGGCTGCGCGGCTTCTTTCCAGGTTTTTCCCATATCCGTCGAGCGGAAAACCGTCGGGCCGAGGTGGCCGGTCTTGGCCGCCGCCAGCAGCGTGCGTTTATCGCGCGGATCAAGCACCAGATGGCTGATGGTGTGGCCCAGAAAATGCGGGCCATCGACACGCCAGGTTTTGCGCGCCGCGTCGCCGTGATAGAGCCATGCACCTTTGCGCGTGGCAACCAGCACCAGCATGCGGCGTGGGGTTGCATTGCGTCGAACCGCGGGTTTCTTGAGCTTGCTTTTAATCGCCATCGCTATCTCCTAAATGTAATCTGCTTCATGGGATGTTTACAAAGCCGTGTCGGTGGATCGGCTCAGGGCCGTACTTCGGACGTACCCAATGATTTCCGGCTCTCGGCCTCAGCGACCGTCTCGCGAATCGGCCGTATCGGCCGCACCTCGATACTGCCGACGCGTGCAGGTGGAATCTTCGATGCAATCTGAATCGCCTCGTTCAGGTCGCGCGCTTCGATCATGTAAAAGCCGGCGAGCTGTTCCTTGGTTTCGGCGAACGGCCCGTCGGTAATCGACATTTTTCCGCTGCGCACACGCACCGTGGTCGCGGTCTGCACCGATTGCAGCGCCTCAGAGGCAATGCAATGGCCGCTCTTGCGTATCGACGTGTCGAATTCCACGCAGTCTTCATCGGGCAGTTCGTGCAGGCGATTTTCGTCGAGGTAAACCAGACACAGATATTTCATCACATTCTCCTGTTGGTTCATTTGGCCGTTTACTTTTCAGCCGCCGCTTTCAGATTCGCCAATCCCGCTTCGAAATCCTTGCCGACCATGCTGTCCATGCTCATGAAAACCTGTATGAGTTTCGATAAAAAATTCGCGGGACCGTGCATTACCCATGTGACGTTGGTGGTGTCGCCCTGCGCCGCGAGCGTGAACTCGACAGTATTGTGTGCCTCCATCGGCTTCATGAAATCCAGCTTCAATGCGAGCTTCGATGACGGAACCGACTCGGTAATTTCCATGCTGCCCTGTCCGACATCCTTGTTACCCTCCCACGCGTATTGAGCGCCCTTGCCGCTGGTTACGGCGCCGAAGGTGCGCTTCATGGCGGGGTCTTTTTTCTCCCATGGCGACCACGCGCCCCAACTTTTGAAATCGTTGATGAGCACAAATACTTTCTCCGGCGGCGCTTTGATGCTGGCCGAGCGTTGCACGCGAAAAATGTCAGGCTTGGCCGCGGCAAAAATGAGCACGCCGGCGATCACTACCGTGATGACGATACCTATGATTTTAAGCATAACTTGCTCCAGTGAACAATCGAATGGACGAGCCGCGCGAGTGGCCTGCAACGGAAATTAACCGCAGAACTTGGCCGCCGCTTCTTTCATTTCATCCGCGGTCATATCACGAATGTGCGTGGCCACCGACCAGTTGTGGCCGAACGGGTCTTCGATTGCGCCGTAGCGATCGCCCCAGAACATGTCCGCGACAGGCATCTTTATCTTCGCCCCCGCGGCAACAGCCTGCGCAACAAACGCATCGACATTCTCGACAAAAAGATGAATCGTAACCGGCGAACCCTTAAGCGACTTCGGCCCAAAACCACCCATTTCGGGGAACTCGTCCATCAGCATGATAGGCGAATCGCAGATGCGAATGCAGGCATGTATCAGCTTGCCCTGCGAGCCCGGGATACGCATCACTTCCACTGCATTGAACGCTTTCTTGTAAAACTCGATGGCGTCCGCAGCACCGGCGCAAACCAGGTGCGGCGTTACGGCGTGCATTCCATCGGGGATGGGTTTGACTTTGGTCATGACTTTAATCTCCTGTTGATT
>JANMXV010000250.1:0-1239 GCA_031381325.1 Betaproteobacteria bacterium | reverse complement strand
CGACTTCATGTTGTGCGCATTGATGGAAATAAACGTCCACATTAAGGCAGTGGGTTGTGTTACCTCGAAAGCAAGGCTATTGTAGCGAAGAAAACACAAACACCATGACCACACAAACTCAAACTGTTATGCCCGCGAACGGCTTTCCGCCTGTGGTTAATGTGCTGCTGAATATCGCTCACGGCATAGACCACATGTTCTTGCTCATTTTCGCCACGGCGGTAGCCACAATAGCGGTCGAGTTCGGCTTTAACAACTGGACGGACCTCATGCCGTACAGCGTAGGCGCCTTTGTGCTATTTGGACTGGGCTCGCTGCCGGCGGGACGCCTCGGCGACTTGTGGGGCCGCCGCATCATGATGATTATTTTTTTCATCGGCATGGGCGTGGCGGCGCTGCTCACCGCGCTCACCCAAAACGCATGGCAACTTGCGGCTGCGTTGACACTGCTCGGCACCTTCGCGGCGATTTACCATCCGGTGGGCATTCCGATGCTGGTGCAAAACGTGCCCAATCCGGGCGCGGTGATCGGGCTCAATGGACTTGCCGGCAATCTGGGTATCGCCGTGGCCGCGCTGGTGACCGGCTTTCTGGTGAAGTGGATCGGCTGGCGCGCCGCGTTTGTGGCGCCCGGCATTATCGCCATCGCGTGCGGCATTGTTTTCGCCATCGCTTGTCCGAAGGAAAGCGAGTCGCCCTCCAAACGCAAAGGCGGCAAGGCGCGAGTCAAGCTCACACCGGCCATGCTGGCGCGTGCGTTCGCGGTGATGACCGCTGCCGCGGCGGTGAGCACCGTGTTGTTCAACTTCACCACCAACGGCAATGCACAATTATTATCGGAAGGCTTTCGCGGCGTGATTGAAGACCCGGCACTGCTCGGAATTCTGCTGGCGTTGATTTACGCGATTGCATCGATTGCGCAGCTTGTCGTCGGCAGGTTGATCGACCGCATGCCGTTCAAGCCGCTGCAACTGTGGATGTCGGTGATTCAGATCCCGTTGCTGATCATCGCCGCGCATACGCAGGACTGGTGGCTGTTCGCCGCGTTGCTGGCGGTGATGGTGTTTGTGTTCGGCTCGATTCCGTTTACCGACGCGATGATCGTACGCTACGTTGATGATCGAATGCGTTCGCGCGTGGCGGGCATGCGCCTCACCGTAGCGTTCGGTTTCAGCTCGGCGGCGGTGTGGATACTCGGCCCGATGGTGAAACATATCGGTTTTTCCAACGCGCTGTGGA
>JANMXV010000235.1:0-3093 GCA_031381325.1 Betaproteobacteria bacterium | reverse complement strand
GCCAGCGCTTCGCGCGGCGTGGGTTCGTGCGGCAGGCCGTAGTCTTCGAGGTTGACCAGCATGCCGCTGCCGAGATCGACGATGTATTCAATACCGTGCGCGTGCGCCAGCGCGGCGAGTTCGGCCTCCGGCGCGGACGCAGTGAAGCCCTGCACCACGTAATTGCTGGTATGCACCTTCATGATCGCGGCGGTGCGCGGCGTAATCGCTTCGGCAAAATCTTTAAGGTGGGTACGGTTGGTGGCGCCCACTTCGACCAGCTTCACGCCGGCACGCTTCATGATGTCGGGAATGCGGAACGCGCCGCCGATTTCGATCAATTCACCGCGCGACACGATGACTTCTTTCTTCGCTCCCAGCGTGTTCAGTGCGAGATAAACTGCAGCCGCATTGTTGTTGACCACCACCGCGCCGTCGCCGCCGGCGAGCTGGGTGATCCATTTTTCCACATGCGCGTCACGCTCGCCGCGTGCGCCGCCGCCGAGATCGAATTCGAGATTGACCGGACGCGTCATCGCGATCATCACCGCGTCGGCTACCGACTGCGGCATCAGCGCGCGGCCGAGATTGGTGTGCAGCACCGTGCCGGTTAAGTTGAACACCGGCCGCAGCGACGGTTGCGTGCGCTGGGTCAGTTCAATGTCGCAGGCTTTGATGAAATGTTCTTCGTCGAACGCGAAGGCGGCTGCGTTTTGCGCGAGTTTTTCGCGCTGTGCTTGCAGCAGATCGCGGATGGTGTCGGTGGTGAACGCGCGCCCAAAGCGCGTGATGAGCGGGGCGGCCGCGCTGCTGCTCAGCAGCCGGTCAACCGAAGGTAGCGCGCGACGCGCAGCCGGAGCCGGCGTCAACATGGTGATTCAGGGGCGGAGGTCGCCACTCGCAAGCAAGGCGCGTTCATGACCGTTAAGTGGAATGAAACGTGAAACAAGGGAATTGCAATTTTAGCGCAAACGCGAGGGTGCGTGCTATCCTCGATTTCAATGTTTCGATGTCCCTTGGAGAATTCATGACTGCCCGCCCCCCTTTAAATGAGCCCGCCTACGAAATCGTGTGGCCGCTCGGCAAACCCGCCTACGCCACCCGCGCACCGGTTGAGCGCGTCGCCGATCTCAGTAACAAAGTCATTGCGGAAACATGGGATTACCTGTTTCGCGGCGAGGAGATATTTCCGCTTCTGCGCGAAGAATTGTCCAAGCGCTATGCGGGCATTCGATTCGTCACCTACGACACCTTCGGCAATCTGCACGGGCCGAATCAGCGCCAGCTGGTCTCCAGGGTTCCTGAACTGCTGAAAAAGCACAAGGTCGATGCAGTCATTTCCGCGATAGGCGCCTGAGGCGCCTGCACGCCCGCCGTGTTGCGGGCGAGTGCGGTGGTGGAGCGCTGCGGGATTCCCTCGGTATCGATTATCTCGAGCGGATTTCTCAAGCAGGCGGCGGTAGTGGCCAAGGGCTTGGGACTGCCCGACATGGCGATCGCCGAATTTCCCGGTGTGCCGATGACGCAGAGCACGGCGGAATTGCGCGCGCAGGTGGTCTCTCACTTGTTGCCGCAGATTATCGAAGGCTTGTCGAAGCCGCTGAAGTTGGCGAAGACTAAGCAGGACGACGCGTCCCCTCAGCCGCGCGACATCGTATATCGCGGCACGCTTGATCAGATCAACGATTATTTTCACCAGCATAACTGGTCGGACGGCATGCCGGTGGTGCCGCCGACGCTGGAACGCATTGAAAAGTTTCTGCGTTACACCGGGCGCGATGCGCATGAAGTGATCGGCGTGTGCCCGCCGGCCAATCGCGAAGCGACGGTGTGGAATGTCGCGGTGAATGGCGTGATGGCGGGTTGCCGAGCCGAATACATGCCGATCCTGCTGGCAGTGGTGGAGGTGATCTGCACGCCTGAATACAAAGTGGAAGATGCAGGCTCGACGCCGGGCTGGGAATCGCTGATTGTGTTGAGCGGCCCCATCATTCAGGAACTCGGCTTCAATTCCGGTCAGGGCGTGATGCGCGTGGGCCGCCAGCCGAACACCAGCATCGGGCGTTTTTTGCGGATGTTTATCCGCAACATCGCGGGATTCACACACGGGCCCGAAGGTGCGGACAAGGGCAGCATCGGGCAGAGTTTTCTAGTGGTGCTGGCGGAGAACGAAGATGCCGTCGCCGAGTTGGGCTGGCAGCCGTACAGCGTGGATCGCGGCTTCAAGGCCGGCGACAACGTGGTCACGGTGCAAAGCGTGGTGGCAATCAGCGCGCCCGCGTATTCGCAAAGCGAGCATGCGCAAGAACACGCGGCGCTGCTGGCGGACGTCATTGGCGAACGCGCCTGCGGCTACTGGACTGCGATCGGCATGTGCTACGCCAACTGGCATCCGCTGATTTTGCTGGGGCCTTCGATTGCCAAAGTGTTCGCGCAGGACGGCTGGAGCAAGGACGATATACGCAAATACTTCTACGACAAGGTGAAGATCAAGGCGTCCACCGCCGAGCGTTATGCGTACGGCGCGGGACTCACCGGATTTCGCATCGCCAATGCGGTGAAAGACGGCCTGCTGCCGCAGGAATATCACTTGTCCGACGATCCACAGCGCCTGGTGCCGGTGTTCCAGCGTCCGCAGTGGATGGGCATCGTGGTGGCGGGTGACGCCGCGCGCAATCAGTCGAAAGGCTATGTGTGCAACCACCTGCAGGGCGTGCCGACCAGCCGCAAGGTAGTGCTGCCGAAGAACTGGGATGCGTTACTGGCTGAGTCGCGTGGTAAAAAAGCTTAGAGCAAAGGCGATAGCCACAGAGGACGCAGAGGACGCAGAGGACAATGGCGCTATCTTAAGCCGGAGCCCACAGAGGAAAACAACCGCGCCGTCGTTCTGGCGAACGCCAGAACCCAGTGTGTAGCCCGATCCGAAGGATCTTTCCGCAAGACGGGAGACTTGACCTTTGCCGTGCACTCGGTTGGAAGCGATCACCAGCCGCCCGCTGCTGCTCTCGGGTATCGGGCGGCTCACTTCGCACGCTGGACAGGTGCAATTGTCCATCACGCCGATGCACGCTAAAGCGAAGGACGCACAGGCATTACTCACGACGGTAAGCGAGA
>JANMXV010000219.1:0-6874 GCA_031381325.1 Betaproteobacteria bacterium | reverse complement strand
GGCTGACCGGGGAGACGGTCTGGCTCAACCAGCCGCAGCTCGCTCGATTGTTTGGCCGGGAGCGCTCGGTCATCGCGCGGCACATTAAAAATATATTTGTAGACAATGAGTTAGAGGAGAAATCAGTTTGTGCAAAATTTGCACAAACTGCCCCTGACGGCAAAACCTACCACGTGGATCACTATAGCCTGGACGCGATCATTTCCGTCGGCTACCGGGTCAAGTCCAGGGAGGGCGTGCGCTTTCGTCAATGGGCAACGCGGACGCTTAACCAGCATCTGACCCGCGGCTATACCCTCAACCGCCAGCGCTTCGAAGAAAACGCCCGCGAACTGGAAGCCGCACTGGCGCTGGTGCGCAAGGCTGCCGGCAGTGACGCCTTGAGCGGGGACCAGGGCCGTGGACTGATAGACGTCATCGCCCGTTACACGCAGACCTTTCTGCTGCTGCAACGGTACGACGAAGGCCTGTTGACGGAGCCCAAAGGAACGCTCGGCGGTGCGCTGCCGCTCATTGCGGAGGCCCGTACGCGCATCGCGGCGCTCAAGCGGGATTTGATGGGGCGCAAGGAAGCGGGCGACTTGTTCGGGCAGGAGCGGGAGGCGGGCCTCGAATCCATCCTCGGCAATCTGGATCAGACTGCGTTTGGCGAGCCCGCTTATCCCAGCGTCGAATCAAAGGCCGCGCACCTGCTTTATTTCGTGATCAAGAATCACCCGTTCAGCGACGGCAACAAGCGTATCGGCTCGTTCCTGTTCGTCGAATTCCTGAACCGCAATGGGCGTTTGTTCCGCGACGGCGTACCCATAGTCAACGATATCGGCCTGGCGGCGCTGGCGCTGCTGGTCGCCGAGTCCGATCCGAAACACAAGGACGTGCTGATTCGACTGGTAATGAACATGCTGACAGGGGGCGCGTAATGGCAGCGCCGAGGTCCCTGATTATTAATTCGCCCTACCAGTGCCCGGCACAGCACTGGCAGCAGGCGCGCGAGGGCGGCCTGTCGCTGGTGCCCCAACGGCGGGCAGCAGGCTACGAAATTTTCGACGTGCGTAACAACACACGGCGCACCGAGCCGCTGGATCGCGTGAACGAAATTCGCGGACGCGTCGATGCATGGCGCGCTGCCGATTGTCCGGGCATCACGAGTGTTACGCGCACGCTGCTCGATCACTGGCGCGATCGCACGGCGGGGGTGCGCGATCTGCCGTTTTACTTCTGCCAGATCGAAGCCGTCGAAACGCTGATCTGGTGGACCGAAGCTACTCAGGAATACAGGCAGGGTGTGTACATTCCCGGCGACGGCGGCGCGTGGGAACGGCTGTGCAGCAAAATGGCGACCGGCACCGGCAAGACCACGCTGATGGCGATGATGATCATCATCAACGACGAGGCGCATCACGCCTACCGTAAGCCGGCGGACGTCAAGATCAGCAAAAAGGAAGCCGAGCAACTCGGCATCGATCTCGACGAAGCGACGCGCTGGATCGAAGGACTGGACCGCATTCACAAGACGCGCCGTATTCAGCGATGTTTCGATCTGTCGGCAACGCCTTTTGCCCCGACCGGCAAGGCGAACACGGAAGCCGGACTATTCGAATGGATTGTCTCTGACTTCGGCCTGAACGATGCGATTGAAGCGGGTCTGGTCAAGACGCCGCGTGTGGTGATCCGCGACGACGCCTTGCCCAACGCCAAGACAATGCGCTCGAAGCTGTATCACATTTATCGCGAAGACGACGTGGCCGAAGACCTGAACCGCAAGGCCGAAGCGCACGAGGCGCTGCCGAAACTGATTCAGGATGCCTATACGCTGCTCGGCGCGGACTGGCGTGCGGCGCTGCGCGAGTGGCAGGCGGCAGGGCATACCTCGCCGCCCGTCATATTGACCGTTTGCAATCGTACCGAAACGGCGGCGCGTATCGAGCATTACTTTCAGCGCGGTGACGCGCATTGGCCCGAGATGCATGCACCGACCAAAACGTTGCGCGTGGATTCGAAGGTGCTGGAGAAGGCAGAGGTGGGCGAAACCGCAGTGAGCGACAAGGATTATGAAGCAGCGCTGCATGCGATTGTAAATGCCACGAATATTCCGGAGCCGCGCAAGGAACGCCTGCGGGCGCTGAAGAAAGAAGAACTGCTGCGCGAGATCGTCGATAACGTCGGTAAGCGTGGCACCGGTGGCCAGGACTTGCAGAATGTGATTTCGGTGCAGATGTTGTCGGAAGGGTGGGACGCGAAGAACGTCACTCATATCATGGGGTTACGTGCATTCACCAGTCAGTTGCTGTGCGAGCAGGTGATAGGCCGCGGCCTGCGCCGGGTCGGTTACGACATGGATGAAGACGGGCTGTTCCTGCCCGAATACGTGAATATTTTCGGCGTGCCGCTGTCAATCTTTCAGGATGACAGCGGAGACGGCAAAACGCCGCCGCCACCGAAACCCAGCACGCAGATCGAAGCACTGGCCGCGCGCAACGAACTGGAGATACGCTGGCCCAACGTGTTACGCATTGATTGCGTAGTGCGGCCGGTGCTAGCGGTTGATTGGAACAAGGTGGAGCCACTGACGCTGGACCCTGCGCAGACGCCGATCAGTGCGGAGATTGCGCCCGCGCTCGGCGGCGCTACGGACTGGAACAAAGTACACGTGATCAACCTGGAAAAACTGCCCGATGAATTCCGGCTGCAGCGCATCACATTCAAGGCGGCGCGCAAGGCGTTCGAGACGATGGAAGGCCGGTTTACCGGTACGCGTGAGTACCTGGTGTTTCAGCTTATCCGGCTGGTCGAGCAGTTCTTCGACTCGAAGAAGCTGGATATTCCGTCGTTATTTCATCAGGAGCCGCTGCGCAAGCGCATCCTGATTGCGTTGAACATCGATATCGTCGTGCAGCACCTGCTGCGCTTTGTGGTCGAGCAGAATCAGGAACGTATCGAACCGGTGTTCGACGAAGAGTTTCCAATCGGGTCAACCCGTTACATGCGCACCTGGTATTCGACCAAGCCGTGCCTGCCGACGCGCCGTTCGCAGATCAGTCACATGATCGCAGATAGCACGTGGGAGCAATACGCCGCGAACTTATTCGATTCCACCAAGCAGAAAATCGTCCTCGCTTATGCCAAGAATGATCATCTCGGCTTCCAGATTTATTACCTGTGGAACGGCTCGCGTAAGCGTTTTGTGCCGGATTTCCTGATTCGACTTGCGAATGGCAGGATTCTGGTGCTAGAGATCAAGGGCGAGGATTCTGAACAAAACCGCACAAAGCGATCTGCGCTGGATGCGTGGGTAAAGGGCGTGAACGCGAAGGGTGGATTCGGCGTGTGGTGCTGGGACGTTGCGTTCAAGGAAGCGCAGATTCACGACATTATTCAGAAGCATTCAGACAATTAAGCACATGAAGATCACGTTCCGGGCCCACGCTGTGCGCCGCATGTTCGAGCGCGGTTTATCGGTCGAAGACGTGCGCGCGGCACTGGCATACGGCGAAACCATTGCCGACTACCCTACCGACACGCCGTATCCGAGCCGGCTGGTGCTCGGTCTTCGTAGCGACCAGCCATTGCATGTGGTTGCGGCATATAATGCCGCTGACGACGAGACGATCGTCGTTACCGCATACCAGCCGGCCCCCGACGTGTGGGAAGCGGACTTCCGGAGGAAGAAGCCATGAAGTGCATTGTGTGCAAGCAGGCCGACACGACTGCCGGAACGACGACAGTTACGCTCGACCGGCAGGGCGCGACCTTCGTGTTTAAGGGCGTTCCAGCACAGGTTTGCCCCAATTGCGGCGAGGATTACCTCGACGATACTGTTTCCAGCTCGCTGCTTCAATCGGCGGACGCGATGGTTGCTGCCGGTACGCAAGTCGAAATTCGGCGTTACCCTGCGACAGTCTGATCGTCTAAACGGCATCTCATCGCTGTTCGGTCAGATTCCGGATGTTCTCGAAGACGTGTGGACCCAGGTCGCCTTCGGCGAAATCGACAAGGCGCGGAAAACCATCGACGCGGTGCCCCACCAGCATCCTTTCAGGCTGTGCTACCACCGCGTCGAGAAGGTCGAATGGGAATCCTGTGCGGCTGTGTTGAGTGCTACGTGCTGCGATCATGCGTGGCTACGCATGCTTCGCGCGGGAACTCCCTTGTGCCGACGGTGGGCAACAATCGCCGCGGCCGTGGGTGCGTGCTATAATTTTCGCTAGTCTTCACTCACGTACAGAAGAAATCGACGGGAAAATCATGGCGCGCATCGAAGTTAAATCGGAAATAACCGGCACCGTGTGGCAACTCAAATCCAAACCGGGCGACACGGTGGAATCGGGCGATACGCTGATCGTGATCGAGTCGATGAAAATGGAAATCCCGGTGATTACCGAAGACGGCGGCGTGGTTAAAGAAATCCTCGTCAAGGAAAAAGACCCGGTAGCCGAAGGGCAAGTCGTCGCGATACTTGAGGGCTGAACTGCCACCGCGCGCAGTTACGCTCAGTTACGCTCAGTTACGTTTAGGCTGCGCCGCAGTAAGTGCCACCCATGACCTGGCAAGCTGAAATTGACGACATCCATCAACGCCGCGCGTTGGCCGACGCTTGCGGCGGCGCGGACGCGGTGGCGAAACATCACGCCGCCGGCAAGCTGACGGTGCGCGAGCGCATCGCCGGGCTGCTCGACGCCGGGTCATTTCGCGAAGTCGGCAAGCTCGCGGGGCGCGCCAGTTACGATACCGCCGGCAAGCTCAAAACATTCGAACCCGCGCCGTATGTGATGGGGCTGGGTAACCTCAATAGCCGTCCGGTGGCGATCGGCGGCGAGGATTACACCCTGCGCGCGGGCACCAGTTTCGGCAGCGATCGCCGCAAGGGCGGGCAAGGCGGCTTCATTGAAGATCTTGCTTACGAATACCGCATTCCGCTGATCAATCTGTGCGACGGTACGGGCGGCACGGTCAACACCACGCGGCGCAAAGGCTACTCGGTGGTGCCGGGCTACGGTCAGGACGGTTTCGAGCGCTCGGTCGATCTGATGGGCATCGTGCCGGTGGTGAGTGCGGTGATGGGCACCACGGCGGGCGGGCCGTCGGCACGCGCAATACTCGCGCACTGGTCGATCATGGTGCGCGGCACCAGCCAGATTTTCGCAGCGGGGCCGCCGGTGGTGGAGCGTGCCTTTCGTACCACTGGCGGCAAAATTACCAAGGAGGAACTCGGCGGCGCGAAGATTGCCGCCGACACCGCCGGCACTATAGACAACGTTGCCGAAGACGAGATGGATTGCTTCGCGCAAATCAAAAAGTTTTTGTCGTACATGCCGCAGAATGTGTGGGAGCTATCGCCGGTGGTGGACGTGGGCGATCCGGTCGATCGCTGCGAAGACGCGCTGGCCGGCATTATTCCGCGCTCGACGCGCCAGCCCTACGACATGCGCAAGCTGATCGGTCTGATTGTTGATCGCGTATCGATGTTCGAGATTCAACCCGGTTTTGGCCGCGCGGTGATTACCGTGCTGGCGCGCATGAATGGCAAGGTGGTTGGCGTGATCGGCAACAATCCGACCTACGGCGGTATCATGGACGTGAAGGCCGCGCGCAAGCAGGCGCATTTTGTCGAGCTGTGTGATCTGTTCAATATACCGCTGATATTTTTTGCGGATATTCCGGGCCTGATGGTCGGGGTGGAATCCGAATCCAATGCCATCCTGCGCGAAGGCATGCGCGCGCGCTATGTCGGCTTGCAAGTCAGTGTGCCGGTGTTTTCGGTGATTGTGCGCAAGTGTTATGGCGTGGCGGGCGGCGGCGTGATCGACCGTCGCGGACTCAATTTCAAAATTGCCTGGCCTTCCGCCGAGTGGGGTTCGCTGCCGCTGGAAGGCGGCGTCAAGGCTGCTTACAAGCGCGAGATCGAAAGCGCACCCGATCCGGCGCAGCGCGAAAAAGAAATTGAAACCGAATTGCGGCAACTGGCTTCGCCGTTCCGTACGGCGGAAGCATTCGCGATTGAAGACTTGATCGATCCGCGTGAAACACGTCCTTACTTGTGTCAGTTCATCGACGCGCTGCAAGGGCGGCTGCGTTCGCAGTTGGGGCCGAAGTATAAGTCCGGCGTGCGTCCTTGATCACGCGAGCGAATTTAACGTAACTATTTGTTTTTATTGAATATTTTAGAATAGGCAAAAACCGATATGCCAAGACCGGAAATTGAAGGCGCCTGGGTAATGGGCTGGCCGGACCGCAAGCGTGCGGTGATCAATGCGGGCAAGGATACTCAGGGGCGCGTCATCAATGGCCGCGCGCCGATCACCGAACTCGAAGGTCTGCTCACGCCCACCGACGCGTACTACGTGGTGAATCAGCTTGAAGTGCCGGAGCCGATGCATCCCGACGACTGGATACTTTCCATCGGCGGCGAAGTCGAGCGGCCGATTGAACTATCGCTGAAAGATTTGCAGAAACTGCCGGGCCGTACCGTGCGTGCAGTGACCGAGTGCGCGGGCAACGACGCGGGCTTCTTCGACTATTTGCAGAAAGGCGGCAACAAGCCCTCGCGTATCAATCAGCAGGACATGCAGGCGCGCGCAGCGATGCGTGAAGCCAACGCCGTACCTTCGAGCGATGAGATCAGCAATGAATCGACGACCACCTGTGCGGTGAGCGCGGGCGAATTCACCGGCGTGCCGCTGGCGGAAGTGTTGAAGAAAGTGGGCATTAAAAACAACGCGGTGTCGGTGCGCTTTCAGGGCTTTGATCGCGGCCAGCCTGATCTTGCCGTGCAATACCGCTCGGTCGGACGCTCGGATTTCAAACTCGTGGACCCCGGCGTAATCAACTACGAAAAAGGCATGCCGATGGCAAAAGCCATGCATCCCGATACCTT
>JANMXV010000192.1:0-2935 GCA_031381325.1 Betaproteobacteria bacterium | reverse complement strand
TGCCGCCGGGCATCATGTCGTCGCCGTAGATGTCCGAAACCTTGAAGCCCAGCACGCCGGTGTAAAACGCGATTGAGCGTTGCAGATCAGTGACCATCAGCACCACGTGGCCGATCTTGCGCAGTTCGAACGGCGGCATTTTAGTGCTGATGGCGGCGCGTAGGGCTTCGGTATTGACGGTCATGTTTTCTCCTTCATTTTAATCCAGCCGTGACCAACCCGGCTCATCACGATCCAGAATTCGTTTCAACGCCTCAAGGTGCAGCATCGCCTGCTGGCTTTCCTGGTTCATCTGCCGCCCGGTTTTGGCAGCGATTTCTTCCGGCACGATGCGCAGCGGCTTGCCGGTGCCCATTGCCTGCGCTTGCAGCATACACGCGCGTTCGAGGTAATACAGATCATCGAACGCCGCCGACACCGTCGGCCCGCATACGATGATGCCATGGTTGCCGAGGAATAATACATCGGCAGCGCCCATTTGTTTGCACATGCGTTCGCCTTCGGCTTCGTCGAGCGCGAGGCCGTTGTAGTGTTCGTCGTAAGCGACGCGGTTGTGAAACTTGAGTGCGTTCTGGCTCGCCCATTCCAGCCGTCCGCCCTGCACCACAGTCAACGCAGTGGCATAGGGCATGTGCGTATGCATCACGCACGCGGCATGCGCGTTGCCGCGATGAATCGCGCTGTGGATGAAAAATGCCGTCGGCTCCACGCTGTGCTTGCCGGAAACTTTGCGTCCTTGCGCATCGACCACCGCCAGATCCGCAGGCGTGATTTCCGACCAGTGCAAACCCTGCGGGTTGATCAGAAAATGTCCGGCAGTGCCCGGCACGGCCAGGCTGAAATGATTGCAGATGCCTTCGCCCAAACCCATGCGCGAAGCGCTGCGCAGCGCGGCGGTGAGGTCGATGCTTGCCCGTGTGTCTTCTGAGGCCATATTCATATGGTAACCATTTGTTTTTAATAGGTTATTTGTATGCTAAGCGCGGTGCAAATCAGCGTGCGTACTTCGATCATCAGCGCCTGCCCTGCTAAATCTTCGGCGATCACCACGTCCTTGCGGCGGTCAGTGCAATGCTTCGCAATCAACGCATAACGCGGCGTTGAACTGAACAGGTTCTGGTAGCGTGCGCCGATACGGGGATCGATCTCGGCTACATCAGCGATTGCGATTTCACGTAATTGCGTGACGCGTCCAAACACACGCCGCTCGGTGCGTACACCCGCGGTGCTGATGTCAACGCGCAATGAATTAGCCAGCAAATAAATCGCCAGTAGTGCGAACACGATACTTGCCAATATAAACGGCGCGGCGAATCCGCCTATCAGCGCCAGCGATAACAGGGCTGACGCATTGGCGCTTTCCAGCGGCAGCAGTGCCGACAAGCCCAGCGCGGGCATCAATCCGCACAGCACGGCAAATGCACCAAGGCCGAACGCGACGCCGCGTGCGCGCAGCACCGGGAACGCCAGCGTAATGCCCGTTGCCGTGCGTTGCGCGCGCAAGCCATCGCCGTGCGCCAGCGCCGCTGAATCAGTCGAGCCGGATATTGGCAAACTTCGCAACCTTCGCCCACTTTTCCATTTCGCGTTTCATAAAAGCCGCAAACTCATCGGGCGGCATGCCCGAGGATATCGCGCCTTGCGCCAGAAAGCGATCACGCACCTCTTGAGATTTCAGCATCGTCGAGAGCTCCTGGTACGCCTTGGCGACAATCTCGCGCGGCGCATTCGCGGGCATCACCACCGATTGCCACGAACTGCCGTCGAAGCCCTTGATGCCGCCTTCTTCCACCGTCGATAAGTTGGGCATGGGCGGAAAACGTTCGCGCGTCGAAATCGCTATCGCTTTTAACTTGCCGGCCTGCACGTAGGGCAGCACCGTCGCCGCGGTGTTAAACGCCAACTGAATCTGCCCGGCGATTTGATCGACCACGGCGGGCGCCTGCCCCTTGTACGGCACATGCACCATTTTTACGCCGCTCATCGCGCTGAACATTTCCATCAGCATGTGCGGACTGGTGCCGTTGCCGGTGGAGGCATACGTCAATTGACCGGGACTCGTTTTTGCGAGCGCGATCACCTCCTTCACCGTTTTCACCGGCAGCGCCGGATGCGTGGTCAACATGCTGGGCATCATGGCCATCAACGTGATGGGGCTAAAGTCGCGAATCGGATCGAACGCGAGTTTCTTATACACGGCAGGCGAGATTACCTGCGCCACGGTCATCATGCATATCGTGTAACCGTCGGGCGGTGCTTTGGCGCATAGCTCTGCACCGATATTGCCGCCGGCGCCCGCGCGGTTGTCGGCGATCACCTGCACATTCCACGCCCGCGCCAATCGGTCGGCGGCCGTGCGTCCCATTAAATCAGTGGGCCCGCCGGGTGGAAACGGGATAATGAAGCGTATGGGCTTGGCGGGATAGCTTTGGGCGAGTGCGGGCGCCGTAGCTGCGAACAGCGCAAGCAACGCGAGCAACGGGAGCGATAGGCGGGCAAGCATGATGGTTGTCTCCTCAAGGGTCTTTGCGCGCAGTTTACCGTGTTGCGCGGGCTGTGTAATGGCACAACGTTAGGCGCGCTCACTAGCCCGCACTTGTCATGGGCAGGATCGGCCAAACAGCGGTATTATTGGCGCATGCAAAACACCATTCGCAATATTTGGAAGCTTGTGGCGTGCGTTGCCTGTGTTTCGATTGCAAGCCCGTCACGGGTGCTGGCGCAAGTGGGCGTCGTGCGCACGATTGAGGGGCAAGTCAGCGTGTTCTCGGGCAAACCCGAATGCGCGCCGCGTTATGGGCTGGATCTCGAAGAAGGCGACGCCGTGCGCACGGGCGAAAAAGCGTGGGCGCTGCTGACCATGATGGACGGCGCGAAAATCACCGTGCGGCCCGACACCGAAGTGCGCATCGACGCCTACCGCTATACCGAATCC
>JANMXV010000159.1:0-1171 GCA_031381325.1 Betaproteobacteria bacterium | reverse complement strand
TGGCGGATTGTTTTATTACAACTACCCCGGAAGTTCGGGCCTGATGGCCGGGTCCGTGTTCGGCCGCATTGCCGGACGCTCGGCAGCCACCCATGCCCACACTAAATCCTGAAGCCTCGAATACGCAAGGAAAGCGCTATGCCCACTATTACTAACCAGGACAAAACCAAACGTCTGCAGGAACTCATACACCGCACCGGCAAGATGCTCACCATCCTGCACACGCCGACCGCGGCGCACGCACGCATAATGCAAGAGGCTGGATGCGAGGCAGCGTTTGTCGGCACCAGCGGCGTAGTGGGTACCTACACCGGCATGTCGGATGTGGGCACCGCCACCATGACCGAGTGCGTGCAGATCGCGGGCTGGATCGCGCAGAGCGTAAATTTTCCGATCATCATCGACGGCGACACCGGGCACGGCGGCATCATGGCGGTGCGGCGGCTGGTACGCGAGAGCATACACGCGGGCATCGCCGGCATACGCATCGACGATCAGCCGATTGAAGGCAAGCGCAAAACGCAGACAGCGGGCATGGAAGTGGTGCCGCTTGATCAGGCCATCGCGCGTTACCGCGCGGCGGTGGACATGAAGAACGAACTCGACCCCAACTTCGTGGTGATGGCGCAGTGCTACGCGCGCGATGCCGCCAACAGCAATCTCGACGATACGATAGCGCGTCTGAAGGCGTACCACGAAGTGGCCGGCGTGGATTGGGTGCAGCTCGAGTCGCCGCATTCTCCCGAAGAAATCAAACGCGCTCGCGCGGCGGTGAGCTGTCCGCTGTCGTTCATGAAAGGCAAGCTTGGCCGGTATCTCACGCTGGAAGAACATCTGGCGCTGGGCGTCACTATTGCGTGGTATCCGGGATTCACGCACCATGTGCTGTGGGCGGCGCTATGGGATTTCATGCAGGATTTCAATACGCGCGGCATCGCGGCATGGGAAGATTTTGTGGCGAGCCGCAAGGATAAACCGTATCCGCGTCCCGATGTGGGGCCCGAAGGCGAGGGGGCGGAGAAGCAGCGGATGTTGGAAGAAAAATATTTTCCGGCGGAGATGTTGAAGAAATACAAGGCATAGTAAAAGCCTCACCGCAGAGGCGCGGAGGCGCAGATGAAACTCAGAGAACCTCATATCCTTTCGGGTCTTCTCTGCGTGCATTTCTCCG
>JANMXV010000148.1:0-6565 GCA_031381325.1 Betaproteobacteria bacterium | reverse complement strand
GAGGTCAAAACATGCAAGTCACCCGCACACTAGCCAAATTCCTGGTCGAACACAAAGCCGCGAATCTCCCTGAATCCGTGCGCCACGAAGGCGCGCGCTCATTGCTCAACTGGGTGGCCTGCGCAGTAGGTGCATCAAAACACCAGACGGTAAAGCGCGCGCTGGCGGCGTTATATGATTTGTCCGGTCCACGTGACGCAACCATACTGGGGCGCAATGAACGTGTGGATATATTTCAGGCGGCGCTGCTGAACGGCGCGACCTCGCACACCTTCGATTTTGACGATACCCACCTGAAAACGGTGATTCATCCCAGCGGCCCGGTGGCGTCGGCCATCCTCGCGCTGGCGGAGCACCAAACTGCGCGTCAACCGGTGAGCGGGCGCGATTTTTTGCACGCGTTCATATTGGGGGTGGAAGCCGAGTGCCGCATCGGTCTATCGGTTTTTCCTAATCATTACGATACGGGCTGGCACATTACCGCGACTGCGGGTGTGTTCGGCGCGGCAGCCGCAGCCGGGCGTCTGCTCAAACTGAATGAACAGCAAATGGTATGGGCGCTGGGCACGGCGGCTACGCAGGCTTGCGGCATACGCGAGACGTTCGGCACCATGGCGAAACCATTGCATCCGGGTATTGCCGCCCGCAATGGTTTGCTCGCAGCGCTGCTGGCGAAGAAAAATGTTACCAGCGCCGAAGCGGGCATCGAAGGCCGGCGTGGCTTTGCCGCGATATTGTCCACGAAATTCGTGCCCGAAAAAATTACCGAAGGACTGGGCAAGACCTGGGAAATTTCGGCGAACAGCTACAAGCCGTACGCGTGCGGCGTTGTGATTCATCCGGCGATAGATGGCTGCATTCAGTTGCGCAATGAACACAAACTCACGCTCGACGCTATCGAACGCATCGACCTCAAAGTGCATCCGCTGGTGCTCGAACTCACCGGCAGAAGAACACCCAGGGCGGGGCTGGAGGGCAAGTTCAGTATTTACCATTCGTGTGCGGCGGCGATTTTGCTGGGCGAGGGCGGCGAGGCGGCTTACAGCGATGCCATCGTGCGCAACCCGCAGGTGATTCGTTTAAGAGATCAGGTCAACGCGGTAGTGCAGGCCGGCGTGCAGGAAGATCAAGTGCATATCACCATGAAGCTCAAAGATGGCCGCACGCTTGAGAAAACCATCGAGCACGTGGTCGGCAGCTTGGCGCGCCCAATGAGTGATGCTGATCTTGAAGCAAAATTTCATGCGCTGAGTAAAGGCATTTTGTCTTCCGCGCAGACGGAGAAATTGATTGGTTTGTGCTGGAACGCAGGCAAATTGAAAAATGCAGCGGAGATCGCACGAGCGTCAGTGCCGGCGCGGGCGAAAGTGCAGTTGAAGGCGCAGAAGAAATAGTTTTTGTAGGGTGGGCAAAACGATTTTTGTTTTGCCCACGCTGTTGGATGCGAGCCTCACCGCACCGCGTGGGCACAAAAAGCGTGCCCACCTTACGTTCGCTGCAATAATCAGGCAACCAGTGGTGGCAATAAGATTGAACGTCATAAGTTCATCAAGGGAGTTTCTATGACAGCAACAACCGGCTCGACATCGACAAATTCCACTCAGCAAGGCCACGCTCAGCAGGTACCGAATTCATCCGGCATCGCACCGCCCAAACTCAAGGCGCCACCGAATGCATGCGACTGCCATCACCACATCTATGATGCCGCGCGCTTTGCGCTGCCGCCAAATTCCAATCCGCGCAGGCCGGCGCCGTCCGACAGCACCGTGGCGGATTACCGGCTGCTGCAAAAACGTATCGGTACTACACGCTCCGTTGTTGTGCAGCCGCGCAACTATGCCATCGCCAACGAGGTTACGATCGATGCACTCGTGCAGTTCGGCGAGAACGCAAGAGGCGTGGTCGTGGTGCATCCGACCATCACGGATGCCGAGCTGAAACGGTTCGATGCCGCGGGCGTGCGTGGTATCCGCTTCAGTCTCGGCGACCCGGCCAGTGCGGTGGTCAAGGCGGATATGATCGAGCCGCTGGCGAAACGCATTGCGAATCTCGGCTGGCACATTCAGCTTAACGTGGACGGCGAACAGGTGATCGAGTTTGCGGACTTGCTGCGGCGCTTGCCAAACACGCTGGTGTTCGATCACCTCGGGCATCCGCCGTTGCCGGCAGGCATCGCGCATCCGTCGCATGCAATCGTCTGTAGTCTCATCGACAAGGGCCACGCCTGGGTGAAGCTTTCGGGCGCTTACTCGAACACCAAGATCGGTCCGCCGGAGTATCCGGAAGCGACCAAGATCGCGCAAGCCTTCGTCAAGGCAGCGCCGGATCGCGTAGTGTGGGGCAGCGACTGGCCGCATCCGGGTGTGCCCGACGACAAGCCCGATGATGCATTGCTGTTCGATCTGCTCAGCGTGTGGGCGCCGGACGAAGCAACACGCAACCGCATCCTGGTGCAGAATCCGGAGACGTTATACGGGTTTCCGAAAACGGCGTGAGACGTGTGCTATTGCTGATCCGCGCTATGAATCAAGCGCAGTTCACGTAAAGCGGGCAAAACGTTTTTTGTTTTGCCCACGCCATCGAACCTGAGCTTCGCCGCACCGCGTGGGCACAAACAGTGTGCCCGCCCTTGTACGAAAAACAAAATCTACGCCGTGCGGCGCACCGGCGCCATCCCGGCTTTAGCCTTGGCAATCAACCCCGTAGCTTCCAAATCCGCGCGCATCCCTTTCTTCATCTCTTCGGTCATTTTCGCGCATGGCGCGCGCACCGGGCCGCCGGCCATGCCTATGCATTCCATCCAGAATTTTTGTTCGGCGATGGCCATGCGCCCGCCGGCGCTGCCGTAGCCCGGTATCCATTTCGACAGCACCGAGCGCAGCGGGTTGATGCTCTTGCAAATTTCAACAGCCTTGTTCATGTCGCCGGATTGCGCGGCGCGGGTGTAGTCGCGCACGGGCAGGTAGCCGGGCACCTGATACAGGTGCGGGCAGTAGTTGAGCAGCCAATGGTCGCCGCAGACGGCGATGTTGTAGAGCCACGGCGCTTCTTCGGCTACGCTGACTTCCATTTGTTTGCCGACGGTGTCGCGCAGTGACGTCGCTGCGGCCATGCCCGACACGCCCTGCTTGTAGCCGCAGATGTTGGGAATGGTGGCAAGGTGCTGCGCGAGCTTCGCCGAAATCGGATGACCCTGGTTCGTGTTAAACAGGCAGATGCCGATATCGACGCGCTCGGAGACGAACTTGTAGTACTCGTACACGGCGTCGTCGCCGCGCGCCGCCATGTACGGCGTGAGAATGATGACAAAATCGATGCCCACATCCTGCGCGTGCTTTGCCAGTTTGGCGGCTTCGAGCGGATTTTGATGATGGCAGCCGGCGATCAGTGGCACGCGACCCTTGTTGACGTCGATGTTGATTTCCACGACGCGCATACGTTCTTCGTTGGTCATCGCCCAGAACTCGCCGACGTTGCCGATGCAGTAGTGGCCGTCGATCTTGAGATCGCTGATGCAGTGCTCAAGGTTTGAAGCGATGCCTTTTTCGTCAAGTCTGTCGGCGTCGATGAAATTCGTCGGCAGCGCGGTCCACACGCCGCGTAGCATTTCTTTGGCGGCTTCTTTGGCTTCGTTTTTCTTGTATTTCATGTGGTTCTCTGGGTTATCGATTTACTGAACTCAGTGACAAGCTGAACGTTCTAATATCAAACGTAAAACTCAAAAGTGAGCCGAACGCCATAGTTGTATCGCAGCCGCCATCACTCCACCTTGATGTTCGCCGCCTTCACCACATCGCCCCATTTCTTGATTTCGGACTTGATGTAGGCGCTGAATTCTTCGGGGCTGGACGGCGTGGGCACGGTGCCTTCATTGAGCATACGGTCGGTCACTTCTTTTGTATTCACGACGGCGACGATTTCGCGCGAGAGGCGCTGCACGATGTCGTTCGGCATATTGGCTGGGCCCAACATGCCGCCCCACGCGTAGGCTTCGTAGCCGGGCAAGCCCGATTCGGCCACCGTAGGAAATTCCGGCAACGACGGTAGGCGTTTGGCGTTGCCCACGCCGAGCGCGCGCAATTTGCCGGCGCGGATGTGCGGCAGTGCGGTCGGAATGCTGCTGTAAGTGAGATGCGCTTCGCCGGAGAGCACCGCGATCACCGACGGCGCCGTGCCTTTGTAGGGGATGCCCACGGTTTTGACATGGCCCACGGAATTCAACAGTTCGCCCGCGATATGTCCGGTGTTGCCGACGCCGGGATGCGAGTAGGTGATCTCATTGGGCCGCGCCTTCGCCAGTGCAATCAGATCTTTCACGTTCTTCACCGGCAGCGAAGGGTGCGCCACCAGCATCAGCGGAAAGTTGATCATGTTGGCAATCGGCGTGAAATCGCGCAGCGTGTTGTACGGCAATTTTGCATAGAGATGCGGGTTGATCGCCAGCGGGCCGGCCGATACCGCGGCGATGGTGTAGCCGTCGGGCGGCGCGGCCATCAATGCTTGCAGGCCGACGATGCCGTTGGCGCCAGCGCGGTTGTCGATGGCGACTTGCTGACCGAGGCGCTCGGACAATTTTTGTCCGACCACGCGCCCGACAAAATCAACGCCGCCGCCGGGTGGGAATGGCACGATCATGCGAATGGATTTGGTGGGATAGCCTTGCGCGTGTGTTGCCGCCGGCGCCAGGAACAAGGCCGCTGTCGCTACTGCAACCCAATGTAGAGTCAAATGCATGTTGTACTCCTCCCGCGTGATATGGCGGCAAGTTTGCAGCAATTCACAGGCTTGTCAACCATCAAGTCCGTCATTCCGGGCAAGTGCAGCGCGAACCAGTATGACGGAAAAAGCGAACTAAGTAGGGTGCGCCGTGCGCACGTTCTCGAGCACAGATATCCCCGTGCGCACGGCTACGCCTTAGAATGAGCGTAAGGTAGTGCCATCGGTCACTGATATACTTCATCCGGAATAGGAACAGGGAGAATTTGAGTGCTGAAGATAGGAATACTGCTAGGCGACGACATCGGCCTCGAAGTCGTGCCCGAGGCGGTTAAGGTGATGAAAGCCGCTGCCGCGAAGACGGGCCTAGCCATTGAATGGAGCGACCACGCCATCGGCAAGCGCGGTCACGAACTGCACGGGCATACGTTTCCGCAACAGACTATCGACGAACTTAAAAACCTGGACGGTTGGCTGTGCGGCCCGATCGGCCACAACGCCTATCCGCGCAACGACCCCACATGGATCATGCCGCCGGTGCGCAAGCGTTTCGAGCTGTACGCCAACATAAAGCCGGTGAAGTCGTATCCGAATATTCCGTCGGTGCATAAAAACGTGGATATCGTATTTTTGCGCGAAGTGACTGAAGGTTTTCAGTCGAGCGATACGGTGACTGCCGGCGCGGGCGAATTCCGGTCCAACGACGAAATTTCAATCGGCACGCGCGTGGTCACGCGCAAGGGCGCTAACCGCGTGGCGCGCGCGGCGTTCGAGATCGCGCGCACGCGCACAAAAAAAATGGTCACGGCGGTACATAAAGAACCGGTGTACCGGTTGGTGTGCGGCATGTTCGCCGAGGAATGCCGCAAAGTGGCGAAGGAATTTCCCGATGTGAAATTCAACGAAGTGCTGGTCGATGGCTTCGCCATGAAGGTGACCATGAATCCGCATCCGTTCGACGTGGTGGTCACCACCAATCAGTTCGGCGATATCCTCACCGACCTGGGCGCAGGCATCGTCGGCGGGCTTGGCCTTGCGCCGGGGCTGGTGTGCGGCCAGAAACAGGCGATGGCGCAGGCGACGCACGGTTCCGCGCCGGACATCGCCGGCAAAAACATCGCCAACCCTTATGCGCTGATAATGTCAGGCCAGATGCTGCTCGAATGGCTGGGCCGCACGCGTTACGATGCAAAGGCGCTGGAAGCCGCGGCGTTGATAGACCGCGCGATGGATCAAGTGATTGCCGGGCAAAAGCAACTCACGCCTGATCTGGGCGGCACGGCCAGCACCATCGAGATGGGTGATGCGGTGGTTGCGGCTATTTAAAAATTGTGTTTAAAAACAAATAGTTATGATATGTTCGCGCCTGCGTGGATGGACGCTATTGCCGAATGCACTACGATTCTCTATTGTGGCGTTGCTCGTTAATATTAACTAACCAGGGGGAGATGAAAATCATGAAACGTTTTATAGCCATGTTTGCAGCAACGATGTTGGTGGGCACGGCCGCTCACGCGTATCAGGTTACCGGCCAGGTGACTGATGTAACCGATACCAAGATTGTGCTTGTAAAAGACAAGGAAAAATTCGAGATCGCGCGCGACAAAGGCACCAAAGGCGACAAAAATATTAAGAAGGGCGATCGCGTAACGGTCTATTACGACATGACCGCGAACAACATTGAGTCGAAGGAAGCCAAGGGTAAAGATGACAAAGCGAAAGACACCAAGGCGCCTGCCAAGAAGTAACGTGCTCACGCTCGCGAAGAGGGAAGGCCGGTGGCCTTCCTTTTTTGTTCCCCTGTCATTCCCGCGTAGGTGGGTATCCCCTTCCCCTGGGGGAAGGTAGG
>JANMXV010000481.1:0-3727 GCA_031381325.1 Betaproteobacteria bacterium | reverse complement strand
GCGTGCTGCGTCGAGCGGTGAGTTCCGCGTCGGTGATTTCCCTGCCGTTCAAGCGCAAGTAGCGGCGCAGCGCATGGAAGTGCTTGTACTCTTCGTAATACTGGATGGAGAGGAATGCGCCCATTTCCGGATCATCGCAGTACAGGTCGAGCAGATCCGCGATATACGTGGGAGTGAAACCCTCGGTCAGCGCCGCGAGGCGCAGCGTCTCCAGTTCTTCTCCAGTCACCAACTCACGGCGAATGGAACTCCATTCGATATCCTTTTCGAGCACCCAGCGATGCTTCTCACACTGAGAGAAGAACTGCTCGAAATATAATCGGGATTGAGCAACCATGGAAATCTCCTTCGATTACCCGCCGCGGCCGGAATCCTAGTCTTGGGCAGCCATTAAGCTAACACAACGTGGATTTGTGCGTTAGCTTAAGCGACCTGGCAATGACAGGCAAGCAAATCGACAAGCCAGACACCACGCTCAAGCGCATCACACTGCCGCCCCCCGGAATCGAAGCCTGGCAGGCACGGCTCGATCTCCCCGCCGGGGAAGTCGAGCAATGCGCGAAATTTCTGTCCCGCGACGAACATTTGCGCGCCGATCGTTTTCATTTCGAACATGACCGCCGGCGCTTCATCGTGGCGCGCGGCAGGCTGCGCCTGCTGCTCAGCCGTCACCTGCCGATCGCGCCAGCCGCCATCGTGTTTGCCTATATGAAAAACGGCAAACCGTTTGTCGCCGGAAATACCGCGCAGATCCATTTCAACCTGTCGCATTCCGAAGAACGCGCGCTTTACGCCCTATCCAGAAGCTGCCGATTAGGCGTCGATATTGAATGCCTGAACCGCGACATTGACTGGCACGGCCTCGGCAGACGCTTTTTCACCCACAACGAATCCACCGCCCTACAGCACCTGTCGGCGTCCAGCCGCAAGCGTGCATTTTTCGCCTGCTGGACCCGCAAGGAAGCAATCATCAAAGCCACTGGCGATGGTCTGTCTCTGCCGCTTGATCAGTTCGAAGTTACAGTCGACCCCGGTGCCGAACCGCGAATACTTGCTGCGGCCAGCTTACGGGTCGCTGACTGGACGCTATACACCGCAGATGTAGGCAATGATTACGTTGCGACCGTAGCTGCGTATTGGGGCAAATAACCGGATACAATCAAGGCGCAAAAATAGACCCCGAGGATCGCACGGGGCATCGTATCGCGATTCCGGCCGTTTCTCAGTGGCTCTCGACACGAGAATCCCGATTGACTGCGACTGCAAGACCCGGAGATACACAGCTGGCCCCACGAAACTGGACAGGGAGATAAGAGGTAGGACTGCTCCGATTGATGTTGGCATTGACAGGAGCAGAAGCAATGAGACGAAGCAGAAGGAACCACAGTCCGGTGTTTAAGGCCGAGGTGGGACGCTGGCGGCACTTCGCGGCGACAAGACCTGGCCGAGTTGGCCCAGCAATTCGATGTTCACCCGAACCAGATCACGCAGTGGAGGGGCTAATTGCAGGAACGGGTGGCGACGGTATTTGACGGGCAGGCAGGACCCGCTCCGGAGGCTGCGGGCGCGATCAAGGCGCTGCACGCGAAGATCGGGCTAGGTCTTCACTCTTTCACACCTTCACGGCAGTTACTCAATACCCCAACTTCCTATCCACTATATTCTTCAACGGCTTGCCCGCCAGAAACTGCTCGAAATTCGAGAACCAGAAATCGAGCAAATGGTCGATGTAGCGCGGGTCGTCGCAACTGATGTGCGGCAACACCATCAGGTTTTTGGTGGTCCAGAAGGGTGAATCGGGTGGCAGCGGTTCCTGATCAAACACGTCGAGCACCGCACCGCCGAGTTCGCCGTTTTCCAGCCGTTCGCGCAGGGCGATGTAATCGACGATTGGCGAGCGTCCGATGTTGACGAAGCCCGTGCCGGGTTTCATGAGATTGATACGGTCACGATTGATGAGGCCGCGCGTCTCGGCGGTTAGCGGCGCGGTGACGATGACAAAATCCGCTTTGGGCAGCACGCTGTCGATGCGCGCCGACTTCACCACGCGACCGGCAAGTTTATGCGCCTTGCCACTGCGCGTGACGGCGATCACATTGAGGCCGAGTTTTTTTGCCGCGCGTCCCGCGCCTTGCCCCAAATCGCCAAAGCCCACCACCACCACGGTTTTGCCCGCGATAGGTATGGTGAACACGCTTTTCCACACATGATCCTGCTGGTTCTTGATAACTTCCGGCAGGCGTGCTTGCAACATCAGCAGCGCCATTGCGCAGGAATCTTCGGCTTTGGCGCCGTGCGCACCGGTGTTGTTGGTGAGCGTGATGTCCTTGGGCAGCCAGTCGAACGGCATCAAGCCATCGATGCCGGCGCTGGTGGTTTGTATCCACTTGAGTTTGGGTGCGCGTTCGCGCAGACCCTCTTTCGGCGGCGCGGAGTTGATCATGAAGTCGGCGGTTTTCAGTGCGTCGTCGAGGATTTCGTGGTCCTGGCCGACGGTGACGCGCAATTTTTTTGCCAGCGCGAGATGACGCTTGGTAGCGGCTGTCCAATCCGCTTCGTGCAATTGAAAGATCACTGGACGCTTGCGTCCTGATTCCAGATGCAAATGATAAGATTTTGTTTTTATTGGCATATTTTATCCGTCAAATAGGGATCACAAGCAGCGTGTCGTAGCGCCAGGAATCGGTGACGACGACGCGTTTCCTGAAGCGGGCGCCGGTGTCTTCGATAACGACTTCATCGACGTAGCGTCCGGCGCTGAACACCTGCATGTCGCCGTCGTGCATGGTGCGCACCACGATATAGCTGGTCTGCGTGGTGTAAACGCCGTCTTGCACATCGAGAATTTCCGTCGGCCCGATGACATGCCGGTACACATGCGGCTCGAACACGTTCACTTCGCGCAGGGCGCTCACGCGGTCTTCCAGCATGCCGCGGTTGTCGCAAATCCAGATGCCGATTTTGTGACCCTGCTCATAGGCCTGCCGCGGGATGATCTGGTAGATGCATTGTTCGGTAAAAAACTGCGGCCAGCGCTCCAGCTCATCGTTATCGATGGCGTGCGCGCATTGCATCATCAGGCGCGCGATGACCTCACGTATGGTTGTAGAAATGGAATCGGTATTCATCGGTGGCAAATTAACGCCTAAACATTCATCAGTTCGCGATACACTTTCCAGAAACCACGCACGGAGGTTTCCGTGGCGCGCGTGGCCACCGGTCCGACGCCGCGTCCGCCCATCTCGATCACGGCGACGTTGTCGAGATCGCCCGCGATGCCTTTTTGCACAAAGCCGCCGATCGCGCCGTCTTCCATCGACACCAGGCCGGCGGGGCCTACGAGATTGCTTTGTTTTACGCGTATCGCGGTTTGTTCATCCGTATCGTCTTCAAATCCGATCAGCGTCCATACCAGTTCGCATTGGTCAACGCCGCGCGTGATGACCTGACGCGTGCCTATCGAATTCAGAATCTGCTGCAATACAAAGCCGGGAAAAATGCTCTGGATGGCGTTGGTGATCTGGTCGGGGTATTCCATCCATTGATCGATCAGCGAGGGGTCTTTCAGGCCGTAGTCGTTTTTCATGGCGCGAATGATGCCGGAGTCGTAGGCCGCGTCGCCCTTGTCGGTATAGCGTTTGGTGAAGGTGATGTGGTGCCAGCTTTTGTCGTCCTGGCGCGTGCCGCCTTCCGCTGACAGGCGATTGAGTTTGAATGTAGAAAAAAA
>JANMXV010000112.1:0-4516 GCA_031381325.1 Betaproteobacteria bacterium | reverse complement strand
GTGAACCGATGTACTTCCTTATGCCGTTCAAGCTCATCGAACAGCGCGCGCGTTTCCAGGTCGAGTAATGCTCGCGTCCATTTGCCTGCTACCGTTTTGCCATTAATAGATTGCGGAGCGTTGAACACGGTCGACGGCTTGAGTCGAAGAAACTCCCGGCCTTTAACCGGATACATGCCTAGTCCCTCGCCTTTTTCCGCTACGCTATGTTTCTTCTCGGCAAGCAAGATCACCGCTCCTTGCAGAGTCTCGCTGAACCACAATTCCTCGGGATCGATAATTACCAGACGGCGGCATTCACGGCCAAGGTAGGTGCGCAACGATTGCGCATGTGTAACGTGCATGATCTCTGCTGGAACCACCATGGCCAGGCGTCCGCCGAACCGCAGAAGCGCGATCGACGCCAGAATAAAAGGAACCCAAGCATTGGTATGTTTTGTGAAGGGTAGGCTGAGTCGCTTGAATACTTGTTCAGCTCGAGCTTGGAAAGGCTCGGGAAGGTATTGGTAGCGGACGAAAGGGGGGTTGCCAACGATAGCGTCAAATTTGGAGCCGCCGTCGCTCATGTTATCTAGCGCCCACTGAAGAAAATCCTCGGTGCGTACTGTTGTCGCTCCAAGGCCAATGGTTTTAGCGCGAGTCTTAGCCTTTGCGGCTTCTTCTGCTTCAAGCTCGAAACCGAGAATATTTGTTTTTCGGAATCCTTTTACCTCGGCTAACGCTTCAAAAAACACACCGTCACCGCAACTCGGCTCCAAAATGCGCTTGGGAGAAATTTCCTTCACCCAGCGGGCGAGAAAGGCAGCAAGATCGAGTGGCGTGTAGTAACCACCGCGAAGCTTCTGCGCACTTTCATTCTCGATGAAGTTCATGGAGCTTTGGTCTGATTGTTGTTTGTCGTAGAGACTTCTGCTTGCTCCAAGAGCGGCCAGCGCTTCACAAGATATGTCTGGACGGCCTCACGAACTACCCAAGCGAGTGAAACACGTTGCCGTAGTGCGATGCGTTCCAGCTCCGCGTACTGATCTTCCGGGAAACTCACTGAAGCCCGAACAGTATGTTCCGCAGGCGCTGCGTACGACTGTATCCGTCGGTTTGCCATTGGTAATTTCCTATGCCGCCTAATCGTTTCACCACATTACACCGCTTTAGTGAATAACGGATAATTTCTACTCCCAGCGCTCCTCAAGCCAACGTTCCAACCCTAGCAAATCATTCACCGCAACAGGCACATCATCACCCGCCCACACCACATTGGCGCGATTTATCCAGATCACGTGCAGCCCTGCCGCGCGCGCGCCGCGCACGTCCAATTCCATATCGTCGCCCACGTGCACTACTTCGTCAGGATTGCATGCCAGTTCGCGGCAGGCTATGTGAAATATCGCAGGATCAGGTTTGCTGGTGCCATGCGCGTGCGCGGAAATTGCCGCTTTGAAATGGTGTCCGATGCCGATACGCGCTACGTCGGCATTGCCGTTGGTGAGCGACGCCAGCAAAAAACGGCGTGATAGGCGTGTGAGGCTGGCGCGAACTTCCGGGTAAAGATTGACTTCGTTGCGTGCGGTCATGAATACGTCAAGAGCGCGTGCTATCAATTCGTGGGCCGCTGCGCCGGATAAACCCGCCCGCTCGAAAGCCGCGTGCATTGCTATGCGCCGGATGCGCAAAAAGTCGTGGCGCAGTTCAGGACGCTCGTTGAAGATGGACATGCGCAGCTCGCGCAATTGCTCTATCGACCACATCGCAGCGACCGCGGGAGCATGTGTCGTGAGCCACGTATGCGCAACCTGCTCCGCACGCGTAATGGTGGGCGCGGACGGCCATAGCGTGTCGTCGAGGTCCAGAGTGATGGCGCGTATGTGCTGCAATTTGTATTTATTGCCTTCAGTTGTGCGGTTCATGGGATCAACAAAATACAAGCCGAAAAGTTTTCGACTTCCAGTATCGGGCTTCTGGAGACAACAGACAATAATATAATTAATCGTTTTATTTCAATAGGTTATCTATTAACCTCTTAGACTTTTTGTTCTCGTATAATCAGGTGTAAATGGGTGTTTTTATGGGTAATGGATGTAAATGGGTGTAGCATTGGGTGCCATGATTCAATCCCACACCATACAAATCACTCCGGAAATCCTCGGCCTGATTGCGACTATCGAAGAGTTCAGGGGGGCTTGGCGTGCGCTGAGCACGCTGGCACCGGAGAGGCTATTGGCCCTACGGCGGGTGGCAACGATCGAGAGCATTGGCTCCTCCACCCGCATTGAAGGCAGCAAGCTGTCTGATCGCGAAGTCGAGCGGCTGCTTGCCAACCTGCAAATCCAGTCGTTCGCCACGCGCGATGAACAAGAGGTGGCGGGCTACGCCGAAGTGATGAATCTCGTATTCAACTCGTGGCCCGATATTCCGCTTACCGAAAATCACATCAAACAGCTACACCGCGACTTGCTGATACACAGCGAAAAAGACGCACGCCATCGCGGAAATTACAAAACCGCTAGCAATAGCGTTGCCGCCTTTGACGAAAACGGCGTGCAACTGGGCATCGTATTTGAAACTGCCACGCCCTTCGACACACCGCGCCGGATGAGCGAGTTGGTGATGTGGATGCAAAGCGAAACTCGCGACAAGCGTTTGCATCCGCTACTGCTGATCGGCTTGTGCATAGTGGTGTTTCTGGAGATACACCCATTCCAGGACGGCAACGGGCGGCTCAGCCGCGTGCTCACCACGCTTATGCTGTTGCAGGCGGGCTACGCCTACGTGCCTTACAGCTCGCTGGAAAGTGTCATCGAACAAAGCAAAGAGGACTACACCCTCGCGCTGCGCCAGACACAGGGCACTATTGGTAGCACAGGTACCGAGGCGCCGAACTGGCAGCCGTGGCTGGAGTATTTTTTACGCGCGCTGTCCCAGCAAGTGCAGCGCCTCAACAAAAAAATCGAGCGCGAAAAACAGGTACTCGCACCCCTGCCGGCGCTGTCACTACAGATCGTCGATTTCGCGCGTGAGCACGGCCGCGTCACCATGGGCGACATCCTCCGGCTCACGGGCGCTAATCGAAATACGTTGAAGCAACATTTTCGGGCTTTGGTTGAACGGGGGCAGATTAAACAACAGGGTGGTGGGCGCGGGGTTTGGTATGAGTTGCGGTGAAGCGCAAATCATAGCGCCCGCGACGCGGGTCGGAATCTGTGTTCAATAAGTTGGTAACCAGCTACTTCCGCAGTGCTAAACGATCCTGCCATGGCTCTATCCCAAGTTAAACCAAGGCATAATGCTGTCGAGGTTGGCGGCTACGGCTAAATAGAGAATCATAAAAACGTAAGACACCATGGCGCGCATTTTTGACAACATCGATCAAGATTTGCTTTCCGCGTTACGCGCGACGCTGGAAGTATCCAATCGTTCGGATTTTTGTGTCGGTTACCTGAACCTTCGAGGCTGGCAGTCTATCGATGATTTGGTGCAGGGCTGGAATCCCGCAAATGGTCAGGTGTGCCGAGTCCTGGTCGGCATGCAGCGCCCGCCGCATGATGAGATTCGTGAACTGTACCGTGCCTCCAACGACAGTGCTTTGGTTGATAACGCGACAGCGATAAGACTGAGAACCCAGTTCGCGGCCCATTTGCGTGAGCAAATTACAATGGGCATTCCGAGCGGGAAGGATGAGGCTGCCTTGCGACGGCTTGCGCACCAGTTGCGCGCCGGGCAGGTGGTTGTAAAACTGTTTCTTCCCTATCCGTTGCACGCCAAGCTTTATCTGCTGTTCCGCGACGATGTTAACAATCCCATCACCGGTTTCGTCGGCAGCAGCAACCTGACACTGCAAGGATTGGCGCGCCAAGGTGAACTCAATGTCGATGTGCTCGACCATCACGCCACGCAACGTCTTGCGAAGTGGTTCGATGATCGTTGGGGCGAACGGTGGGCGCTGGACATATCAGCCGAACTAGCGGAAATCATCGAAAACAGTTGGGCGCGCGAGACGCCGATTCCGCCGTACCACATCTACCTCAACATCGCTTATCACCTCAGCACCGAGGCACGGGCAGGCCTGAGTCAATTTCGATTGCCGGGGCGTTTTGAAAATGAACTGTTCGAGTTCCAGAAAAGCGCCGTCAAGATCGCTGCGCGCCACCTGCATCGCCGTGGCGGCGTGATGATCGGTGACGTCGTGGGTCTGGGGAAGACCATGATGGGTACGGCGCTGGCGCGTATGTTCGAGGACGATCTGGGATACGAAACGCTGATCATTTGCCCCAAAAATCTGGAACCCATGTGGGAGCAATACCGTACCGAGTATGGCCTGCGCGGCATGGTGTTGCCCATTTCGCTGGTTACTCGCAAGCTTCTTGATCTCAAACGTTATCGTCTGGTTCTAATCGACGAGAGTCACAACCTGCGCAACCGCGACGGCCGGCGCTACAAAGCCATTGCCGACTACATCCGCAGTTGCGACGCCAAGGTGATTTTGCTCACGGCAACGCCTTACAACAAAACCAAGACCGAC
>JANMXV010000478.1:0-1377 GCA_031381325.1 Betaproteobacteria bacterium | reverse complement strand
ATGAATCGCCGCATACTAAACGCGAGTTCAAACGCATGAAGTTTTAGGGTAGCCTTAATCCTGTTTATCCTGTGCATCGATGTAAATTCCTGCAAAATGATCCGCGACCCCGCCTCCTTCCAAATCCTCCTCGACACCATCTCCCGCCTGGTGCGCGAGAAACTGATTCCGCGCGAGCGCGAAGTCACCGAGACTGATGAAATTCCCGCCGACATTGTCGCCGAGATGCGGCGCATGGGATTGTTCGGACTGACCATACCTGAAGAATATGGCGGCCTCGGCCTCACTACCGAAGAAGAAGCGCTGACCAGCATGGCGATTTGCGAGGCTTCGCCGGTGTTCCGCTCCATCATGGGCACCAACAACGGCATCGGCGGCATGGGCATCGTCATCGACGGCACTGAGGAACAGAAACAGAAATATCTGCCGCGTCTTGCCACCGGCGAAATTATCGGCTCGTTCGCGCTGACCGAGCCCGGTTCCGGTTCGGATGCAGCTTCGCTTACCACCAGCGCTCGTCGCGACGGCGATTTCTATGTGGTAAATGGCACGAAGCGTTACATCACCAACGCGCCGGAAGCGCACATTTTTACTTTGATGGCGCGCACCGATCCGAATACCAAAGACGCCGGCGGCGTGTCGGCATTCATCGTTGAGCGCGACTCCAAGGGATTGAGCGTGGGCAAAGCCGACCGCAAAATGGGTCAGCGCGGTTCGCATACCGCCGATGTGATTTTTGACAATGTGCGCGTGCCGGTGGCCAATGTCATCGGCGGCAAGGAAGGCATGGGCTTCAAGACCGCGATGAAAGTGCTGGATCGCGCGCGGCTCAACATCGCGTCGGTATGCACCGGCATTGCGCAGCGCCTGCTCGATGAGGGCTTGAACTACGCGCGTGAACGCAGGCAGTTCGGCAAACCCATCGCAGAGTTTCAACTGGTGCAGGCGATGCTCGCCGACTCCAAAACCGAAATCTACGCTGCGCGCAGCATGGTGCTCGAAGCCGCACGCAAACGCGACACCGGCGTCAACATCACGCTCGAAGCGTCGTGCTGCAAATTGTTTGCCTCGGAAATGGTCGGGCGCGTCGCCGACCGCGCGGTGCAGATTCACGGCGGCGCGGGCTACATGCAGGAATACGCGGTCGAACGGCTGTATCGCGATGTGCGGCTATTCCGTATATTCGAGGGCACGACGCAGATTCAGCAGTTGGTGATTGCGCGGCATATGCTGCGCGGCAATTAGTCATAAATAATTGTTTTTAAAGGATATTTAATGTCGCCCTTATTGAGGTTCGCGCTAGCAGTGCTCGTGGTGATGGCCTCAACGGTGAGGGCACAGACCTATCCAACCAAACCCATCCGCATGGTCGTACCG
>JANMXV010000022.1:0-4732 GCA_031381325.1 Betaproteobacteria bacterium | reverse complement strand
TACTGCGCATAATGCAGCGCATGGGCTGCGGCCAGCGTTACACCGCTGTGGCAGGTGCATACGAACGCACTCGGAAATTCGCGAGACTGTTCATAAATCGGCAGACCGTCAGGCGCCATGACCCGCAGTGCACCCCAGGTGCGCACGATGCGCACATTGCGCAGGAACGGAAACGTCTTCACCGCGCGCTCGCTCAGTGTGCGGATAATCTCCGGTGATGTCGTGTCGTCAAATCCCGCTTCCTCGCGGGATTCGCCGATCATGATGGTTCCTTCGACCGTTTGCCGGATCATCAGGGTCGGCATGGAAAGTACCGGGCTTACGCGCTCGGTGACGATGATCTGCCCGCGCACCGGCCGCACCGGCACATTGAGTCCGACCATGGCGCCCAAGGCCTTGTTACCAAGCCCGGCGCCCAGAACCAGGCGTGGCGCGGCAAACGTCTCACCCCCCACCGTAATAGTGAAGCTGTTGGGCGCAGCGTTGATTTTTTCGACCCTTGCATTGGGCACGTAGCGGCCACCGTGCTTCAGCAGCGCGGCATGAAGCGCGCGCAAGGTGTATAGCGGATTGGCATGGCCATCATAAGGTGTATGGGATGCGCCGACTACTTCAGGACCGATCGCCGGCAACAGCTTTTTCAACTGCACGTGACTTAACATCTCGTACTCGAATTCTGTTTCGCCGGATTCCAGATGCAACTGTGCCATCAAGCGCCGGCGTTTGTCGAGTTCTTCTTCGGTAAGGCAAATCGTCACGCCACCCGGGCGCTCGTGGCCGCTGGCGATGCCGGTCTCATCCAGAAGTTCTTTGGAGAATCCGGCCCAGTCATCGGACGAGCGTCGCGTCCAGCGCTGGTACTCGGGGACGCCAAACCCCTTGCTCTGCACCCATACCAGTCCAAAGTTGCCGCGCGATGCGCGATGTGCGATGTCACCCTCGTCCAGGACTACAGCTTTTTTGCTACGGCGTGCAAGTCCGTAGGCTACGGCCGTGCCTACCAGTCCACCGCCAATTACGATTGCGTCGAAATCCGCCATCACCATCCCATCAATTGGATTTGATCCCTGCCGCCTTGACCACTTTACCCCAACGATCAAGGTCGGCATTGAGCTTGGCTGAGAGCTGCGGCGGCGACAGGATTTGGACGTCCACTCCAGCCGCAGTGAGTTTGGTTCGCACATCCGGTGTAGCGAGCGCAGTGGCAGAAGCCTGATTGAGGCGGTCGATGATCGCAGGCGGCGTACCTGCAGGACCAAGTATTGCGTACCATGAACTCACGTCATAACCCGGCAGGGTTTCCGCCATGGCAGGGACATCCGGTAACAGGGGAACGCGCGTGGCACTGCTCACTGCCAGCAGACGCACCTGCTTTTGTCTGACATACGGCAGCCCCGTTGAAAGACCGGAAATCAGCATTTCAATCTCACCCGACATAATGGATATCAGTGCCGGCCCTGCGCCCTTGTACGGCACATGCACAATATTGATGCCCGCCATCATCTTCAGCAACTCCCCGGCAAGGTGTGAAGTTGCGCCGGCGCCGGAGGAACCAAAGTTGATCTTGCCCGGACGCGACTTTGCAAGGGCTATGAGTTCCTTGAACGACGCCGCGGGTAGCGGCGGATGAACCATCAAGCCCAGCGGACTATTGCCGATCAGTGCAACCGGCGCGAGGTCCTTGCGCGCGTCATATGAAAGCTTGATCAGATGCGGCGCAACTGCCAACGTGCCATTGGCCGCAACCATCAGCGTGTAACCATCGGCAGGGGCGCGTGCGGTGAGTTCACCCGCAACACTGCCGCCCGCGCCTGGGCGATTGTCGACCACCGCTTGCTGACCAAGAATTTCCGACAGCCGGTTGGCGAAAATGCGCGCCACCACATCGGTGGGTCCGCCCGCTGCCTGCGCGACCAGCAGCCGCACCGGGCGTAGCGGAAATGGCGTTTCCACCGGCTTTTGCGCATGCACGAGCGTAGACGCTGTTATCGAGATCGTAAAGAATATTGAATAAAAACAGTTGCCTATCATACAGATCCTAACCTGCCCTCGATGCTAATCCTAAGCCTGGAAGTTCCCGGAAAACTACAGATTTCGCGCAAAACGGATTGGGATGTGATTGCCCAGCGCAGGCCGCTGATCCTCACATACGTTGCACATTAAACATCGGCTCGCCGCGCGCCCAGTGCCCGAAGTTTGCCACAAACATGCCGGCGCAGCGCCTTTCGTTTCCGGTCGAGGCCGACGCGTTGTGCGGTGTGACGATAACATTGGGCAAATCCCACAGCGGCGATTCTTGAGGTAACGGCTCCTGCGTGTGCGCGTCGATGTGCGCGCCGCCCAGATGTCCGTTGCGGATGCCCTCGATCAACGCGTTTTCATCAATGATTTCGCCGCGCCCGATGTTGATCAGACGCGCACCCTTTTTCATGCGTTTGAATGCGTCGGCGTTGACGAGGTTGTTTGTTTCTGCTGTGAGCGGACAGGCGATCACGATCCAATCGGCGCGCGGCAATAGTTCCGGCAGCTTCGACGGCGGATGCATTTCGTCGACCGGATCGCCCTGCGCCATTGGACTGCGGCGCACGCCGATAATTTTCAGACCAAACGCGCGCGCATAACCGGCGAATGTTTTTCCCACGGCGCCCACGCCAATCAGCAGCAGGGTCTGGCCGCGCAGATCGTCGGGCAGCGCGGCGCCGCGCAACGGCCGCCATTCGCGCTTGTGCTGGCTTTGAATATGGTGCGGTAAACAACGCGCCATCATCATCAGGCCGGTGAATCCGGTTTGCGCCACGGGCTCGGCATTGGAGCCGGTAGAGCTGGTGGTGACCACGCCTTTGGCGTTGAGTTCGGACACATACAACTGCTGGCCGATGCCGGAGCTGGTGAAATGCACCCATTTCAAGTAGTTCATTTTGAGCAGCGCTTCACTGTAGGCGGCGTAGAGCTGTTCATTGAAGCGCATGTCGCGATCCAGAAAGGCGCAGTCGATGCGGTCGCAATCGGCCTGCGACAGGTGCGCGCCTTTTTCCGCGGGCAGGGTCATGAAGGCAACGGTTTTGCCGGCACGCTCGCCGGCGGCTTTAAAAGCGTCGCCAAATTGCGTGACGAATTCTTTGGAAACGAGTGCGGTTGTCATGGTGATCTTTCTCTCTGGTGCGTGATGGTTGATTGTGAGCGGTGAGGCGTCAGGCGTGAGGTGCGAAGGGCGGCTGAGTGGCGCGCCTCACGCTTCACGCCTCAGCTATTCCGCCTTCATCCCGCGTTCCTTGATAACCTTGCCCCATTTCTCAATTTCCTTTTTGAGATGTGCGGAAAATTCATCGGGCGTGCTGGCGATGATATCCAGTCCGCTGTCGTTAAAGCGCTTGATGTGCTCCGGCGCGCTGAGGGATTTACGCACGCGTTCGGATAGCGAAGTGACGATGGCGCGCGGTGTGTTTTTTGGCGCGAGCAGGCCTTGCCAGGTGGTGAATTCGTAACCCGGCAGGGTCTCGGCGATGGTGGGCACGTCGGGCAGTTGCTGCGCGCGTTTGAGACTGGTGACCCCGAGGGCACGCAGCCGGCCCGAGCGCACATGCGCCAGCGTATCGGGCAACGCGGGAAAGCCGAGGCTGATTTCGCCCGACAAGGTGGCGATCATCGCCGGGCCGCCGCCCTTGAAATGAATGACCGTGATGTTGGTCTTGGCGAGATAGTTGAAGAGTTCGCCCGCGATATGCGGATTGGTGCCCGCGCCGGCGGCGCCATAGTTGAGTGTGTTGCTGCGTAATTTGGCCAGCGCAATCAAATCGCGTATCGATTTGGCGGGCAGCGAGGGATGCACGACGCACGCCGTGGCGGTGCCGGTGAGCAGCGACACCGGCACGAAATCGCGCAAAGGATCGTAAGGCACTTTGTTGTAAAGAAACTGGTTAGTGACCAGCGGCACGGTATTCACCACCAGCGTGTACCCGTCGCCCGGCGAGTTGGCGGCGATCTCCATGCCGATGTTGCCGGAAGCGCCGCTGCGATTGTCGACGACGAAGGTCTGGCCGTAGCTTTCGCTGAGCCGTGCAGCAACTAGCCGCCCCACGGTATCGACACTGCCGCCCGGCGGAAAGGGCGCGATGATGCGCACCGATTTTGTCGGATAGTTATCGATAGCAGTTTGCGCCGCGCTGACGATGGGCAGCGTCAGGACCGCCATTGCGAAATATAATTTAAGTATTTGTTTTTTCATAATATTCTCACGATAATCTTCGATTCTCGATATGAATTTAGCGTTCGGAGTTTAGAGTTTGGAGTAAACCAGCCACGGTAAGTATCCCGAACGCTTAACTCCGAACTCCCAACTCAATTCCCAACGCTCAATCCGCCTTAATCCCCGCAGCCTTAACCACTTAGCCCCATTTGTCGAGTTCCTGCTTTAAAAAGGTTTCGAACTCCTGCGGCTTCATGGTGTTGATGTCGAGCGACAGGTTGTTGAGTTTGCTGCGCACCTCGGGCGCGTTCATCGCATCGAGCACGGCTTTATGCAAGGTTGCTATCAAATCCGCGGGCAGACGCGCGGGTGCGAACACGCCGAACCAGTTGTTGACTATCATGCCGGGTCGTACGGCACATGCCGCAGCACATGTACATTGATGGTGTGCGGCGCATCGCCGATCAACAGTGTGTACCCGTCCGGCGCGGCCTTGGCCACGATTTCGCGGCCCAGCGAACCGGATGCGCCGGGGCGATTGTCGAT
>JANMXV010000016.1:0-5393 GCA_031381325.1 Betaproteobacteria bacterium | reverse complement strand
CCGATCAAAGATTTTGCGCCGGTCACATTGATAGCCGCGACGCCTTTCATGCTGGGCATTCATCCTTCCGTTGCTGCCAATTCTGTTTCCGAATTCATCGCCGTCGCTCGAAGCAAGCCGGGATCACTGAACTACGGTTCTTCCGGCGCCGGCAGTTCCATACACCTCACGACTGAACTACTGAAGTCGGCAGCGAATATTCAGATGACACATGTACCGTATAAAGGTAGCGGGCCTGCATTCATTGATTTGATAGGGGGCCAGATACAGGTGCTGTTCAGCAGCACAGTCTCTTCAATGCCGCACGTGAGGAGCGGGAAGGTGCGCGGCCTTGCCATTACCAGCCTCAAGCGCGCGCCCGCCCTTGCCGAAATTCCGACCATCGCAGAGTCTTATCCGGGTTTCGAATCGAGCTCCTGGTTTGGAATGCTCGTTCCCGCCAGGACGCCCAAACCCGTGATTGATCGTCTCTTGGCGGACACCAGAGCCGCGTTAAAGTCGCCCGACGTAAACCACGCGTTGTTAAGCCAGGGCGCCGAACCCGGAGGACAGTCATCCGCCGAATTTGGCGTTTACTATCAGTCCGAAATAAAAAAGTGGGCCGGGGCAATCAAGTCGGCCGGCATCAAGCTTGATCAGTAGCCAATCGGGAAATGCAAACCCGCATTCGCACTTCGTCGTGAAGTTTCGCATGAACCCTTGCACTTCCAGAGATTCCGACTTTCAATAAGGCTTATCTAAAACGACTCCCTTCAAATCAAGCGGATTACAGCATCCACCGCAACCGCCCCTGCTCCTTCTTTCCCCACAATCATCGGATTAATCTCCACTTCCGCCAGTTGATCGGCATGATCGGCAATCAACCACGACACGCGGCTCACTGCATCGGCCAGTGCGTCGATGTCGCAAGCCGGTTTGCCGCGATAGCCTTGCAGGATGCGTGCGGCTTTGAGGCTAAGCACCAGTTGACGTGCAGTATGCACGCTGAACGGCGCGTAGCGGCGCACCACGTCCCTGAACAGTTCGGCGTAAACACCGCCCATGCCCACCATCACCAGCGCGCCGAACGACGGATTATTGAGTGCGCCGATTATGAGTTCGACGCCGTGCGCCATTTCTTCGATCAGCCAGCCGCGAATGCGCGCATCTGGCTTGTAATTTATGACGCTGCGTTGCATGATCGTAAGTTGTTGTTTTAATTCAATAATACTTGAGATGCCGATGCGCACGCCGCCGGCTTCTGTTTTGTGCGGCAGGTCGGGACTCACCACTTTCAACACCACCGGAAACTTGAGACCGCACGATGTGAGCACGCCTTCGTCTCCTGCCGCGACGAACAGTCGCTTCGGCGTGGCGATGCCGTACGCTTCGAGGCAGGCTTTGCCCTGCAATTCGTCGATGCCATGCGCCGCAATTAGCGGCAGCGCCTGTTTAGCCACAGCACGTTTGTCAGTGCCGCGTTTGCCAACCCATTCACACTTACGTGTAAATTCATTCAACACCGACGCCGCATACACCAACCGGCTCGGCGCCTCGAACCAAGGCACGCCTGCGGCATCCACTGTCGGCAGCCACGCCGCCGATTCACGGATCGTACCCGTCAAACTGATAAGGATCGGCTTGTCGCTTGCTGCAGCCACCGCCGCAAAATTTTGCGCCCACACAAGCGCGTCTCGCCCTGGATAAGAGCGCAGAAACAACATGTCCACATTCGGATCATCGAGCACCGCCTGCGTGGCGGCGCTGAACTCGGGTTCTTTTTGCGCGATCGCCGCTGTGACATCAATGGGGTTTGCCGTCGATGCAAAGTCCGGCAGCAGGGGCTTCAATGCGGCGAGCGTGGGCGCGGTCATTTCCGGCAACACCAGGTTCGCGTGCTCGCAGGCGTCGGTGATCAACACGCCGGCGCCGCCGGAGGTGGTGACAATGGCCACGCGATTGCCACGCGGACGCTTGCGTGAGCGGAACACGCGCGCGGCGTCGATCAGGTCGTAAATCTCGCGTATCTCGACAAAGCCGCCCTCGCGAAAGGCGTCGCGATAGTAGTCGTAGTCTTCGGTGAGATTGGCGGTGTGCGACACCGCCGCGCGGCTGCCCGCACGCGTGTTGCCGACTTTCCACACCGCGATGGGCTTGCCGATTTCAAGCGCGCGGCGGCCCAGCGCGCGCAAGCGGCGACCGTCGTTGATGCCTTCCATGTACACGGCAATCAAATGCGTTTGCTCGTCGTCGAGAAAATGCTCGATGAAATCCAGCGTGTTAAGACTGCTTTCGTTGCCGGTGGAAACCATGTGATCAAAGCCGATGCCGGCCTCGTCGCAAAACGTCATAATCGAATAGGCAAATCCGCCGCTCTGCGAAATCATCGCCAGCGGTCCGCCGCGCCAATCGTTTTTGCGAAACGCCGCGCCAAAGCCCGCGAACACGCGGCTGCGCAGGTTCATCATGCCTATGCAGTTGGGCCCTACTGCGCGCACGCCGGAACTTTTGAGCGCTGCCTGCAAGCGCGCTTCCAGCGGCGCACCGCGTTCACCGATTTCACGAAAGCCCGCACTTAAAATAACCGCGTAAGGAATGCCCTTGCGTCCGCAGGCTTCAATCGTGTTCGGCACTTCCGTCGCCGGCACGGCAATCACTGCGAGATCGCAACGTTCGGGCAACGCATCGACGCTGGCATAACACGGCCGGCCTTCGATTTCGGCGTAACGCGGATTGACTGGGTAAACCTTGCCCGCATAACCCAGGCGCGTCAGTGAATGCAGCGGTTGCCCGCCGGCGCGGCGCGTGTCTTGCGTGGCGCCGACGATGGCGATGGATTGCGGATTGAATAATGTGCTCAGTTTCATAACTTGTGGTTTTCAATGAATTTTGTTGATAATGCAGGGTGTTGTATTTATCGGTAGGATGCCGATGACGAAGGAATCGCATCAATCGCGCACCGCGAGACTCGACCGATGCGGTTCCTTCGTCACCAGCATCCTACGCGCGCCGTAAATGCTGCTTGTTCTTCTTGCGTTTTCAATCGATCTTGAGGCCAATCTCTTTGCCCACCCTGCCCCACTTCAAGATTTCAGCGCGTAGCATCGCAGCAAATTCGGCGGGCGTGCCGGCGGCGGACTCTGCGCCTTCCGACACTAGGCGTTCCTTGTTCGACGCCTTTGCCATAAAGCGTACAACTTCTGCGTTCAGTCGCTCCACAATGGCTCCTGGCGTTTTCGCGGGCACCACCAGGCCCCACCAGTTGAGCACCTCATAGCCGGGAATCGTTTCGGCAATCGCGGGCACATCAGCAAACGCCGGCACGCGGCGCTGCGTAGTCACCGCAATCGCGCGCAGCCGTGCTGACGCAATATGCGGTTTGGCGATGATGATGCTGGTCTGCATCAGTTGCACATGTCCGCCGACCAGATCGATCAGCGCCGGCGCCGCGCCCTTGTACGGAATATGCGTCATGCGTACGCCGGAGAAACGCAGCAACTCCATGCCCATGTGCGTGGGACTGCCCGGCCCTGCCGACGCATAGATCAACTGCCCCGGCCGGCTTTTCGCGAGCGCTAGCAATTCCCTCATGGTACGCACCGGCAACGACGGATGCGTGACCATGATCAACGGTGTCACGCCGATCAAACCGACCGCAGAGAAATCGTTAAGTGAGTCATACGGCAGCTTGCGCACGCCGCCATTGATGGTGAACGACGGTGTGATGAGGCCGAGTGTGTGTCCATCCGCCGGCGCACGCGCGACGATTTCGGTTCCGAGCACGGTACCCGCGCCGCCGCGATTGTCGACGACTACGTTTTGCGCCAGCGCTTCTGAAAGTTCGGCAGCTACCATGCGCCCAATGATGTCGGCTGCGCCGCCTGCGGTAAACGGCACGATCAGGCGTAGCGGTTTTTGCGGGAAGGGTTGGGCGTTTGCTGTGCCGATTGCAACTACACTTACAACGACGCATAGCGTGCATCGCAAATAGTTCAGTCCAAGCGTATGCATGCTTCGCAAAACTCCATACATATTTCAATCCGCCTTGATGCCCGAAGCCTGCACCACGCGCGCCCACTTCGCGCGTTCGGCCAAAATAATTTTGGCAAATTCATCCGGGCCGTGACTGACCACCGTACCGCCATCCGCGGCGAATCGTTGTGCGATGTCCGGCGCACTCACAACGCGCGCAATTTCCGCATGTAGTTTATTCACTATAGGCATAGGAGTCCCCGCCGGCACCAGCACGCCGTACCACGGACTCACGTCGTAACCCGGAACAGTTTCCGCAATGGCCGGTATATCCGGCAGCGTGAGCGCACGCCTGGGTGTCGTCACGGCTATGCCGCGTAACCGCCCTGCCTTCACGTACTGCATCACCGACACGGTACTGGTGAAGGTCATCGCCACCTGACCGGCGATCAGATCCGTTGCCGCTGGCCCCGCGCCCTTGTACGGCACATGTATAAGGTCGATCCGCGCAAGCACCTTCATCAGCTCACCCGACATATGCGCAACGCCGCCGGTACCCGAAGACGCGTAAGTCAGCGCGGAACCCGGCGCTTTAGCCAACGCGATCATGTCACGCACCGTTTTCACACCCGTCGAAGGATGCACTGTCAGCAGCAGCGGCGCGGCTACCGTCAGATTAACCGGCTGAAAATGTCGCTCGGCGTCGTAGGGCAAGCGTTTGTAGATCACCGGGTTGATGGTGAGGATGCTGGTGTTGCCCAGAAAAAGCACGTAACCGTCTGCTGCGGATTTCGCCACCAGCTCCGCGCCGATTGCCCCATTCGCTCCCGAGCGGTTTTCGACAATCACCGGCTGCCCCCAACGCTCGGTGAATTTCTGGCTGAGGATGCGCGCCAGCACATCCGTCGGCCCGCCGGGTGCGTACGGCACGATGAAGCGGATCGGTTTCGACGGGTAACTGTCGGCGATGGGTTTTTCTTGAGCCTTGACTCCTGACGCGAAAAAAGCCAGTGGCAGCAAACCCGCACAAAGCACAAGTGATTTCAATTTCAGCATACGTGACCTTATTCAAAAGCCTCCCTCACTCCATCTACGGATTCAATCAATCTATTTTCGCGCCCGCAATCTCGATAACCTCGGCGAACTTTTTGATTTCCGCGCGCAAGAATTCCCGCAATTGTTCGGGGGCGGACCATTCCGGCGGCGAATGCGATGGCGCATGCCAGGACTCTGAACAACATCAGGCTTTTCTCTGTTTCATAATGTCAGGCACTTTTGATCGAGACACGCCAATGAATGCGATCTTCCTCGGGCGGATAGTCCTCAATCTCCAGTTCCTGATCTCGCACGGCAATCACGTTATAGTCGAGCCACGCTTGATAGGTTTTGCCGAACGTGGCCTCATCCATGGCCTTGACATCGACGCCGGTAATTTCCGCACC
>JANMXV010000861.1:0-1162 GCA_031381325.1 Betaproteobacteria bacterium | reverse complement strand
AACCGCTGTCCGGCACGCCGCAGGACGCCGCCGCCTACACACGCGCCGAAGTCGCCAAGTGGGGCAAGGTGGTGAAGGCTTCGGGCGCGCGCGTCGATTGAACTTCAAAAGTCGTGACTTGACCCGTTAGGCAATCACGCCTAGCGCCCCTTGAACACCGGCTTGCGCTTTTCGGCAAAAGCACGTTGGGCTTCTTTTGCATCTTCGGTATGCGACAACTGCTCAGTGATGTTTTGTTCAAAGCGGTAACCGTCGCGTTGCGGCATGTTCTCGCATACGTTGTAGGCCTGCTTGGCAAGCCGCATGGCGAGCGGACTTTTGGAGGCGATGTTGCGGGCCATTTTCAGCGCTTCTTCCATCAAGGCCTCGCGCGGTACGCAACACTCGATCACGCCGAGACGGTACATTTCCTGCGCCGGAATGCGATCCCCGGTGAATACAATGCGCCGGCCGCGCGATTTGCCCACCAGATTCGTCAACATCGACGTGCCACCGGCCAGGCCGACATCGATCTCGGGCATGCCGAATACCGCATTGTCGGACGCCATCATGATGTCGCAGGCCGCCATCAAGCCGAACCCGGCGCCCAGCGCGGCGCCATTGACGGCAGCGATCACCGGCTTTGCGCACTCGCGAATGCAGTTGGTGTATTCACGCGCAGCGCGGTTGTGCCGCCAGTAATCACCGGGTTCTTTGACGAGGCCGATGCGTTCCTTGATATCCGCGCCTGCCGAAAACACCTTGCCGGCGCCCGTCAGGATCGCCACGCGCACATCATCGCGATCGTTGAAGGCATCGAAGACTTCCATCATCTCCAGACGGAACTGCGAATTTTGCGCATTGACCGGCGGACGGTCCATAACCACGGTGGCGACGAAGTCGTTGACTTCAACCTTGATGTATTGGTGCGGCATAGCATATTCCCCTGATTCCATGATGAAGCGGATCCGGTCATTATGCCGGACAAAGCATCGCCGTCGCCACTGCGCGCTCCAATGATTGCAAGCAACGCCGTACCTTTTGGTCTATATTTGCCGTGCCTCAGGATAGCCCCCAAAAGGAAAAGGCACCGTCATGAACATGAAAAGCAATGCAGTTGCATCCCTACTGGCGTTTTTAGTTTCAGTATCGGCCGTCGCGCAAACCGCTTCGACAGGCTCAG
>JANMXV010000856.1:0-4361 GCA_031381325.1 Betaproteobacteria bacterium | reverse complement strand
GGTGGTTCCAGCAGAGATCATGCACGTTACACATGCGCAATCGTTGCGCACCTACCTTGGCCGTGAATGCCGTCGTCTGGTAATCATCGACCCGGAGGAATTGTGGTTCAGCGAGACTCTGCAAGGAGCGGTAATCTTGCTTGCAGAGAAGAAACATAGTGAAGCGGAAATAAGCGAGGGGCTTGGCATGTATCCGGTTAAAGGGCGGGAGTTTCTTCGACTCAAACCGTCGACCGTGTTCAACGCGCCGCAGTCTATCAATGGCAAGACTGTTCAAGGCAAATGGACACGAGCATTACTCGACTTGGAAACGCGCGCGCTGTTCGATGAGCTTGAGCGGCATAAGGAAGTACATCGGTTCACGGATATTGCCAAAGTCGATGTGGGAATTGTTACTGGCGCGAATAAGTTCTTTCTCGTCCCCGACGATGTTGTCAGGGATTTTCAGCTTGAGAAATGGGCACACCCGATGTTCGGACGTAGCGAACACTGCCCTGGGATTATTTATGACGAGCGGCAGCATGCCGCAAACGCAGCCAAGGGAAACCCTACCAATTTTCTGTGGTTCCGCAATAACGCAGCAGAAATCGATGCGGAGGTAAGTGCTTATATCGAATTGGGAGTACGACAAGATTTGCACACGCGCTACAAATGCCGTGTGCGTTCGCCTTGGTACACCGTGCCGTCCGTCTACTCGACCGAGGTTGGCATGCTAAAGCGTTCGCATAACACACCACGCCTTATTCTAAATCGCATCGGTGCGTACACAACGGATACGGCTTACCGAATACGCACACGTGATGTTGGTGCAGAAAAACTTGTTGGTTGTTTTGTCAATCCGCTTACTGCCCTGAGCGCGGAACTGGAAGGCCGCCACTATGGCGGTGGCGTTCTCGAATTGATCCCTTCTGAAATTGAGCGGCTTGTAGTGCCGTTACCCAAAGCAGCAAATATTGATCTTGCGAACTTGGATGAGGACATCCGTAATTTACCTACGTCTCAGGTGCTTTCGCAACAGGGCAAAGCCGTGTTAGGGGCCATGGGCTTGTCACGCGCAAAGCAGGAATGTGTACTTGAAGGGTGGCGCAAGTTAAAGGATCGCAGGCATCGCACATCGAGCGAGCCATCGACGGACTTAATCTAGTCAATTTCCAAAACAAACCGAGACGGGTCAACCTTATCGCGGTAAAGCGCTAAAGTGCGACCGATTAAATCCGCTCGGGCAATATACTCGCGCATCGGCCCCCAACTCAAGCGCGTTAGGGCGTTCTTCTGCTTGTAGGTTGTGCTCGTAGTGCTGGTTGTATGGCGAATTGCCAAATCGAACTCGCCGTGGCTAATGCCCTTCAGAACGCAGCCAGATTGAAATCAAGCAGCATTCCGGCTTCGATGTTGTTGTTCAATCCACCGAGAGTGAGGTTCGCGCTACCGACCACAAAACGGGCGCGAGTTTTCCCGCGCACTAAATACAGCTTGGGATGGAAAATAACCATCCGGGAGCCTGTATCAACCGTATAGAGCTTGACTCCGATACCGTGTAGCAGCGTAAGGCCCTGGTGAGAAGTAATGTCGTTGCGGACTCCTGCGAACACAGTCACATATGCTGCGTGCGCTCGAAGCGCCGCTTCAATTTGCTGCACCCCGCTTTCGCTTACGAAAGCAACGCTCAGTATCACTCTCTTGATGTCAGGAACATCGAACAGCTCGCGCACCGCGCGGGCGTGTGTTTTGGGTGTAAATCCCTGCAGAATAAAATTTTTCTTTGCCATTGCCACAGAATCGCCAGTTTAAGGAAACTTCAAAGTCTTCCGACTAAAGCCGCCATCATAGCAATCAGCACGGAGATTGGGGATAACGATGGAGACTGCACTTTTGGAGGCCCAAGGCGCAATTCACGTTTCAAGTACCGCTTCGATTACTATCGATACCGAAAATCTCAAATTAGCAATCATGGCCTTGGATGATTTATTAGCGGCGCGACTGGAGGTATGGTGGACGTAGCAACGCTTTTTGCCACTGACTACGCCACCGCCCGCCAGCGCTTCCGCGAAGCCGCCGCCACTCTGGGCCTTGCGCTAGAGGCCCATTCAATCCATCAGACCGGCCCCGATGGAGAAGATCTCACCATCGACGTCGCGATAACGCCGGGAATCCATACCGAGGGTGCGCTGGTCATTTCAAGCGGGTTACACGGGGTTGAAGGTTTCGTCGGCTCGGCCGTGCAACTCGCCCTACTCCGCGCATGGAGCGCCCGCAGAGAAACCCTTCCGGCCATACGCTGCGTGTTCCTGCACGGTCTGAACCCGTTTGGTTTCGCGTGGCGCCGGCGCGTGAATGAAATGAACGTCGATCTCAATCGAAATCTGCTGCTGGACGGGGAATCGTTCATTGGAAGCCCCGCTGGCTATTCCCGGCTAAACGATCTATTGAATCCTCAGCGCGCCCCATCGCGCTGGGAGCCTGTAACACTGAAATTCCTGCTGGCTATTGCGCGCTACGGCATGCCCGCACTAAAGCAGTCCATTGCATCCGGGCAATACGATTACCAGCAAGGACTCTTCTACGGCGGCGACAGGCCGTCACGCACGCACGAGATTCTCTCGACCCATTACGACAGATGGCTGGCTGACGGCCGTCGCGTCATGCATCTCGATTTTCATACCGGTTTGGGTGCGTGGGCGACCTGCAAACTTTTGATTGACTATCCGCTCAGTGAATCACAGCACCAGCGGCTGAGCCGCTGCTTTGGGCCGGCTGCTTTCGAGTGTACTCACACACCCAATGTGGCGTACCGCACACGCGGGAGTTTCGGACAGTGGTGCGTGGCGCGAAACCGCAGCCGGGACTATCTCTACGCGGCGGTCGAGTTCGGCACTTACAATCCGCTGCGCGTGCTTGCGGGCCTGCGCGCGGAAAATCAAGCGCATCACTGGGGACGGCCAGAAACCCCATCAACCGAGCGGGTGAAGCAGCAACTCGTGGAGTTCTTTTGCCCGCGTACAGAAAGTTGGCGAACGACAGTTGTGACGCGCAGTATTCAGTTGGTGCAGCGCTCAATTGATACGCTACTTGAACTGCCCTCATCAAACAATTGATCTGCAATGGATTTTCCGCGCATCCTCAAACAATTTTGCCATCGTATCGATTGTTTTCTTACAGGGCAGCAGGTCAATAATCTTCCGCTATATGTGCCTTAGCGCACAGTTTTTCGAGGTGACGAGGTAGAAACTAATTATGAAGATTCTGGTCGAAGATAATGCGCATTGTGCATAAGATAATGCGCATTGTGCATCTACGCACGGCGCGCATTCTGAAAACAGCCCGTTTCGCATTTGCGAGGTGGAATATGGAAAATTTCATAAGCACAGCCGGTACATCCGGTGATTTATTTGAGAAGATGCCGTTTCCTAGGCGAGATCCGGCAGTCAAGGTTAAGCCCCCGCCTGAATTAACAGCGGCCCGCGTGCTCTGCCGGCAACTCCGGCGCAAGCACACGCCCCGCGACAAACAGCGGATCGCACATTTAATCTGCCTTAATCTGTTGTCGATGCTGAGGCGCCACTCTGACGGTGGCTGAATTCAGGAAATTTACGGCATTGCACAAGATGACGCAGAGCGCCAGGTTACGGAATGGGAAACGAGCAACAAGGATTTGTTTGCCGAAGGAACGGCCCGCCCTAAGGAGCGCACTGCCGTAGGACGCCGCTAAAAACCAGCCCCCTGGCCGTGTCCATACGCAAATCGTCATAGCCGTGATTGCCGCGCAAACACCGGACCACCCCCACTGCAGGCGGATATTACAGCCAGCCGGATTTTCTGAAGCGGAAAAACAGGTAGATGTCGATCACGGCCATGATTCCAATTGCGAGCGGATAACCGAACTGCCAATCCAGTTCGGGCATGTGTTTGAAGTTCATGCCATAGATGCCGGCAATGAGGGTGGGCACCGCCACCAGCGCGGCGCAAGCGGCGAGGCGCTTGGTAGTCTCGTTTTCCTGCACCGTGATTAACGACAGATTGACGGAAAGCGCGGTAGTCACCATTTCGCGCAGGGCGTCGATCGACTGATTGATACGCGAAAGATGGTCGTAGACGTCGCGAAAATACTCCTGCGTGCCGGCGACGATATACGGCACCCGCCCGCCGGTGAGTTTACCTACGCCCTCATGCAACGGACCGACGGCGTGCTTCAAGACCATCAGTTTCTGCTTCAGTGCGTACATTTCCTCAACATTGGCACGTGCGGAGCCGCCGGCAAACATGCGCTCCTCCAGCAACTCGAGTTCAGTTTCCAGCGCATCGATCAAGGGGAAATAGCGATCCACCACTGCATCGATCAGGGCGTAAAGCACAAACCCCGT
>JANMXV010000851.1:0-1395 GCA_031381325.1 Betaproteobacteria bacterium | reverse complement strand
TTCACCTCACCGAGCTGGCAAAGGATTGTGCTGCGGACAAGCGGTATGAATTTCTGTTCGTGGCGCCTGCGTTGCCGATTACGGGTGCGGTGGGGTCGCCGGTGAATCCGCTGGCGATTAAATAGATGTTGTTGGGCGGGTTACAACCCGCGATCTCGATTAATCATACGCGTGCCGGCGGGTTACGGCGCAAAAGACGCGCCTAACCCGCCCTACGAATGGTGGCTACGAGGCAGAGGGTCTGATCACGAGAAATGGATGCGCGATCCCTGGCTCAAAAACGAAATTATTCCGATTGCCAATCTCAAGGCGTGGTGCGAGTTGTTGGGGTAACCCAAAGAAGGCGGCCCCCGGTTCGCCGGCCCTGCGGGCTACCCTGCGCTGCTCGCTACGCCGGGCGGCTGCGGAACTCGCCCTCGCAAAGGTCGCGAGGACTCAGACAGTCCTCGCCGACTTCCCCCGGCACGGCTGCGCTGCTCGGCGGCTCTCAGGGGGATTTTCTGTTCACACCAGCGCGAATGGACGCAGCGTCATCCTTCCATACCGCACCCCAAAGCAACGCAATCCGTCATTCTGGCGGAGGCCAGAATCCAGTGCGTAACTCGATCCGAAGGATATTGATTCCAGATGCTGTGCATGATTGCACGTACTGGATTCTGGCATGCGCCAGAATGACGGCAAGAGGGTTGCGCTTTCCGAGGATCGATGGCTGCTGTGAATAATGGATTCGCATGCTGATTTTCGTTTGCGGCGCTGGTCGCTGTATCGCTACACGCGCAGCCCAATTCGACAGGCTCAGGGCAGGCCTTTCCCTTACGGCTGAGTGTTAGACTTCGCCATTGAGAACGCGGGCGTCAGACCCGAACGAGGAGATGCAGTGATGAGTAAAAAAATTCGCAACGGTTGCGCCGTGTGTGCCGCTATCCTCGTTGCCGGTGCAGCCGCCGCACAAGGGTACCCGGCGAAGCCGGTGCGCATTGTAGTGCCGTACGCGGCGGGCGGGCCGTACGACGACATTGCGCGCACCCTCGGCCAGCGGCTTACCGAAATCTGGGGGCACCCGCTGCTGGTTGAAAATCGCGGCGGTGCCGGCGGCAATATCGGCGCCGAAGTGGCGGCAAAATCCGCGCCGGATGGTTACACCCTGCTGCTCGGTAACGCGGGGCCGATCACGGTCAACCCGACGCTGTTTAAAAAACTGCCGTACGATCCGCAGCGCGATCTCGCGCCGGTGACCCTGCTCAACGCCAGCCGCATGGTGTTGAGTGTGCATCCATCGCTGCCGGCGAAAAACGTGAAAGAACTGGTTGCGCTGGCGAAGATCAGTCCCGGCAAATTGAGTTTTGCTTCGTCGGGTGTCGGCAATCTGCAGCACCTGGGGATGGAGTTATTGCA
>JANMXV010000814.1:0-2160 GCA_031381325.1 Betaproteobacteria bacterium | reverse complement strand
GCAATGTCGTGTGCCTGCGGCTGTATCGTCGGCAGCCGTGCAAGCTCGAAGCCGGTGCCGATGGTGAGCGGGCGTGGCGCAGCAGCGGCAAGCGTGCGGTCGAAGTAGCCGCCGCCGTAGCCCAGCCGGTAACCCTGCTCGTCAAAGCCGTTCATCGGTACGATGGCGGCATCCGGGATTACAAGTTCAGTGCCATCGGGCACCGGAATGTCGTACACGCCGGGCGTCATCGGCGCTCCCGGCCACCACTTGCGGAATTGCAGCGGCTGCGCCGTTGCCACTACCGCCGGCAAGGCGGCAGTGGCGCCGCGTTCGCGAAATCGGCGAATCACAAAACGCGCGTCGAACTCGCTTTTGAAGGGCCAGCAAAAGCCTATGGTCATGCCGGCGAGCACGGGAAATCCGTGGGCAATCAGTTCGCTGATCGCCGTATTCCACTGCCGCAGCAGATCCTGCGGGACCGCAATGCGGCGGGCAATCAATGCGGCGCGCTGCTGCTTGCGCCAGGCTTTGATTTGCGGCCAGGTTTGATCAGAGTTCAATTGTGCTCCGGGTCTTGAATAACGGATGAAACGGGCTGGTCTTGTTTTTGTTATCTGCGCGAGTCAGCGGGAGTTCTTGATTAAGGCATCCACTCGTGCGAAAACTTCTTCCGCCGGAATCCAGACGGTTTTACCCGCATCCATGTCCGCTACGCGACGTGCAATTTCTTCGTCCCATGCCTGGGCGATGGCCTCAGGTGATTCTTCCGCATCACCCTCAAGGCTGACGATCAGTCGATGGATCAGCTCGCCGCGTTCTTTCGGTGACAGCCGCAACGCCTGTTCTTCAAGTTCTTTCAATACGGTTGCCATGGCGTCTTCCAGAATAAATTGTAGTGACGCGATATGGTAGCACCGCCGGTGTGAACGACGCCAATCCCTAGCGGTGATGCCGCATTCCCGGTCGCAGCATTTTCTTTCACGAGAAGCGCTTACACGAATCTGCTGTAAATTAGCGAATCACGCTCGCAAACACAGAACTGAGAATTTCCGGGCGATGGGAGGCGCCGTGGACAAGTTCGACCGGATATATCGGATACACACCATCCTCAAACGGCGGCGCACACCTATCCCCCGCGACGCATTGGCGCATGAACTCGACGACTGCGCCGAATCAACCGTCTATCGGCTTATCAGCGCCATGAAGGAATACTTGCACGCCCCGATTGAATGGGATAAAGAATCCAGTGGGTATTACTACAGCACAGAAGGCGGCGCCTACGAACTGCCCGGCTTGTGGTTCAACGCAAAAGAATTGCAGGCGCTGCTGGTATTTGAGCGTTTGTTTGAATCACTGGAACCTGGCCTGCTCGGCGACTACCTTGCCCCGCTCACCCGCCGCATCACTGAACTGCTGGGACACAAACGGCTCGGACTTGCCGAGGCGACGCAGCGCATCCGCGTATTGGGCATGGCGGCGCGGGCTACCGGCAAATACTTTGATACCGCTGCCGCAGCGACCTTGCAGCGCCGCCGGCTGCATATCGCCTACGACGGACGCGGACGCGGCAAGCTCACTGAACGCGATATCTCGCCTCAGCGTATCGTACATTATCGCGACAACTGGCATCTGGATGCATGGTGCCATCTGCGCAAAGAGCTGCGTAACTTCTCGATTGACCGCATCCGACATGCCATAGAACTCGACATTCCCGCCGACGAGATCGATGAAGCGAAGCTCAACGAACACTACGCCAGTGCTTATGGCATATTTGCAGGCAAAGCGAACAAAACAGCCGTGCTGCGTTTTTCAGCCGAACGCGCGCGTTGGGTGGCCGACGAACGCTGGCACCCACAACAGGCCGGACAATTTCTCACCGATGGGCAATACGAATTGCGCATCCCGTATCGTGAAGACAAAGAGTTGATTATGGACATACTGCGCCACGGCGCAGCGGTTGAAGTGATTGCGCCTGATGCGCTTCGCCTCTCCGTGCGTGACCAACTGCAACGTGCGATTGCACAATACAAGCGACCATCTGAAAACTGATTCGCCGCACAGCTATGGATATTCCATCGCCCATGCTTCGAATACGTTATCGAGACTTACGCACGCCACGAATACAGGATCGGCTGCGACGACTTACGCTTGTGGGAGAGTGGCAAAAAATACATAAAT
>JANMXV010000777.1:0-2814 GCA_031381325.1 Betaproteobacteria bacterium | reverse complement strand
TTGAAACCCGGCGGCCGCCTGTCACCGTACGCCGTCAGCCACGAATGTTGCACCACGTTTACGACGTTTCCGTTGTATTACAAGGAAATCAGCATCATCGGCTCACGCGCCCTGCATCCCACGGATATGGCGCCGTCGATCGATCTGGTATCCAGCGGCAAGATCGATATCATAGGTTTCGTTTCAGGAAAATTTCCGCTTTCACAAACCGATCGGGCGTTCAAGGAATACGAAGGCAACGCCAACGGCGTATTGCGTCTGGTGATCGATTCACGCGAAGGTTAAGAGTCATTGATGTCTACATTGTTAGTTCCCCTCTCAGCTCCCGAAGCTGCCGACGCCACGCGCTTTGGCCCTAAAGGCGCAAACCTCGCAAAGCTCGCGCATGCGGGTCTGCCGACGCCCGGCGGCTACTGTTTATCCGCCGACGCGTACCGGCTGCAAATCAAAGCGCTGGGCCTGGAAGAATCCGCGCGCGGCGCGTTCGCCGCGGACGACGGCGCGCAGGCACGACGTTACGCGCTCAATATGAAGCTCGGTTTGATGGATGAGCCGATTACACCGGAAATTCTAGGGCCGCTACTGGAGGTGTGGAACAGCATCAAAGCCAAACACGGCTTACCCATCGTGGTGCGGTCCTCCGCGCTGGTGGAAGATCGTTTCGGTTCCAGCTTTGCCGGGCAATTCGAGAGTTTTCTTGATCTCGAAGACGAAACTGATTTTCAGACCGCGATCCGCGCCTGCTGGGCGGCGCTGTGGTCCACGCGCGCGTTGCGTTATATGGCCACGCACGATCTCGATCCGGCAGATACGGCGATGGCGCTGATCATTCAGCCGCTGATTCCGGCGCTGGCTGCGGGCGGCGGCCTGTCGCAGACCGTTGATGGCGGCATGCTGATCAACGCAACTTGGGGCCTCGGTTCCAGCATCGCCCAGGGCGAAGTTACGCCGGACCGCTATCTGCTGTCGCGTGATGCCGAACTCACTGAAGCGGCAGTCGGCCCGAAATATCACGCCGTCGGTTGCATGCACCGCAAGTTCACGCCGCCGAAAAAGAATTCCGTTCCGAAGCGCTGCCTCAACGACGCACAAGTTGCGCGGCTGGGCGGCATGCTGCGCCGGGCCGAAGAAATCATGGGGCTGCCGGTGGAGATCGAATGGGCGATGGACGATGACGGCATCAAGATGCTGCAAGCGCGCCCGCTGCACGTCGGCACGCAGGAAAAAGTGCCCGATGAAATCTGGCGCAATCATCCGCGTCTGCGCGGACAACCCGCCGGCGTGGGCTGGGGCACAGGGCGCGCAAGAGTGGTGAACTGCGAATGCGAGCTCGCGCATGTGGCGCCGGGCGATGTGCTGATCACCAAAAGCGCCGGGCCGGCACTGAGCCGCATCCTGAACAACGTGTCCGCCGTGGTATCGGAACTCGGCGGCAGCACCTCTCACCTCGCCTCCCTTGCACGTGAGCGCGGCATACCCATGGTGCTGGGCGTGGCCGATGCCACCACCACTATCCCGGATGGCGCTCAAGTGGCGGTAGATGGCGTTGCCGGCATTGTGCGCTGGATGGTGTAGGTCCTTGCGAGCGATGCGCCCCCGTATCTATCTCACGCAGCCGGTTGCCTCAAGTGCAATCGAACGCCTTGAAAAAGTTGCTGATCTCACCATCAACAGTGACCCGCTGCACATCGCCACTAAAGAGGAACTGCTGAAAGCCGCGCGCGAGCACGACATTATTTTCTGCCTGCTGCACGACAAGATCGACGCCGACATCATCAACGCCAATGCGGATTTGAAGGCGATTGCCTCGATGACCATCACGCCAGCGGATATCGACACGCAAGCTGCCACCGCGCGCAAACTGCCGGTGACGGTTATCCCTGCTCTGCTGCTTAACGACGCTACCGCGGATCTGGCGTTTGCGCTGCTGCTCGCCACGGTACGTCGCGTGGCCGAGGGCGACCGCGTGATGCGCAGCGGCGTGTTTCCGGGATCGCAATCCAACTATGTCGAAGGCGGCACGGTGTCGCGCAAAACCCTGGGGTTGATCGGCGTCGGCGGTGTAGGCTACGCCATGGCGCAGCGCGCGCGAGGGTTTTCCATGCCGGTGATTTATCACGATCCAAAGCGCCTCACGCCGGACAGGGAGCACGAGTTGGGCGCGACCTGGGTGCCGTTTGAGCAGGTGTTCAGTGACGCTGATTTTGTATCGCTGCACGTGCCACTGACGCCGCAAACACGCCACCTGATAGGCGCGCCACAGTTGGCACTGATGAAGCGCACTGCTTACCTTATCAATTCCGCACGCGGTGCGGTTATCGACGAATTGGCCTTGGTGCAGGCGTTGAAAGACAAACGCATTGCGGGTGCCGGGCTTGATGTATTTGAAAACGAACCGCGCCCGCATCCCGATTTGCTCAGCATGAACAACGTGGTATGTACGCCGCACATGGGCAGCGCCGTGCGTGAGTTGCGTGAGTCGATGGCGAATGTGGTGGTGGATAATATACTGGCGATACTCGCAAGCAAACAGCCGCCGAACTGCTGGAATGCTAATATCTATAACTAATTGTTTTTAAACGATATTCACTTAGGTGATACTATGGCCGGATTGGCAAAAGTAGTACTGACGGATTACGTGTGGGAGTCACTCGAAGTCGAGAAAAAAACTCTGGCCGGTTTGGCCGAGTTGACCGCGCTGCAAACCAAAACGCCAGACCAATTCGTCGCGGAAGCGGCCGATTGCGATGCTCTGCTCAACACCTACGCCGGGCCGATTACGGCCGACACCATGTCGAAAATGCCCCGTTGCAA